>JACQPK010000405.1 GCA_016207565.1 Elusimicrobiota bacterium
GTCGTCGACGACGATCACCTCCGAGACGGACCCGGGCGGGATGTCCTTCACGGTGCGCTCGAGCGTCTTCTCAGCGTTGTACGCCGGCATGACGACGACGACCTTGGCGGCCATTTTAGCGGGTAAATAATACTAATTTCGCGCGCCCCGCCTCAGCGGAGGGCGTAGAGCTCGATCCGGGGGCCGGTCACGCGGCCTTCCTCGGGGACGAACGCGGCCAGGCGCCTGCCGTCCCGGCGGACCTCGGCGAGGAACTTCGCGAGCTCGGGAGAGCGGCCCTCGTCGGCGCCGAAGCTCGTCAGCACGACGACGTCGACGCCCGCTTTGCGGGCGACCTCCAGCCCCGGACGCACGTCGAGGATCGGCTGCGCCGCCTGCGAGAACGCGACATGCCCCGGGTGGGAGTGCAGGTCGAGGAAGTCGCGGGGCACGCGGTAGACGCGCCAGCCGCCTCCGGGATGTCCGGCGAGCATGTAGCGGTAGTAGCGCGCGCGCGGGTGGCCGGCGTCCTCCGTCCGCCGGAGCAGGTCCGCCACGGTGGCGCGGTCCATCGCCAGCCTAGGCGAGGCCGACTCTTGGTCGAGGAGCAGCGCCTTGCCGGGCGGCACGTTTCCCTCGATCCAGCGCGCCGAGAGCGTCCTCGTGTCGGGCCGCGTGATCATCCGGTCGAATGCGGCGCTCTTCCAGAGCCCGGGAAGCAGCACGACGGCGAGCGCGGCGGCCGCCGCCCGAACGCCCAGCGCCGCCGCCGCGGCCTCGAGGCCCGCGCCCGCCAAGAGCGCCAAGCCCGGGAACGCCGCGAGCGCGTAGCGAGGCCAGCCTCCCTCGGCCGACCAGGACAGGATCGCGAGGTACGCGAGCACCGGGACGAGAAGCCAGAGGGCGCGCGGCCGGTCGCGGCGCAGCAGGTCCACGCCTCCCCAGGCCGCCGCGAGCCCGCCGAGCCACGGCCCTCCGAAGCACGCGAGGTTCGCCAGCACGACGGCGGGCCCCGTGTGACCGCCGGCCGCGGCTTCGAGCGCCGCGACGTCGGCCATCGCCTTCCGGAACGCGGGAAAATCGAGGAATGTGTAGGGCGCGCCCACGAACCGCCCGGCGGCCGCCGCCGCGCAGGCGAAGACGAAGTCGGCCGGCGCAGCCGCTTCGTCGCGCAAACGCCGGGCGAGCCACGCGGACGCGAGCATCGCGCCGAGCACCGCGGCCGTGTACTGCGTCGCCATCGCCAGGCCGCACGCCGCCCCCGCCAGCACGAGGCTCCGCCGGCGCCCCTCCGCCACGTAGGCCGCGGCAAAGCCCCACGCGACCGCGGCCAACGCGAACATCGCCGCCTCGGGTTTGGCGGCGTGCGCCGCCTCGACGACGACCGGCGACACCGCCAGGAGCCCGACCGCCCCCAGCGCCCCCGTCGGACCGAGCCACGTCGACGCCGCGCGGTGGACCGGCAACAGCGCGGCGAGGGACGCGGCCGCCGACAGCGCGCGGCCGAGCAGGTAGAAGGGCCCGGGGCTCCAGGCGAAGTACGCCCCGAAGTCGGCGACCGACTTCCGCAGCCCCCCGACGGACCAGACGGCGAAGAACGCGCCGAAGGAAACGAACAGCAGGTACGGGTAGAGCGTCGGGTACTTGAAGAGCTCGGGGCGGAGCGACCCTTTGCCGAAGGAGACCGCGAGGTTGACGAGATGCGGCTCGTCGGAGTTGAAGACGGCGGGCAGCCCGTAGCCGAGCCCGGCCAGGCGCAGCGCCAGCCCGACCCCGATCACCAGCCAAAAGGCCGCCCGCGGGTTCACGCGCCGCAATTATATAGAATCGCCGGAAGATGCGGCGTTTTTTGGCGCTTCCCGAGCAAGCGTGGCTGGCGCTCGCGTTCATCCTCCGCGCGGCTTTCGCCCTCAAGGTCGGCTCGCGGATGATCCAGATCGACGAGAACGCGTTCGACGCCGCCGCATGGACGCTGGCCTCGACCGGCTCGCTCGGCGAGCACCACATCATGCCGCTGTCGGTGTCGTATTTCGCGCTGTTCTTCTTGGGCGGGCACCACCCCGTGCTGGCGCGGCTGGGCCAGGCGGCGCTCTCGACCGCGACGGTCTGGTTGCTGGGACGCGCGACGCGCGAGGCGACGGGCTCCGAGACCGCTTCCAGGCTGGCGGTCGCGGTAAGCGCGGTCTACCCGTTCTTCATCTACTACTCGGGCGCGCTCATGGGCGAGACGATCTATCTCTTTCTCCTCGTCGCCGGCGTCTGGCGGCTGCTCCGCGGCTCTTGGGCGGCGGGCGGCTTCATGCTCGGCCTCTCCGCGCTGGCGCGGCCCGAGGGCGCCTACATCTGGGCCGTCATCTGGGCGCTCGGTGGCGTCGCCGTCCTGCGAAGGACGTGGCCCGCGAAGGCGTGGGCGCTCGCGGTCTTGTGCTGGGCGCTCCCGCTGGCCGCCTGGTGCGCCAGAAACCGCGCGGAGTACGGCAAGTTCGCGCTCGACGTCCACGGCGGGATCACGCTGCTCCACGGCTCGGAGTACTTCGAGCTCAACGAGCAGGACACGGCCGTGGCGATGGAGGCGATCGAGCGCGAGCCGTGGTATCAAGAGGCGATGCGGCTCCCCCCCGTCGAGCGCGACGAGGCGCTCCGCCGGCGGGCCTTCACGTTCATGCGCGAGAACCCCGGCCGCGTGGTCGGGCAGTGGGCGGCTAAGTTCGTCTCGTTCTGGCGATTCTACCCGAGGACCGACAAGGTCTACATCGAGAACCGGCACAGCCACCCGACGGCGGGCGCCGGCCGCTGGGCGCTCGTCGCGGTCAGCCTGGCCTTCGAGCCCTGGCTCATCGTGCTGGGCATCCTCGGTCTCGCCGCGCTGACGCGCCGCGACGCGAGGCTCTGGCCGGTGCCTCTCTTCATCGTCGGCACCATGGGCATCCACATCCTGTCGGTGAGCCAGATGCGCTACCGCCTGCCGGCGATGCCGTGGCTGATCCTGGGCGCCTGCTGGTGGCTCGGCGAGCGCCTCGCCTCTAATCCTCCAGCATATCGTCGATGACGGGGGGCGCGTCCACGCGCTTGAGCCCTACGATCTCGCCCGGCAGGATCCGGAACGCGACCACGGACTCCGAGGCGGCGTCGAGCCGCCGAAACTGGAAGCGGCCGTCAGGGTAGCGCAGCGCGATGTTCATGACCTCGGGCGCCGACGGGTAGAAGCTGGCGAAGGTCCCGTTGCGGGGACGGATGAGGTCGAGCTCGGGCAGCCGGATCGAGATCACGTAGACGGCCTTGCCGTCGCGAGCGTAGTCGGCCGCGACCGCGGCGGCGACGTCCTCATACGACGTCACGCTGATGAACGGATCAGGGAGATGGTCCCCGTTGTGCAGGAGGTGGTCGTTGAACGCGCGGCCGAGGCCTTCCGGAAGGTCCTCGAGCCGGCGGGCCGCCTTCGACGTGATACCGTCTTGGACGATCGACTGCGCCTGCTCCGGGGTCAGGGCGACGCCCCGGTACACGACGACCTCGCCGAGATGGGCGGACAGCGCGGCGCGGGCCTCGGCATAGCTCTCCGGGAGCTTCCGCGTCTTGAAGAACTCCGAGAACTCCCGCAAATGCTGCATCATCGCCGGGTCTCTCGCCACGTCGTCGACGAAGCGCTCGGCGCCGGCGAGCTTGAGCCAGCCCAGGGTGTGGACCTTGTGATAGCCGTAGCCGTAGGTGCGGGCGATCAGGTCCTCTCCCTCCGACTCCGCCGCCAAAAGCGGGAGCGTGCGCTCGCGCCAAGCCTGCGGCGCCGCCGGAGCGGCGGAGGCCAGCGGCTCCGCCTCGGCGGCCGAGCGCCAGGCGCGCCTGGCCGCCCCGAACCCTCCGATCGGCGGGGCCAAGGTCAGCCTGACGGCGGCGGCGATACGCGAGAGCGGAGCGGGCCTCGGCCCCAACGCGGCGGCGACGCTCGGGACCGCCGGCGTCACGGCGACCGGCACGGTCCCGACCCCAACCGGCGGGCGCGCCGTATGCTGCGCGAGGGCCTGGGCCGCGAGCGCTCCGGCGAAAGCCGCGGCCAACGGTGTCATCGCGCTCAGGGTAGCCCGAGAGCGGCGGCGGCGCCTGGGCCGCTGGGTCCGGCGCGGGGGGCCCTAACGGCCCGGAAGCGGGGAGTCCGCCAGTGCCAGCGCGCTGCGGCGGAGCTTCTCGCGGGCCGCGGCATCGAGGCCGGCCGGGTCGAAGCGGTAGCGCGCATGGAGCCTCGCCGCCGCCCGCAGCAGGGAGGCGTCGGCGGCGCGCGCGGCGATCAGGCGCTCGACCCAGGCCCCGACGGTCTCATGCGGCCGCCGGCCGAGGCCGCGAGCGGCGAACGCCTTCTCGACCAAATAGAACTCGGAATCGGCGCCGAGCACGACGAGCGGCGCCGCGCCTCGCCGGGCGCCGCCGGCGCGCTCGGGCGCGGTGAAGCCGCGGAGGAGCCGCCAGGCCAGAAACAGCAGGCCTAAGACGACCGTGAACCACGCCGCCGGGGCGAGCGACTGTTCGGGCCCCCACCACCAGCGCCGGACGCGGTGGGTCGCCCAGGCCCACGCGTCCGAGATCGGGCGATGCCACGGCCGCCGCTCGCCCTCGATGCCTTCCCACGTGGCGGGGGTCGTATCGACCTGGAGCCAGCCGCGGCCGTCGTGGGCGAGGGTCCACGCGTGCGCGTGGATCCCGCGCGCGACCCACGCCTTCTCCAGGACGCTCCGCTCGCGGACCGCGTAGCCCGTCGCGTAGCGGGCCGGGATCCCCGCCGCGCGCAGCAGCAGCACCGTGGAGGTCGCGAAATGCTCGCAGTGGCCGGTCCGCGTCTTGAGCAGGAACTCGTCGATGGGATCGACGCCGGGGTCGGCCGCCTCGCGATAGGTCGAGTACGTGAAGCGCTTGGCGAACCAGTCCTCGACGCGCCGGATCGCCTCGCTCGGCTTGCGCCGGTCCAGGCGCAAGTCGGCGGCGAGCCGCGAGAAGGTCTGCGCGTGCCACGAGGGAACGCCGAAGTCCTCGGCATCGGGCCCTTCCTCCACCGCGGGCCGCCCCCCGTGGATCGCGCGGAGCAGCACCAAGGGCGCGGCGTCCTCGATCCGCACCGCTCCCAGGCGGCTCTTCGAGACCCAACCGACGTCGATGCGCTCGAGCCGGAAGGCGTTCGCCGGCAGCGCGAGGATCCCTTGGCCCCCCGCCAAGGACATCGACACGTCGACGCTCCGCCCCCGGGGCGCCGGCGGCGCGATGTCCCACGCCTGTCCGGACCGCGAGACCGCCAAGAGCGGCGAGCGGCGCGCCTCCCAGCGCAAGCCGCCGTAGCGGTTGTAGGTCGCTACGCGAAACAGCGGCGGAGGCGGGCCCTCCGAGTCCACGCGCAGGACGATCGCGTCGGATTGCTTGAGCTCGCCGATGTGGCCGAGCGCGGTCGAGACGCGCGTCGGGTCCTGGTCGCCCAACGCGTTGCCGAACACGAACTCGGCGGCCTTGCGCTCCAGGACGCCCTGGAGTCCGTGCAGCCCGTGCTGGCCCGCCCAGCCGAGCGCGGCCGCCGACGCGAACAGCGCGCACCACGCCCAGCGCGAGGTCCCCTCGGGCTTCGCACCCCACAGCGCGCCGGCGGCGAGCCCGAGGGTCGCGAGGTAGAAGGCCGGCGTCCGGACGTTCGCGGCTCCGGCCGCCAGCACGCACAGCATGCCGAATCCCAGCGCGAGATCGATTGTGACGCGAGACCACTCGTGGTCGCCCTTGCGCAGGAAGACGAACAGCGCGCTCAGATGGATGCGGCCCTCGACGCTGTAGGCCTGCGCGACGGCCAGGGGAGCGAAGACGAGGGGCTGCCAGACCGACAGCTTGACGAAGGCGCGGCTCGGGTCGGACGTGGCGTAGGCGTAGGCCGCCATCGCCAAGAACAAGACCGCCGAGACGTCCGAGATGCGGCCGAAATGCTCCGGCGTGAGCGCCCACCGGATCGCCGCCCAACGGCGACCCTCGAGCAGCGCCGCGAGGAAGACGCCGGTCCCGAGCAGCTCCACCTGCCAGCCCCAAAATATCGTCGCGAGCCCCAGGAGTCCGAAGGGGAGGCTCATCGCAGCCCCGCCAGACCCTCGGCCGCCCGGCCGACCTCGATCCCGACGACGCCCGACTCGCGCGCCCAGGCCGCGCCCCGGGGCACGACCCATAGCGCGACGACCGGGAGCCCGGTGGCGCGGAGCTTGCCGATGAACGCGCGGCGCTCGGGGTCGAGGGAGAGCAGCACGACGACGCAGCCGCTGAGCGCGGCGCGACGGCGGAGCACCGAGGCCGCGAGCGCGGAGAACCCCGCCTCCCGGCTCGGCTCGACGGTCGCGAGGACCTCGAGCAGGCGCTCCGCCCCCCCCTGCCCGCGCCCCGCCGTGACGCAGATCTCCTGGGTCGCGACGAAGAGGAGGTCCAAGAGCGAGTCCTGGGTCAAGGTCGAGCAGGCGAACGACGCGGCGACGGAGACGGCCTCCTCGAAGACCTCGCCGGGCGCGCCGAACGTATCGAGGGCCAGCGCGTGGCGGACGAAGTACTCGTCCTGGTGCTCCTTGACGATCGGGCGCCCCGTCTTCGCCCAGCTCCGCCAATGGATGCGGCGCGGCGGATCGCCGGGCCGGTAGTCGCGCAGGCCGACGAACTCCTGGGACTCGCCGACGGACGCGGCCAGGGTGACGCCGCCCGGCTGGTAGCGACGCGAGCCCGCCAAGTCGAGCCTGGGCACCGGGTAGCGCTTCGGCAAGACGAGGAGGGAGTCGGGCGACGACTCGCCGCCCGCGGCCGCAGCGAGGCCGAGCGGGTCCGCGGCGACGGCCGAGCAGCTCGGCAGCATCGCGCGCCCGCGCGACCGCGCGGTGAGGCGCGCCTCGACGACGACGCTCGCCCCCGGCGCCACGTCGGGCACGGCGGCCTCGTCGGCCGCCACCCCGTGCGCCTGGATCAGCCTCCGCCAGCGGCTGTAGCCCGTCCAACGGTCGAGCCATAGGAAGCGCGCGTCGTCCGGGTCCTCGGCCGCCCGGAAAGCGGCGTAGGTCGGTCGCGGATCGGCGGGCTCCTCGCGAAACGCGAGCCCGCGCAGGGTACGCGTTCCGCGGTTCTCCACGCGCACGCGGTACGCGAGAGTCTCGCCGGCCGTCGCGAAGCGCGGGAGGAGCCGCAAGAGCCGGACGCGAGGGACGGCGAGACGCGCCCAGGCCCAGCAGAGCCCGAGCAAGGCGCACAGGAACGTGAAGGCCTGATAGGCCATGCTCTGGTTGGTGTCGACGCCCCACACCGCGGAGGCGACGAGGCAGGCGAGGGAGGCCTGCCCGGCGGCCGTGAACCGCCGGCGCACCCACGCCATGGGCCTGGAGCCCAGGCGCAGTCCGAGATAGGTGAGCCTGTCCTTCAAACCGGGGGAGGGACGGCCTTCAAGATCTCCTCGACGAGCCCGGCCGGGGAGACGCCGGAGAAGCGGGCGTCCGGCTCGAGCATGAGCCGGTGGGCCACGACCGGCACCGCCATCTCGACCACCTGCTCGGGCGAGACGAAGTCCTGGCCGTCGATGAGGGCCGCCGCCTGGGCCATCTTCATCAAGGACAGCGACGCCCGCGGGCTCGCGCCCACGACGATCCTCGGAGCGCCCCGCGAGCGGCGGACGATCTCCACGATGAATCGCTTGATCTCCGCCGAGATCCGCACGTCCCGGACGGCCTGGCGGAGCGCGAGCACGTCCGCCACGCTCGCGCAGGGACCCACGGCGTCGAGCGGGTGCCCGTGCTCTTGGTCCGAGAGTATCTCGACCTCGACCTCGGGCTCGACGTAACCCGGGCTGAACTGCGCCATGAAGCGGTCCATCTGGGCCTCGGGCAGGGGGTAGGTGCCGTGATACTCGACCGGGTTCTGCGTCGCGATGACGAAGAAGAGTTCGGGCAGGCGGTAGGTCTTGCCGTCGACGGAGACCTGACCTTCCGCCATCGCCTCGAGCAACGCCGACTGGGTGCGCGGCGAGGCCCGGTTGATCTCGTCGGCGAGCAGGATGTGGGTGAAGACCGGCCCCTCGTGGAACTCGAAGCGTTGTCCTTTTTGATCGAACACCGAGACGCCGAGGATGTCGGAGGGGAGGAGATCCGGCGTGAACTGCACCCGGTGGAACTTCGCGCCGATCGACTTCGCCAGGGTCTTGGCCAAAGTGGTCTTGCCGGTGCCGGGCTTGTCCTCGAGGAGCACGTGTCCGCCGGCCGCGAAGGCGGCCAACAGCCGCCGGACCGCGGCGTCCTGGCCCTTCATGACGCGGCCGATCGAATCCGCGAGCTTGACGACGACGTCACGCCCCTGCGCGACCGCGGTCTGCATATATAAAGGAAGTATAGGGGGTGTTCCGCTCCGTCGCCAGCTAGTGCCGTCGGCGTAGAGAGGCCTCGGCGAAGGCGCACTAGGGGAGTACAATGCGGTCGTGACCCGCCTCGCGTTGTCCTGGCTCCTGCTGGGCGCCTGGGCCCGAGAGCCCAAGGCGCCCGCGAAGGCGCCGCTTTTGCCCGGGAGCCTCATCGTCACCTACTACGGCAACCCGCTCTCGAAGCGGATGGGGATCCTCGGAGAGATCGCGCCGGAGAAGATGCTGGACCGGCTCGCCGGGGAGGCGGCGAGGTGGCGGAAGGCGGACGCGTCGGCGACCGTGCGTCCGGCGCTCGAGCTCGTCGCGATCGTCGCATCCGAGTTCCCCGGCCCCGACCGCATGTATCGCACCCGCATGCAGCCGGAACTGATCGACCGCGTCCACCGTTGGGCGAAGTCCCGAGGCTGGCTGCTGATCCTAGACATCCAGGTCGGCCGGAGCAACGTGAAGGCCGAGCTGGCGAGTCTGTTGCCGTGGTTGAGACTGCCCGACGTCCACCTCGCGCTCGACCCCGAGTTCCACATGCGCCGCGGCCTCAGGCCGGGGCAGCGGATCGGCTCCTCCGACGCCGAGGACGTCAACGTCGCGATCATCCGGCTCGCCGAGCTCGTCGAGCGCCACCGGCTGCCGCCGAAGTTGCTGCTCGTCCACCGCTTCACCGACGGGATGCTCCGCCGCCATCGGCGGGTGCGGCTCGACCCGCGGGTGCAGGTCGTGATGCTCATGGACGGCTTCGGCCAGCCCGCGGCCAAGCGCAGGGCGTACCGGCGCGTGATCACGCGCGAGCCGGTCCAATTCTCCGGGATCAAGCTCTTCTACAAGAACGATAGGCCTATGATGTCGACGAGCCAGGTCCTCGGGTTGGACCCCAAACCGCGCGTCATCATCTACCAGTAAACTGGTAAAATACGCGTCATCCCGGAGCCAGACATGCCCACCGCCACGCCGACCGCCGCCGACCCCGTCGCCGCCCAGCCCCGCGACGATCGCTACCCTCCCCAGATCCCGTTCATCATCGGGAACGAGGCCTGCGAGCGCTTCAGCTACTACGGCATGCGCTCGATCCTCACCGTCTTCATGATCCAGAGCTTGCTCATGGCGACGGCGGACTCGAAGGCCACCTACCACCTCTTCGTCAGCGCGTGCTACCTGACGCCGCTCTTGGGCGGCTGGATCTCGGATAGGTTCTGGGGGAAGTACAAGACGATCCTCTACCTCTCGCTCGGCTACTGCATCGGCCACGGCATCCTCGCGGTCAACGAGTCGAAGACCGGCCTCTTCGCGGGCCTGTTCTTCATCGCGCTCGGCGCGGGCGGCATCAAGCCGTGCGTCTCCTCCTACGTCGGCGACCAGTTCACGTCCCAGAACAAGCACCTAGTCAAGAAGGTCTTCGACCTCTTCTACTGGTCGATCAACTTCGGCTCCTTCTTCTCGACGATGCTGATCCCGTGGGTCTACAAGCACTACGGCTCGGGCTGGGCCTTCGGCATCCCCGGCATCCTCATGGCGATCGCCCTCGCGATCTTCTGGGCGGGCCGGAAGCAGTACCACAACGTCCCGCCGACCCGCGAGACCGGCTCCGCCGGCTTCCTCTCCGTCGCGTGGAGCGCTTGGAGGCACCGCGCGAACCGCAAGGCCGGCGAGGGCTTCTTCCGGCCGGCGCTCGCCGAGTACAAGCCGCAGGACGTCGAGGGCGCCGAGGCGGCCGCCGCGATCTTCCGCGTGTTCGCGACCGTGTCCGTGTTCTGGGCGCTCTTCGACCAGCACGGCTCGAGCTGGGTGGTACAGGCGAAGCAGATGGAGCTCAACGTCTTGGGCTGGCAGCTCGAGGCGTCGCAGCTCTCGGCGCTCAACCCGCTCATGGTCATGGGCATGATCCCGATCTTCACCTACGGCATCTACCCCGCGATCGAGCGAATGGGCTTCCCCATGACCCCGCTGAGGCGGATGTCCGCCGGCATGGCGATCGCGGCCAGCTCGTTCGTGGCGGCGGCGCTGATCCAGATCCCGCTCGACAACGGGAACAAGATCTCCGCGGCCTGGCAGATCATCCCGTACCTCCTGCTCACGGGCAGCGAGATCATGGTCTCGATCACCGGGCTGGAGTTTGCCTACACGCAGGCGCCCAGGGCGATGAAGAGCACGATCATGAGCTTCTGGTTCCTCACGGTCTTCGTGGGCAACCTCATCACGGCCTACGTCTCCAAGATCAACGTCTTCACCGGCGCGATGGAGTTCTGGTTCTACGCGGGCCTGATGGCTTTCGTCAGCGTGATCTTCATCTGGGAAGCCTCCCGCTACAAGGTGCGCGAGTACTACGAGGAGGCTCCGGCCCACTGAGATGTCGGGCTCGGAGAAGCGCAAGCACCCGCGGCACAAGAAGGACGCACCGCTCATCCTCCTCGAGAAGTCCAACGTCAGCGTCTTGCGCGACGGCGCGATCCTGCGCGACGTCTCGCTCGGCGGCCTCGCCTTCGAGACCAGCCTCGACATGGTGCCCGGCGAGGTCTTCGAGTTCGCGCTCTACGTGCCAACCCGCGGCTGGGTCGACGGGAAAGGGACGATCTGCTGGGTCAAGACCGACGGGAAGAACCTCATCTGCGGCGCCTCGATCGAGGTTCGCGAGTGGGATCAGCAGCGGCTGCTCGGCAAGTGGCTGAGCCCGTCGGATCGCGGCGTGCTGAAGTTCTTCTTCCCGGGCAAGGGCGTGAAGCCGCCCGACGTGTCGTCTTAGAACGAGCCCTCCCCTAATCCTCAATCAAGGGCCGTCCTCTGCGTCCTCTTCGTTACTTCCCTCTGCGTACCTCCGCGTTACTCCGTGCTCTTCGTGCGTCGGGCTGCAACAGCGCATCGCAGAGGCACGCAGAGTAATGTAACGAAAAGGGACGCAGAGGAGGGA
>JACQPK010000328.1 GCA_016207565.1 Elusimicrobiota bacterium
CTCGCACCCCAAGCGAGCGCTCTGCCATTGAGCCACTCCCCGCATCGCGGGTCCCCGGACGGGGACGGGCGCAAGTATAGCAAGTTAAGTGGGGACAGTCCCCACTTTACTAACTTTACTTGCTCAGCTCGGAGAGGATGTCGCGCAACTCGGCGCGCAGCTCTTTGAGGACTTTGAGGGCGGCGCCGCTCTCGGCGGGAGGCGCCGCGGGAATCCGGCGTTCGCCCGCGAGCGCGCGGCGCACGCCGGCGAGCGTCATCTTGCGGTCGCGCATCAGGTCTTTGATGCGCAGCAGCGTCTCGAGGTTGTCGCGGGTATAGCGGCGGTGGCCGCCGGCCAATCGAGCGGGCCGGAGGCTGGGGATGCGCGCCTCCCAATAGCGGAGGGTGTGCTGGGGAAGCTGAACGATCCGGCAAGCCTCCTCCATTCGGAAGAGGTCCTTGTCCGGAATGATCGGCCGCGGGATCGTCGTCATCGACGCTCGCGGCTGCGTCTTACGAGAGCAGGTTCCGGGAGGCCTTGAACCGGATCCCCTTTCGCGGAGGCACGGTCACGGTCTCGCCGGTCTTCGGATTCCGCCCTTGCCGCGGACCGCGCGCCTTCACGCGGAACGTCCCGAAGTTCGAGATGACGACTTTCTCGTTGTTGTTTAGCGCCATGCGGATCGTCTCAAAGGTCGTCTCCACGGCGCGGGCTGCTTCGCCCTTGGTGGACAGGACCTTGGCGACCGCCTTGATGATGTCCAGTCTATTCATCGTCCTCTTCTTCCTCCGGCTCCCCTGATTTTCCCTTCCCTTTGTCCTTCTGCTCCTTCTCCTTCAGGTCCTTGAAGATGTCCTCGGGCCGCAGATTCTTGAGCTCGTCTTTGAACTTCTTGACCTCGGTCTCCGAGATCGGCTTCGAAAGCACCTTGCATCGCTGGAATACCTTTTCTTCCACGAAAATCGTGCACCCGGCGCGGACCGCCACCGCGATCGCGTCCGAGGGACGGGAGTCGATGACGGTCTCCTGCCCGTTGCGTTTCAGGTAGATGCGCGCGTAGAACGTGTTTTCCTTCAGGTCGTTGACCACGACTTTATCCACGTTCCACCCGAGCATCTTCACGGCGGAAAGGAGCAGGTCGTGGGTGAGGGGCCGGGGCAGGACGATGCCGGAGAAGCGGATCGCGATCGCCTGGCCTTCGTTGAGGCCGATCCAGATCGGCAGGAGGCGGTTGCCGTGCACTTCCTCGAGGAAGATGATGCACTCGTTGACGGTCGTCGCGAGCGAGTAGATCCGTACCTCGTGCTCGGTCGAGTCGTCCTTCTTGTTCTCGCCCTTGCCTTCGCCTTTGCCTTCGCTTTCCTTTGCCATCAGTTGAATCCCAGTGCTCTCAAAATCCTCGCGGGAGGAGCGCCGCGGTAAAGCACCCGCCAGATGGCGGTCAGCACCGGCGCCTCCACTCGGCGCGCGCGGATCAGCTGGTACGCGCTCTTCGCCGACTCCACTCCCTCCATCACGGTCGGGATCTCGCGCATCGCGGCCTCGAGCGTCTTGCCGCCGCCGAGCTTCTCCCCCAACGACCGGTTCCTCGACTCGCCGGAGGTCCCCGTGAGGATAAGATCCCCCAGCCCCGCCAGGCCGTACACCGTCTTGGCCCTGCCCCCCGCCGCCCGGATCAGGCGGCCCATCTCGTCCATGCCTTCGGTCAGGAGCGCCGCCTTCGTGTTGAAGCCCGCGTTCATCCCGTCCAGCATGCCGCAGGCGATCGCCAGCACGTTCTTCAGCGTCCCGCCCAACTCCACGCCCCTTCGGTCCGTCGTCGTCGCGATGCGCAGCGGCCCGCCGTCGAAGACCTTCTGCAGCTTCCCGGCCACGGCGAGGCTCGGCCCCGCCAGCATCACCTTCGTCGCGACGCCTCGCGCCACCTCTCTCGCGAAGCTCGGCCCCGACAGCGCGTACACCCGTCCCGCGACGCGCGGGGCCTCCTCCTCGATCACCTCCGACATCGTCTTGAGGGTGTCCGGCTCGACCCCCTTCGACGCGGTCACGACCCACGGCGCCCGGCCCCGCGCCTCCCAGAGGCGGGAAAGGCCGCGTACCGTCTTGCGAACGAACGCCGACGGCAGCGCGACCACCACGATTTCCGCTCCCCTCACCGCCGCTCCGAGGTCGGAGGTGACCCGTACGCCTCGGTCCAGCTCCCAGTGCGGGATTTGGGGATGGCGCCGGCTCTCTCCGAGGGCCCGGGCCAGCTCCGGAAAGAACTCCCAGAGCGTCACCGGGTATCCTCGTCGGGCCAGGTGGTGGGCCAAAACCGAGCCCCACAGCCCGCCCCCCAATACCGAGATTCTATGGCCTTTTTTCGGTTTTTTCAAGGTGCGACCCGTGCGAAAAATGCAACTCCTCGCCCAGGACCAGCCGCCGGAAATTCGGGATATGCTTGATCAGGATCAGGAGTCCGGCCGCCGTTCCCATGGCGGTCAGGGGCCACGGCTCCTTGAGAAGTAACGCGAAAATCGGGAAAAGTCCGGCGGCGGCCATCGACCCGACGGAGATATGGCCCGTCAGGGCGACGCCCAGGATGAACACGCCGATCGCTCCGAGCATCGGCTTGGGCAGGAGCGCGATGAAGACTCCGGCCGATGTCGCCACGCCTTTTCCGCCGCGAAAGCCAAGAAAAATCGTCCAGACGTGGCCGACGATCGCGAGGGCGCCGCAGAGGATCTGGATCGTGTAGTCCGTCGGATAGTAATGACGCGCCAGCATCACGGGGAAGAATCCCTTGAGCGCGTCGACGAAAAGCGTTGCCGCCCCCGCGCCTTTTCCGACGACGCGGTAAACGTTCGCCGCACCGGGGTTGCCGGAGCCGTGCTCGCGGATGTCGATGCCCTTGAGCCGCCGGGCGAGCAGATAGCCCGTCGGGATTCCGCCGGCAAGATAGCTGAGCGCGCCCAGCCCGACCGCCAACAAGTCCATCGGGCCGGAGTATAGTAAAAACGCCCGGCGCTAGCTACTAATTCTTACTTTCCGGGCCCAGGATGCGTTACTTCAGCTTGTCCCTGAGCCGCGCCCAGTTTTCCGGCGTGATGCGCAACCGCAGGCGCAGGCGCCCGTCGACGGGGCTCTGCGACAGCACCTGGGAGCAGGCGTAGATCTCGGAGAGCCTCGACGAGCGGCGAGGATCGAGGTCGAGCTCGCGCAGCATCCAGCGGGCCGCGAGCGCCAGCTCGACGCGGCGCATGAGCGCCTCCAGGCCCGTTCCCGTGCGTGCCGAGATCAAGACGGACTCCGGCCGCGCGGCGGCGAGCGCGGCCGTCTCCTCCGGGCTGAGGCGGTCGATCTTGTTGTAGGCCTCGACGCGCGGAACGGACTCGGCGCCGAGATCCTTGAGGACGCCGGCGACCGCCGCGCGCTGCCGCGCCTGGTCGCGGGCCGCGGCGTCGTGCACCTGGATGAGGCAGTCCGCCTCGGCAACCTCCTCGAGCGTCGAGCGGAACGCCGCGATGAGGTCGGTGGGAAGCTTCTGGATGAAGCCGACCGTGTCGGTCACCACGGCCCAGCCTCCCTGCGGCAGGCGGACCCGCCGCGTCGTGGGGTCGAGCGTCGCGAAGAGCTTGTCGTCGGCGTAGACCGTCGGGGCCGCGCCCGAGGACTCCAGCAAGCTGTTCAGCAAAGACGACTTGCCGACGTTCGTGTACCCGATCAGCGCGACGTGGGGGACCGGCACGGAGCGGCGTCGCTGCCGCTGCACCTCTCGCTCGTGGCGCATCCGCGAGATGCCGCGCTTGAGGTACTCGATGCGGCGGCGGATGTGCCGGCGCTCGTACTCGAGCTTGCGCTCGCCGGGTCCGCGGGTCCCGATGCCGCCGACCTGCTGCGAGAAGCCGCGCCACGCGCCGGTCAGCCGCGGCAGCATGTAGGAGAGCTGCGCCAGCTCGACCTGCAGCTCTCCCTCCTTCGTGCGCGCGCGGCGCGCGAAGATGTCTAAGATGAGCCGGGTCCGGTCGAGCACCTTGGCGCCGATCATGTCCTCGAGCGCCTTCTGCTGGGCGGGCGCGAGATCGTCGTCGAAGATGACGGTCCGCGCGCGGTGGCGGCGGGCGGCGGCGGCGACCTCGTGGGCCTTCCCCTCGCCGATGAGGAGCCTCGGGTTCTTGCGCTCGAGCCGCTGGGTCACGGTCTCGACGACCGTCCCCCCCGCCGTCTCCGTGAGACGGTGGAGCTCGGAGAGGCTTTCGGGCAGCTCGTCGGCCCGGCTCTTGAGGGCCAGGCCGACTAAGACCACTCGTTCCAGATCGCCTCCGCTTCCTTCGCCCAGACCTTCGCGTCTCCCGCCCCGGACGCGAGCCAGCGGACGGGCGCCTGGTTCCGAAACCAGGTCGCCTGGCGCTTGGCGTATCGGAGCGTCGCGTGCACGAAGCTTTCGAGAGCCGGGCCCGCCTCCGCCTCTCCGCGGGCGCAGGCCAGCGCCTCGGCGTAGCCCAGGCTGGAGAAGGCGGGCTCGTCGCCGCGATACTTGGCCCCGACGAGGCGCCGGACCTCGTCGATCATCGCGGGGAACATGTCGCCGCACCGGCGGCGGATACGGTCCTCGAGCTCGGACTTCGACCACGAGACGCCGACGTACAGCGCGGCCCGCTCCGCGGGCTTGGACCAGAAAGACGAGATCGGCTTGCCGGTGAGCTCCCACACCTCCAACGCTCGGATCACGCGGTGCAGGTTGTTGGGAGGGATTCCTCGCGCGGCCTCGGGATCGACGCGCGCGAGCTCCTCGTGGAGCCATTGGCGGCCGTGCCCCTCCGCCCGCTCCGCCAGGCGCTCCCGGACGGCCTCGTCGCGCCGGGGCAGGCGGTCGAGCCCGCCCAGCGCGGCGCGGACGTACAGGCCCGTCCCGCCGACCAGGACGGGGACGCGGCCGCGCCCGGCGATCTCCTCGAAGAGATTCCGGGCGCGGGCGGCGAAGGCACCCGCGTCCACGGGCTCGGTCGGCTCGAAGACGTCGACGAGATGATACGGGATGCCCTCGACGCGGTAGACGCCGTCCTCCCAGCGTCCCTTCGGCTTGTCGGTGCCGGCGTCGAGCCGGCGGTACATCTGGCGGGAGTCGGCCGAGACGAGCTCGGCGTCGAGCCGGCGCGCGAGCGCGAGCGCGAGCGCCGTCTTCCCCGAGGCCGTGGGCCCAACGATCGCTATTACGCTCGGGGAGGCCAGTGCGGGGCCTTCTGCGGCTTGTGGCAGAGGTGATGGAACTGGCAGTCGCGCACGCAGGCCTCGGGCAGGGAAAGCGCCAGCCGCGTCTCGCAGTCGAGGTTGTCGGCGGCCATCTCGTTGATGCGCTTCTGGTGGTGCTTCTTGATCTTGAGGAACTGAATGCCGACGACGAAGGTCTCCCC
>JACQPK010000333.1 GCA_016207565.1 Elusimicrobiota bacterium
CCCGAGGCCCGCGAGGTGCTCGAGGACCTCGGCCTTGTTCTTGACCACGAGCTCGGCGGCCGCCGAAGGCGTCGGCGCCCGCAGGTCCGCCACGAAGTCGGCGATGGTGAAGTCGGTCTCGTGGCCGACGCAGGAGATGACCGGTATCGTCGCCCGCGCGATCGCGCGGGCGACCGCCTCCTCGTTGAACGCCCACAGGTCCTCGAGAGAGCCTCCTCCGCGCCCGACGAGCAGGACATCCGTGTCGGGCAGGAGCCGGCAAAAGTCGTCGATCGCCTCGGCGATCCTGGGCGCCGCGCCTTCGCCCTGGACGGGCACGGGATAGATCCGGATGTGGAGGCCGTCGAAGCGGCGCCGCAGCACGCTCAGCATGTCGCGGATCGCCGCGCCCTGGAGCGAGGTCACGATGCCGATGCGCTCGGGGAAGGCCGGGATCGGCCTCTTGCGCTCGGGCGCGAAGAGCCCTTCTTTCTCGAGCTTGGCCTTGAGCTGCTGGAACGCGAGCTCGAGCGCTCCCGCCGCCTTGGGCTGGATCAGGCTCGCGATGAACTGGAGCTGGCCGCGCGGCCGGTACATCGACACACGCCCCCGCGCGAGGATCACGAGGCCGTGCTCGAGCTTGAATTTCATCGGCCCGCCGTCGCCCTTGAACAGCACGGCCGAAAGCTGAGACTGCTCGTCCTTGAGGGTGAAGTAGGTGTGCCCCGACGGGAAGGTGCGCGGGTCCGAGACCTCGCCTTCGACCCACACGTCGGGGAAGCTCTGTTCGAGGCTCGAGTAGATCAGCCCCGTGAGCTGGCTGACGGACAGCGCCTTGCGCGCCTCGGCGACGTTCATCGCTTCCGGAGCTCCTTGAGGCGCTCGGCCAGGCGCTTCTCGTCGCCTTGGTCGGTCGGCGAATACAGCCTCACGGGGTCGGGCATGTACTCCTGCGCGACCCAGTGGCCGGGATGATCGTGCGGATAGAGATACCCCTCGCCGTGCCCGCGCGTCTTCCGGTCGAGGTTGGCGTCGCGCAGGTGGAGGGGGACCTCCCGCGCCTTTCCCTGCGTCGCCTCGCGCATGGCGTCGTTGATCGCGTTATAGGCCGCGTTCGACTTCGGCGCGCACGCGACGTAGACGGCGGCCTGCGCGAGGGGGATGCGCGCCTCGGGCATCCCGAGGAAGTCGACCGCCTGCACCGCGGCGGAGGCGATCACGAGCGCGCGGAAGTCGGCGTTCCCGACATCCTCCGAGGCGCAGATCAGGATGCGTCGCGCGATGAACCGCGGATCCTCGCCCGCGGCGAGCATCTTCGCCATCCAGTAGACCGCCGCGTCGGGGTCGGAGCCGCGCATGGACTTGATGAAGGCGGAGATGTGGTCGTAGTGATCGTCCGCCTTGCGGTCGTAGCGGATCGCGCGCCGCTGGATCGACTCCTCGGCGACCTTGAGGGTGATGTGGCGCTTGCCGTCCATCTCGACCGGCGTGGTCAGCGCCGCCAGCTCGAGGGCGTTCAGCAAACGTCGGGCGTCGCCGCCGGCCATCCGCACGAAGTGCTCCCGCGCCTCCTCGGTCAGGTCGAGTTGGTGGGCTCCCAGGCCGCGCTCGCGGTCGGCGAGCGTGAGCTCGATGATGCGCCCCAGGTGCTTCTCCTCCAACGGCTGGAACTCGAAGGACGTGAAGCGAGAGAGCAACGCCGCGTTCACGTAGAACGACGGGTTCTCGGTCGTCATGCCGATCAGGAGCACGTCGCCCCGCTCGACGGCGGGCAGGAGCACGTCCTGCTGCGTCCGGTTGAAATGATGGATCTCGTCGATCAAGAGCAGCGTGCGGCGGCCCGTCTGCTCGAGGTAGTACTTCGCCGCCTCCAGCGCCTTCTTGAGGTCCGCGACGCCCGCGGCCACGGCGTTGAGCTCCGACACGCGGGCCCGGCCGCGCGAGGCGATGAACCGGGCCAGCGCGGTCTTGCCGCAGCCGGGCGGGCCGAAGAAGAGGGCCGAGGCGAAGCGCTCGGACGTAATCAGCCGGTGGAGCAGCTTTCCGGGGCCGAGCAGGTGCTCCTGGCCGGCGAAGTCCGACAGGCGGCCGGGCGCCATCCGCGCCGCGAGCGGGCGCAGGTCGTCGGGGACGGATTGCGGCGCGAACAGCTCTTCGGCCATCAGCGGGGCTCGAGCCCGTTCTGGAGCGCTACGATCATCTCGTCGAGCTTGCGGTCCTCGAGCAGGCGCTGGTTCTCGAGCTGGGTCTTCAATCGCGTGACTTCGCCCGCGAGCTCGAGCGCGGTGAGCAGCGCGAGCTTGTAGCTGTCGACGACGTTCGAGTCCTTCTCGATCTCCTTCATCTTCTCGCTGACCAGCTGGGCGAGGGAGTTGATCTCGATCGGCGTGAGCCCTTCCATCTCGACCGTGAGCTTGTAGCGCCGGATCTCGAGGTCGACCTTATCGTTGATCACGCGACTCCCTCCGCCTTCTCGAGCCTGTGGATGAGCTTCTCGATGCGGGCCTTCACGCGGTCGTGGCGCGTGGAGAGGGCCTGGAAGCGCTTGAGGTCGCGGGTTAGGCGCTCGTTCTCCGATTTCAGGGAGTCGAGCTCGGCCTTGAGCGTGCGGTTGTCCTCGCTCAGCTTGCGAAGCCGGCGCGCGGACTCTTGAACGAGCCCGTCGAGGGTCTTGAGGCGGGGATTCGGCTGCATGGTCGTGGAGGACAGGTACCTGCGGTAGCCTCCGCGGACCATTATAGCGAATGCGCGCGACCTTGACGGCCCGCGGGACGGGGCACATACTCGTGTGCATGGACCCTAAAACCGCCCGCCGCGTGTTCATCGGAGGCGCCGCGTTTTTGGCGGTGGTCGTGCTCGGGGTCGCCGTCCAGCTCAATCGCCGCGGCCCCGCCGAGGGGACCCAGGGCATCCAGCTTTCCGCGCCGATCCCGCCGCGCCCCGAGTCCGAGGTCGACGACGAGGACGCGGAGCGGGCCCCCACGGACAGGCTCCTCGTGGCGAAGGCTCCGGGCGACGGCGACGACGTGACGTTCACCGAGATGCTCGGTCTCCTCAAGGACGGTCCGCGGTCGGCTAAGACGCAGGCGGTGGCCGACAAGTTCGCCGCCGATTTCAAGGCGCAGCCCCGGCTCAAGGCGGTCTACGACGATTACAAGCGCGACGCGGCGGCCGGCAAGAAGCCGACCGCCGCCGCCTTCATGGCGAAGCTGCGCGGAACGGAAGGCTTCAAGGAGCTGGTCACGAGGTTCGCGGGCATGCCGGGCTCCGGCGCGCTCATGCTCCAGATCGCCAAGCAGCCGCGCATGGAGACGTTCCTTCGCGAGGACTCCGCCCGCATATTGGGGAAGCCCGTGGCCCGTGGCCGGGCGGCGGCAACGCTGCGGGGCGCGGGCGCCATCG
>JACQPK010000320.1 GCA_016207565.1 Elusimicrobiota bacterium
CGGCGGCCTCGTGATCCACGACCAGGACCTCACCTTCTCGTTGGTCTTCCCCTGGAGCCGGCTCGCCGCGCCTTCGTTCGTCTATAAGGACCTCCACCGGGGAATCCACCTCGGGCTCAAGGGGCTCGGCATCGCGTCACGGCTGTGGTCCCCCGGGGTCGCGGCGGCGGGCCGCCCGACCGACTGCTTCACGGGGCCGTCCCCGATGGACCTCGTCCACGAAGACGGGCGGAAGTTCTTGGGCGGGGCCCTGCGCCGCAAGCGCGGGGTCGGGCTCTACCAGGGCTCGCTGAGGCCGGAGGGGCTCTTCGCCCCCGTCGAGCGCCTGCGCAAGGCGATCCTCGACGGGCTGAGCCTGGAATGGCGGACGGCGTTCATGCCGAAGGAGATCGACGAGCCGACGCTGACGGCGGCGGAGGCGTTGCGCTCGGAGAGGTACGTCCGCGATGATTGGAATCGACGTCTCTAGGAGGCCTCATGAAAGCGTTCGTGCTATGCCGTCTCGTGGCCGGGCTGGAGCAGAAGGCCCTCAATCAGATACGGAGCATCAAGGGCGTCAACGACGTCTACCTGACCTTCGGCCACTGGGACGCGGTGCTGTCGGCGGAGGCCGACACCATCGACAAGCTCAGCGGGCTGATCGTCCGGGAGATCCGCGGTATCCACGGCGTCCAGAGCACGGAGACGCTCGTGACGACGAATCTCTAGTTGTAGAAGCCGGCGATCGCGTCGACGACGGCGGATTGCTGCTCGGCCGTCAGCTCGGGGTAGATCGGCAGCGCGATCGTCTCGCGCGCCGCGCGCTCGGACTCCGGCAGCGAGCCGGGGCGGTAGCCGAGGTCCCTGAAGCATTCCTGCAGGTGGAGGGGGAGGGGATAGTAGATCTCGGTCGCGACGCCGGCCTGGGTCAGATGCTCGCGCAGCGCGTCGCGCCGCTCGGCGCGCAGCACGTACTGGTGGTAGATGTGGTCGAACCCGAGGCCTTGGTTCGCGTACGCGGGCTGGGGCAGCGTCACCTTGGAGCCCAGGCCCTTCTCTCCGAAGAGGCTCGCGTAGCGCGCGGCGTTCTCGCGGCGCTTGCCCGTCCACCCGTCGAGCCTCGGCAGCTTCACGTTCAGGACGGCCGCCTGGATCGAGTCGATGCGGAAGTTCCCGCCGACCAGCTTGTGATAGTACTTGGGCTCGCTCCCGTGGACCCGGATCATGCGGACCTTCGCGGCCAGCGCGGGATCGTCGGTCAGGACCATGCCGGCGTCGCCGGCGGCGCCCAGGTTCTTCGTCGGAAAGAACGATAGGCAGCCCAAGGTCCCGAGCGTGCCGGCCTGGCGGCCGCCCGGATAGCGGGCGCCAATGGCCTGCGCGGCGTCCTCCACGATCTTGATGCCGCGGGCGCCGGCGAGCTCCAGGATCGGCTTCATGTCGGCGCATTGGCCGTAGAGGTGGACCGGCACGATGCATTTCGTCTTCGGCGTCAATGCCCGTTCGATCGCCTTCGGGTCGATGTTGTAGGTCGCCGGGTCGATGTCGACGAAGACGGGCCTGGCTCCGAGCCTCGAGATCGTGCCGGCGGTGGCGAAGAAGGAGAACGCGGTCGTGACGACCTCGTCGCCCGGCCCGACGTCGACCGCCATGAGCGCCGCGAGCAGCGCGTCGGTGCCGGACGAGACGCCGATCGCGAACCGCGCGCCGCAATAGGCCGCCACGCCCTCCTCGAGCTTTTTGACCTCGTCGGAGAGGATGTAGGCGCCGCTGTCGAGGACGCGCGTGACGGCGGCGACGAGCTCGTCGCGGAGCTCGCGGTGATGCGCCGGAAGATCGAGCAGCGGAACCTTCATGGCGCGATCATACAAAACCGCGCCACCCGATTGTCACCTCGCCCCTACGGCCTTGCGGGTATACTCGTGCTCGCCGGCTCTTGGAGGATTCATGTTCACCGCCGCGGACGCGCTGATCGAGTCGCTGATGAATTGGGACGTCGACACGGTCTTCGGGATGCCCGGAGACGGCATCAACGGGATCATGGAGGCGCTGCGGCGCCGCCGGGACCGCGTCCGCTTCATCCAGGCGCGCCACGAGGAGGCCGCCGCCTTCATGGCGTGCGGTTGGGCCAAGGCGACGGGGCGGCTCGGCGTCTGCCTCGCGACCTCCGGCCCGGGCGGGCTGCACCTGCTCAACGGACTCTACGACGCCAAGCTGGACGGCCAGCCCGTGCTGGCGTTGACCGGCCTGACGTATCACGATCTCATCAACACGCACACCCAGCAGGACGTCGAGCTCGACAAGGTGTTCATGGACGTCGCCGGCTACAACTGCCGCGTGATGGGCCCGGCCCACGTGCCGCACGTCGTCGACCTCGCCTGCCGCACGGCCCTGAGCCGGCGCTGCGTGGCGCACCTCACGATGCCCGTCGACGTGCAGTCGATGCCGGCCAAGGAGAGGGCCCGATCGGAGCGCAACGTCCCCAAGCACACGTCGGCCGTCCGCACGGGCCGCGTCCGCCTTCCCTCCGAGGACGACCTCGAGGCGGCGGCGGACGTGCTGAACGCGGGCAAGTCCGTGGCGATCCTCGCGGGGCGCGGCGCGATCGGGGCCTCCCTCGAGCTCGAGGCGGCGGCCGAGAGGCTCGGCGCGCCGATCGTCAAGGCGCTGATGGGGAAGATGGCGGTGCCCGACGACAGCGTCTACACCACCGGCGGGGTCGGCATTCTGGGGACCCGTCCGTCCCAGGACGTCCTCGAGCACTGCGACACGCTGCTGATGGTGGGGACGTCGTTCCCGTATATCGAGTTCCTGCCGAAGCCGGGCCAGGCGCGCGCCGTGCAGATCGACGCGGACCCCACCCGCATCGGGCTGCGTTATCCCGTCGAGGCGGGCCTGGCCGGGGACTCCAAGGCGACCCTGCGGGAGCTCTTGCCGCACCTGCGCCGCAACGAGAACCGGAGGTTCCTCGAGCGCGCGCAGGAAGGCATGATCGGTTGGTGGACGCTCATGGAGGAGCGCGGGACCCGGCAAGACGTGCCGATGAAGCCGCAGGTCGCCGCCTGGGAGCTCGGCAAGCGCCTCGAGGACGACGCGATCGTCACGTGCGATTCCGGCACCGCCGCCACCTGGTGGTCGCGGATGGTCGCCGCGCGGGGGTGTCAGACGCACCTCATCTCCGGCAATCTCGCGAGCATGGCCTGCGGGCTTCCGTACGCGATCGCCGCGCAGCTCGCCTTCCCGAAGCGCCAATGCGTGGCGCTCGTCGGCGACGGGGCGTTTTCGATGCTCATGGCCGACTTCGCCACGGCGGTCCGCTACAAGCTCCCGATCAAGGTCGTCGTGCTCAAGAACAACAGCCTCGGCATGATCAAGTGGGAGCAGATGGTGTTCCTCGGCCACCCGGAGTACGGCTGCGAGCTCCAGCCGATCGATTTTGTGGCCTTCGCCAACGCGTGCGGGGCCGAAGGCATCCGGGTGGAGCACCCCGCGGACTGCGGCTACGCGCTGACGCGAGCGCTCGAGCACTCGGGCCCCGTGCTGGTCGAGGCGGTCGTCGACCCGCACGAGCCGCCGATGCCGCCCAAGGCGACGCTCAAGCAGGCGCGCCACTTCGCGCAGTCCTTGGTCCGGGGCACGCCGAACCGCGAGAAGATCGCTCTGACCGTGGCTTCCGATCAGGTGCGCGAGATGGTGTGAAAACCCGCGGGGTCGCCGCCGACGCGATCGTCGGCCTGGAGGCTGGGCGCTTCAGGGAAACCACTATTGATCAAGATCAACTTGGAAAACCCGTCAGAATGATATATTCCGCCCACGCGGTGGCAGGCCGCGGCGTCGCGCGTCGGACGGAGATCGCATGGATCAGGCGTGTCGGGTGCTCACCTCGTCGATCGGCAAGAAAGTCCAAGTCGCGTTAGCCGGGCTGCTCCTCTGTTTCTTCCTCGTCTCCCACCTCGCCGGCAACCTCCTCCTCTGGGCCGGCCCGAAGATGTTCGACACCTACGCGGAGGCGCTCGAGCACAACGTGCTGCTCCCGGTAGCCGAGGTCGGGCTTCTCGTCCTCTTCCTGCTGCACGTCCTCACCGCCTTGCGCGTCCGTTGGGAGAACCGTAACGCCCGGCCGGTGGGCTACCAGGTCGCCGAATGGGCCGGGGGGCGCACGGTGAGCTCCGCCACGATGGCGGCGACGGGGCTCTTCATCCTCGTGTTCGTGGTCGTGCACGTGAAGACGATGCGCTTCGTCGACCACGGCGGCGAGGGCCTGTACCGCTTCGTCTTGACGCAGTTCCAGAGCGTGCCGTACTCGATCTTCTACCTGGCGGCGATGGTCGCGCTGGGGCTCCACCTCAACCACGGCGCGCAGGCGGCCGTGCGGACGTTCGGCGTCGATCACCCGCGTCTGACGCCCGTCGTGCAGAAGGCGGGGCTCGCCTTCGCGGTCATGATCGCGGGCGGGTTCGGCGCGCTGGTCTTTTGGGCCTGCTGGCTTGCGGGAGGACGCTGATGGCTGCCACGGTTCCCTCCGATACGCTGAAGCTCAACTCCGCGGTCCCGTCCGGGCCGATCCAGGAGAAGTGGGACAAGCACCGCTTCGACCTGAAGCTCGTCAATCCCGCGAACAAGCGCAAGTACGACGTGCTCGTCGTCGGCACGGGCCTGGCGGGCGCCTCCGCCGCCGCGTCGCTCGCCGAGCTCGGCTACAACGTCAAGGTGTTCTGACTGCAGGACTCGCCGCGCCGCGAGCACTCCTTAGCCGCGCAGGGCGGCATCAACGCCGCGAAGAACTACCCGAACGACGGCGACAGCGTCTGGCGCCTCTTCTACGACACGGTCAAGGGCGGCGCCTACCGGGCCCGCGAGGCGAACGTCTACCGCTTGGCGCAGATCTCGAACGCGATCATCGACCACTGCGTGGCCCTGGGGGTGCCCTACGC
>JACQPK010000331.1 GCA_016207565.1 Elusimicrobiota bacterium
ATGGAGGTCGTCGGCGTCGCTCACGAAGGACAGCGCGAGGTAGTCGATACCGACCTTGAGCCCCCACTCGAGGTCCTGGCGGTCCTTGGCCGTGATCGCGGGTAGGTCCAGGTCCGTGCGGGGCAGGTTGATGCCCTTATGCTCCTTGAGGAGCCCTCCGACCATGACCTCGCAGGTCACCTCATGGCTGTTCGGGCGGACGACCATGAGCTCGAGGTTGCCTTCGTCGAGCAGGATGCGGCTGCCTTTCGAGACTTTCTTCGGGAGATCTCGATAGTTCGTCGAGATGATGCTCTCGGTCCCGGGGACGTCCTCGGTCGTGATGGTGATCGCGGAGCCGGCCTTGAGCATGACGGGCTCGCCGTTGCGGAGCCGTCCCGTCCGCAGGCGAGGGCCCTGCAGGTCCATCGTGATCGAGACCGGCGTCTTGAGCCGGGCGGAGGAGCGGCGCACGAGCTGTACCGCCCGGGTGAGCTCCTCCAGCGACGCGTGGGAGCAGTTCAGGCGCACCGCGTTCACGCCCGCGTGGATCAGGGACTCGAGGACCTGAGGGCTCGTCGAGGCGGGGCCGAGGGTGGCGAGGATCTTCGTGCGCTTGTCCTGCGGACGGGCGGCCGTCTCCTCGGCGGCTCCGGTCGGGGTGAGGGTCGGTAGCGACGGTGTCATGGAAGCTCCAGGGAACGGGTTACGCGCTTGCGGGACCAGCCAGGACCCGCCGGAGGCGCTCGCCGTCGGCGGGCCGCACGACGCCCTTCTCGGTGACGATCGCGGTCACCAGCTCGTGCGGGGTCACGTCGAAGGCCGGATGGCGGGCGCGCGCGCCGGCGGGCGCGATGCTTCGCCCGAAGACCTCGACGACCTCGCGGGTCGAGCGTTCCTCGATCGGGATCGAGCGGCCGCTGGAGACCCGGAGGTCGACCGTGGTCGACGGGGCGACGACGTAAAACGGGATGCCGTGGTGCTTGGCGAGGATCGCCAGTCCGTAGGTGCCGATCTTGTTGGCCACGTCGGCATTGGCCGCGATGCGGTCGGAGCCGACGATGACCGCGTCGATGTGCTCGGTCGCCATGATGTGGGCGGCCATGTTGTCAGTGATCAGCGTCGACGGGATGCCGTCCCGCATGAGCTCCCAGAGCGTCAAGCGGCTGCCTTGGAGGTACGGCCGGGTCTCGCACGGGTACACGTGCCGGACGCGGCCAAGTTGGTAGGCGCGGCGGATGACGCCGACCGCGGTTCCCAGCCCCGCGGTGGCGAGCGCGCCGGCGTTGCAGTGCGTCATGACGTTCGACCCGCGCTTGAGCAGGTCGGCCCCGAGCTCCGCCATGCGCCGGCAGCACTCGAGGTCCTCCTCCGTGAAGGCGTCCGCTTCCGCTTTAAGGGCGGCCGCCAGGCGCCGCGCGTCGGCCCCTTCCTCCAGCAGGATACGGGCCCGCTCGCGGACGCGGTCGACGCCGTAGCGAAGGTTGACCGCGGTCGGCCGGGAGTCGAGGAGCAGCCGGCAGGCCTGCTCGAGGCGGGCGCGCCAGGCGGCTCGCGGAACGCGGGTCAAACCCTGCGCGGCCAGCGCCACGCCGTAGGCGCCGGCGCAGCCGATGAGCGGGGCGCCGCGCAGCGCCATGTCGCGGATCGCGCGCGCGACCTCCGGAGCCGTCCGGCAGCGCAGGTAGACCTCGCGCGACGGCAGCTCGCGCTGGTCGAGGACGCGCAAGGCTCCCCGGTCCCACGCCATATGGCGGACCTTGTCTTTTGGAAACGGAGGCCGAGCGACGCTTCCGGATCGCGCGCTGGGCGCGAAAGAAGGCATCAGGCTTGTTTTCCGAGAAACCGCCCCGCCGCTCGAGGAGGGGTCAGACCCTTTTTCAGGTTTCTGTCAGGATTTGCATAGAGGATTTCCCCTGTCGGGCAAATCCTGACAGAAACCTGACAAAGGGTCTGACCCCTTTCGAGCGGCGGGAGGGATGCGGCGTTCAATCCCCGGTCAGGGGATCGAGTCCATCACCCGCTTGAGATCTTCCTCGGTGCGACCGTTGATCTCAACGGTCTTCTCGCGGCCCTTGGCTCCGCGGAGGATGTTGACGGTGCGGGGGGTCACCTCGAAGAACTCGGCGAGATACCGTTTCAGCGCCGTGTTGGCCGCCTCGTCGGTGGCGGGCGCGGCGACTTTCACGCGCAGCACGCTTCCGATCCGGCTGACCACCTCGTTCTCCGTGGCATTCGGGATGACGCGGACTTTCACGATCATTCAGTTCCCTCCCATCGCTGCATGTAGACCACAGTTGTCGGCAAGATCGATGCTAATTGAACAGGGCGCTGCCGACGCGCACCATGTTCGCTCCTTCCTCGACCGCGATCTCGAAATCGCGGCTCATTCCCATCGAGAGCGTGCCCCCTCCCGGGAAGCAACGCTCAAAAATCCGTTTCATGCGGCGGAAGTGCGGCCGTACCGCCTCCACCGGGTCGAGCATCGGCGCGATCGCCATGAGGCCTCGCAGCTCCAGCCGGGGCATCGCCCGCGCCTTGTCGAGAAACTCGCCCACCGACTCCGGCGCCAGCCCGGACTGCGTCTCGCGCTCGGCCAGCTTGACCTGGACGAGGACCGGCAGCGTCCGGCCGGTCTCGGCCAATTCCCCGTCCAGCTTCGCCGCGAGCTCCAGCGAATCGAGGGAGTCCACGGCCCCGAACACCTCCAGCGCCTGGCGGCTCTTGTTGCGTTGCAGGTGCCCCAGCATCCGCCAGATCACTCCGGCTCCGCGGGCCTCCAGCGCCTTGCGCTTGGCGGCTGCGTCTTGCACGCGGTTCTCTCCGACGTGCCGGACGCGGCCGCTGCCCAAGAGCTCGAGGATCGCCTCGGGACGGGCTTTCTTCGTCACCGCGACCAGCTCGATCTCGGCCGGGTCGCGTCCCGCCCGGTCCGCCGCCGCCTCTATGCGGCGGAGCACACCGTGCAGGTTTTCAAGGATCGCCAAGACACTCCATTATATCAAGAAGGGCCCCCCGTCGGCAAGCGAGAACTCTTGAATCCGCCGCCGCAAAAATGTTACGCGGCGCCGAAATCGGACCGGGGGCCGGCGCCGCTATACTATTTTGATCAGCTTTTTTCTTCCGGAGGTTTGGGGAAGCTCCGCTTCAGGAAGGACGTCACCTCGTTGAGGGCGGTCTGCCACGGGGCGGGGACCGGCTCGACCTTGTTCGGGGTCGGAACCGGCTTGGGATCGTCGTTGCTCTTGGGCTCGGGGACCGCGATCACCTCCGGCGTCCGTTCGACCGCGACCGGGACCGGCTCGGCCGGCAGCTTCGGGATCTCGGGCAGCGCTACGGGCTTCGCGACGGGCTCGGGAACCGGCGGCGGAGGCGGCGGC
>JACQPK010000332.1 GCA_016207565.1 Elusimicrobiota bacterium
ATGTTCATGCGCGGGAAGGCCATGTCGGGCGCCCCGATCTGGAGCGGCAGCACGTAGTTGCCGAAAGCGCCCACGCTCAGGGGGACCACGCCCAGGAATACCATGATGGTGCCGTGCATCGCGCCGAGCTGGTTGTAGAACTCGGGCGTCACGATGCCGCCGGGCAGGCCGAGGAGGCCGCCGAGGATCGGCAGCGGCTGCTGCGGGAAGGCGAGCTGCCAGCGCAGGAGCAGGATGAGCCCGAACCCGAACAGGAGGAACAGGAGGGCCGTGATCATGTACTGGATCCCGATGATCTTGTGATCGACGGAGAATACGTACTTGCTCCAGAACGTCTCGGGAGCGTGGTGCCCGTGGTGGTGGTCGGTCGTGTTCATGAAAGCGCTCTAGAAGTCCGAAGGGGCGGAGGCCGCGGCCTGCGCCTGGACGGACTCGCCTTGGCCCTTGAGCCAGGAGTCGAACTCATCGGCGTCGCGGACGAGGAACTGGCCCTTCATCCGGTAGTGGACCGCGCCGCAGAGCTGCGCGCACGCGATCTCGAAGTCGCCCGTCTCGGTCGCCTGGAACCAGATCTTGATGCTCTGGCCGGGGATCGCGTCCTGCTTGACGCGGACCACCGGCAGATAGAAGGAGTGGATGACGTCCTTGGAGGTCAGGTTGATCAGGACGGGCTTGCCTTTCGGGACCACCAGCTCGTTGGAGGTGACGACGTCGTCTTGGGCGGCCTTGTCGGTTCGGTCGAGGCCGATCGGGTTGTTGAGGTTCATGAGCGCGGGCGAGCGCTTGCCGAACTTGCCGTCGGGGCCGGGGTAGCGGATGTTCCAGGCGAACTGCTCGGCGACCACCTCGACGTTCACCGCGTCCTTGGCGTCCGGGAGCTGGTACTTCGCGGAGGCCCACAGCGGCAGCGAGAACACGAAGATCAGCACGAGCTCGAACACGATCACGCCGACCTCGAGATAGGTGTTGAGGTGCTTGGTGTCCGTCGCGTACTCCGCGCGATGGCCGGGCCGGGCCCGAAACCGCCACAGGACGTAGGCGAAGAAGATCCCCCAGCCGACGAAGAGGACGGCCATGAAGCCGTGGACGATGTAGAACAACTGGTCGAGCTGAGGACCGATCGAGGAGATGTTGAGCGGAAGCCACCAACCGTAGGGATTCTGCGGGGTCATCGAGGGAGCAGTTTAGCAATTAAGGAAAATCGAGTCTAGGCGGCGTCACTCGGCCGTCACTGCGCGCGTGAGCGCGCGGCCCTTGGCGCACTCGCCGAGCAGCGGGCACGCCCGGCAGAGCGCGGCCGCGCGCCCGACGGGGCAGCGTCCCGAGATGCCGTGGTGGCAGATCGGGAAATCGTAGCGGAGCGGGTCGTCGGGCGCCGCCTCGGCCAGCCGGCGCGTCACCGCCTGCGCCGTCCTCCACCCTCCCGTCCTCCGGCGCGTCAGGCCGAGGTAGCGCGCGATCCGGAGCACGTGCGTGTCGAGCGGGACGATCAGCTTCGACGGCGGGACGAAGGTCCACAGCCCGAGGTCGACGCCGTCGTCCGGCCGGACCATCCACCGGAGCAGCATGTTGAGCCGCTTGCACGCGCTGCCCTTCGACGGCCGCGAGAAGAGCTGCGCGAGCCCCCGGGGCCTCGCGTTCCGCCCGTAGACGGCCGAGACGTCGACCGCGTCGAGCTCCGCGACGAAGCGGTCGAGCGCGGGGCCGATGTCCGCGTCCGAGTCCCTCCAGCCGGCGCGGAACATGGCGCCCACCGTCTCGTGACGCCGCACCGCGTGGCGCATCAAAAACAGCAGGCACGCGATGTCACGGCCCGAGTTCATCCGGTAGTAGAGCGGCTCAAAGAGCGCGAGGTCCCGCTTCGGCTCGAAGCGCTCGACGAACGCCCGGGGTTTTCCCCCCATCGCCTCGAGCACGCGCTCGAGGGCGGCCGAAAATAGGGCGACACGGCCGTACGCCAGGGACGCGGCGAGCCACGCGGCGATCTCCCGGTCGGCGGGGTCCTCGAAGCGGCGCGGGAAGGAGACGGGGTCTTCCTTCACGCGCGCGGCGAAGTCCGTTTGGGCGCGCAGCGCCTCGAGGGCGTCGCGCAGCCGCCCCGCGCGGCTCACAGGCGGATGCGCTGGAGGTCGCGCGCGAGACCCACGCCGGCGGGGAGCCGGCCTTTCGCCTCGGCCGCGGAGGCCTCGGAGAGATGGCTCAAGAGCGTGCGCTTGGCGCGCGCGGCCCGCGCGAGCCGGAGCGCGTCGGCGACGCGCAGGTGGCCCTTGTAGCGAGCGCGGTCCGGCAGCGTGCATTCCAGCACGAACAGATCGACGCCGCGCGCGAAGTCCGCGATCCCCGCGTCGAAGCCGGTGTCACCCGTGTAGCAGAGGCTGGCCCGCTCGGAGTCGAGGCGGTAGGCGACCGCGGGAGTCGGGTGCGGCACGGGCCGGCACGCGACGCGCCAGCCGGGGCCCTCCACCGGCCTGGCCGGCGAGACCTCGGCGACCGTGAGGCGATAGCCCTGAGGCTCGAGCCAGGGCCCGTAGGCCTTCCGCAGGCGCTCCCAGAACGCGCGAAAGCCCTCGGGGCCGTAGACGCGCAGCTCGCCGGAGACCGGCTTGGCGTCGTAGTGCAGGTGGAAGAGGAGCGCCGCGAGGTCCCCGCAGTGGTCGGGGTGCCGGTGCGTGAAGAACGCGTGGCTGACCCGGCGCGACTCGAGGCCGGCGCGGTAGAGCTGGCGGAGGTTGCCGAAGCCGAAGTCGAAGAGCAGGACGCCCTCCGGCGTCTCGAGGGCGTAGCCCGCGGGGTTGCGCACGCGCGCGCCGCGCTCGCCGGGACCCGGCGCGAACGCGCCCGAGCCGAGCACGCGGAAGATCATTTCGGCTCGCCGAGCCATGCGCGCGCCCGCTCGCGCAAGCGGCCCGCCGCCTCCCCCTGGAAGGGGCCGAGCGCCTCGCGGACGCGGTCGAGCCCGCCGCCGGCCAGCGCGGCGCGGGCGGCCTTGACGATCGCCGGACGCACGAGGCGCCCTTCGATCGCGCAGTAGCGCCCGGCGGGAGGGCACGAGACTCCCTCCAGGCGCTCCGCGTACGCCCACAGGAAGGTCTCGAGGTCGGAGAGCCTCACCGCGTCGGGGGCGCGCAGCAGCTCGCGCTCGACCGCCCAGTAGAACTCCTGGGGCTCCGCCGCGAACATGGCGACCAGCTCCACCTGCCGCTCGGGATCGCGCGGAGGCAGCGGCAGCTCGTGCAACCGGCTCGCGCCGCCGGAGAGCCGGGCGTCCGAGCTCGCGATCCTCGCGCGCGCCCTCGCCCGGGGCAGCACCTTGTCCACCAGCTCCCGGAACTCCGCGGAGGCGCGGTAGCGGTCGAGCGTGTACTCGAGCACCGCCTGCTCGGCCGACTGCTCCAGCTCGATGAGGCGGACGCCGACGTCGCGGGCGGCGCGGGCGCGCTCCCGGGCCAAGGCCAGCTCGAACTCGAGCCTTGTCAGCTCGCGCGCGCGGCGGGGGTCGATCGCGAACACCGGCCGCGCGCCCGGCTCATAGAGGATCGGCGGGCCGACCGCGGGGAGCTCGCGGGCCTCGAGCTCGACGTCGCCGGCCGCGGCCTGCAGCCGCCGCCCCGACTCGACGGTGGCCATCTCGCGGTCCACGACCGCCACGAGCGCGGGGAGCCACTCCGGCATGGCGACCGGCAAGGGCGCCGATGGAGCGGCGAAGACGGCGGCCGCGCCCAAGATCAGCGGCGAGAGCATTCGGAAAGATTAGCTAATAAACCGGCATCCGCATGCAGAACACGGAGCCGCCGGACTTCATGAACTCGCCGGTCTCGAGCTCGACGGGGTTGATGCCGATGGCGCGGATGTGGCGCGCGGCGATGTCGGAGCCCTTCTGCATGAGGGCGACCTTCGAGTCGACCACCGCGGCGTTGCAGGCGAGGAGCTTCGTCGCCTCGTACTCCTCCGCGACGAGGACGATGGGGAAGATCTTGAGGATCAGCCCGAGGCTCTCCGGGTCGAACGCGGACGGATAGATCAGGACCGACTCCTGGCTGAGCGGGCAGAAGCAGGTGTCTAGGTGGTAGAACCGCTCGTTGACCAGCCTCAGGAGGATGACCGGGGCCTCGAAGATCTCCGCGACTTCCTTATATACCTCCGGATCGGAGCGGAAGCCGTAGCCGCCCCAGAGGAGCCGCTTTCCCGGGTGCCACACGCAGTCGCCCATGCCCTCGAACATCGCCGTCTCGTCCTTGAGGCGCTCGATCCGGTAGCCTTCCTTCTTGAACCACGCCTCAAAATACGGCACCTCGCGCCGGCGCGACGGGTGGCGCATCCGGCTGAGGAGGCACACGCGGTCCATCCGCGTGGTCAGCCCGACCATCGTGGTGTTGGCGCAGAACGTCATGTCCTCGAGGCCTTCGACGGGATCGATGAGCTTGACCAGCTTGCCGTTGGCCGCGTACGCGTCGCGGACGCCTTCCCACTGGGCGCGGGCGGCGGCCTTGTCGACGGTCCCCGCCTTGCCGATCATGAACGGGTTCTTCACGTCGACGACGTCGTAGTGGTCCGGGGGACACATGAGGACTCCCCCCGGCTGGGGCATCGACGCGCAGTTTTTGACGGAAAACCCGCGGAGGTCGTTCGCGTTCGCGTAGACCTGTGTATTCATGCTAAAGCACGCTCCGGGCCCGAAAGGGCCCGGGTGAACGCGGGAATCCTACCAAAAAAAACATACGGGCGCGTCAAAAGACGAGCACGCGCCGGCGCGTATACTGAGGCATGCGCCTCTTTCGGGAGATCACGCTCCATGCCTGAGCCCGGCCGCCGGGTGGCGGTCATCACGGGCGCCTCCGCCGGAGTGGGCCGCGCCACGGCGAGGCTCTTCGCCCAGCGCGGCTGGGACGTCGGGTTGTTGGCCCGGGGCGCGGACGGGCTCGAGGCCGCGCGGAGAGAGGCGGAGGTGCTGGGCGCCCGCGCGATCGCGGTCTCCGTGGACGTGGCCGACGCCGCCGCGGTCGAGGCCGCCGCGAGCCGGATCGAGGACGCGCTCGGGCCGATCGACTGCTGGATCAACAACGCGATGGTGACGGTGTTTTCGCCGGTGAAGGACCTGCGGCCCCGGGAGATCGAGCGCGTCACGCAGGTGACCTACCTCGGCTCGGTCCACGGCACGCTCGCCGCGCTCAAGCGCATGCTGCCCCGGGACCGAGGCGTCATCGTCCAGGTCGGCTCGGCGCTGGCCTACCGCTCGATCCCGCTGCAGGCGGCCTATTGCGGGGCCAAGCACGCGGTCCAGGGCTTCCTCGAATCGCTGCGCTGCGAGCTGCTGCACGATCACAGCCGCGTGCGGGTCACGATGGTGCAGCTCCCGGCGCTCAACACGCCTCAGTTCGGCTGGGTCCGCAACAAGCTCGCGCGCCGGCCGCAGCCCGTGCCTCCGATTTACCAGCCGGAGGTGGCGGCGCGCGCGATCCTATGGGCCGCCGAGCATCCCAAGCGGGAGTACAACGTCGGCTACATGACGACCGCGGCGATCGTGCGCGGGCCGCGCGCCCCGGGCCTCGTCGACCGGTATCTCGCGCGCACCGGCTACGCCGCCCAGCAGACGAGCGAGCCGGTCGACCCGCGGCAGGCGGACAACCTGTTTGAGCCCGTGCTGGGAGACCACGGCGCGCACGGGGCGTTCGACGACCGCTCGCACCGCGGCAGCCTCTATGGCTGGTGGTCGCGGCATAAGGCGGCGGCGCTCGCGGGCGCCACGGTGATCGGCCTCCTGGTTAGGGCAGGTGCCGATCGACGAGTTCGCGGAAGACTCTCGCGATGGGCGCGGTCGCGCGGCTTCCGTCGGCTCGCTGGACGCTGACGTCCTCGCCTCTGCGGTCGACGAGCGCGAGCGGCTCTCCCCACGTGATCTTCACGTCGGGCGGCGCGCCGTGCGACAGCGGCACGATCAAGAGCGGGGTGCCCTTTCCCGCCACGCGGCCGGCCAGGACGCGGAAGAGCCGGGACCGATACGGCGTGTCCCGCGCGAGCTCGCGATCGAACAGCTCGACCGCCTCGGCGGAGGCCGCCGCGTCCAGTCCCATGGATACCGCGACGGCCAGCGCGCTGCGGCGGCCGACAGGCGTAAGCTTCCCGCGATCGGCCGAAGGCACGCCGCCGGGCGCCGCTCCGTCGCCGCCCCAAGCCCCGGCTACGACCGCGAGCATCCATGCCTCGAGGATCCGCCAGGCGTTCTTGCGCAGCGCGGGGCCCACGAGTCCGCTCGCCGCAAAAGCTCGGAAGTCGGCGCTGGAGGCGTCGAGCGCGGCCAGGACGTCCGCGCCCGAGCGTCCCCGCGGGCGCTTCCGGCGGCACTCCCAGACGAACTCCTTGGCGCTGTAGAGCGCGCGGCTCGTCGTCGGCACGCCGCCTCCCAGCGGGATCCCGGCCTCGCCGCCCCGGCGCAAGTGCGAGGTCAGGCGCCACGCGATGCGGCTCCACGACGTGAATCCGACGAGCGCCCGGCTGACCGCACCGCGGTAGCTCGCGAGACGATCGAAGCCGAGATGAAGGCTGCCCATGAAGCCGGCGTACGCGCCCTCGAGGAACAGCCCGAAGCCGTCCAGCGCGAAGGGGTCCACCGCGACGATCAGCTTCGGGCGCGTGGTCCGCCCGCGCAGAAACGGGAGCACCCACAGCGTCTGTCGGGTCAGCTCGATGTTGAGGTTGAGCCATTCGCCGCGCACGGGCGGATGGGTGAAGACGCAGAGGATCGCGGGCTCCCGGGAGCCGCCGAGGCTCCGCAGGAGGCGCCGCGCGTCGTCGAGCCGGGGATCCTCCGCGGCGAACGGGAAGGTGTTCGGCGTCGCGACCTTCTTCCAGAAGGCGAGCTGGATCTCGGCGAGCGTCTTGGCCGGCAGCGAGCCGATGAACGCGTAGAGCGCCCGGCCGAAGAGGTTGCCGATCGGCTCGAGCCAAGCTCGCTTCCACGCGGGCTTCTCCGGCACGACGACGTTCTCGCGCGCGTAACGCGTCTCCTCCGCGCGCACGAGTATGCCCAGCAGATCGTCCGCACGCCCCGAAGGCTTGAGCGGGATGTAGGGCGCGGCCATCGGCGGGGATTATAGGTAAATTGATAAAATCGGTGTCGGGTGAAGACGCTACAGCTCTACCTCTCCGACCTCAAAGAGCTCGTCCACGCGAAGGAATTCGGCTCCGTCCGGACGTGCCTGCGCGAGGTCGGCGCGATCGATCTCGCCGACGGCTGGGACCGCTTCACGCCCGACGAGCGTCGCGTGGTCTTCCGGCTGCTCACGCGCCAGAAGGCCTACGCGCTCTTCGAGGAGCTCGAGCCCGAGTTCCAGCGGGAGCTGCTCGAGACCCTCGGCCAAGAGCACGTGTCGGAGCTCCTCCAGGGGCTCGAGCCCTCCTCCGTCGGCCGCGTCGCGCGCGACCTGCCGCAGTCGATGGTCCGCCACCTGATGAGCGTGATGAAGCACGCGAGGCAGGAGTCGGTCCAAAAGTACCTCCAGTATTCCCCGCAGAGCGTCGGCGCGCTCATGCGCGGCCGCTACATGACGGTCGAGCCGCAATGGACCACCAAGCAGGCGACCGAGCGGATCGCGCTCGGCACCCGCCTGCGCCACATCGCCGAGACGCACCTCGACACTTTGATGGTGACCGACGGCGCGGGGCGGCTGCTCGGCACGGTCCCGCTCAAGGTCCTCGTCGTCGCGCCGAACAACATGACGGTCGCCGATCTCATGGACCCGGACCCCCGGACGCTCAGCCCGGAGCTGGACCAGGAGGAGGCCGTGAAGCTCTTCCAGAAGTACAAGCTCAAGCACGCGCCCGTCGTCAAAGAGGACGCCGTCCTACTCGGGATCGTGGTCTACGGCGACATCTTCGAGATCGCGAGCGAGGAGACCGAAGAGGACTTCGCGAAGATGGCCGGCCTCGGGCAGAGCGGCCTCGCGGAGGGCGTGCTCGCTCAGGTCCGCCTCCGGCTCCCGTGGCTCGTGATCACGTGCTTGGGCGGGGTCATGGTCTCGAGCGTCATCCAGGGCTTCGAGTCGACGCTGTCGAAGGTCATCGCGCTGGCCACGTTCTCCCCTCTCATCGCCGGGATGGGCGGAAACGTCGGCTCCCAGACCGCCACGCTCGTCGTCCGCGGCCTCGCCACCGGCGATATCCGCGACGAGGACGCCCGAGAGACTGTCGGCCGCGAGGTCCTCGTCGGGCTGGCGATGGGGCTCTTCTACGGCGTGGCGACCGCCCTGATCTCCTTCGTGTTCTACGGCCCGCGCTACGGCTGGCGGTTCTCAGGCGTGGTCGGCCTCGCGATGGCGTTCTCGATGACGCTCGCGTCGTTCTTGGCGTCGGTCGAGCCGTTCGTCTTCCGCCGCATCGGCGTCGACCCCGCGACCGCCACCGCGCCGCTGATCACCACGACGACCGACCTGCTGAGCAACCTGCTGTACTTCGGGCTGGCGACCGCTCTGCTCCTGTGAGCCCGGTCGTCGCGCTGTACGTCTCGTGGGCGCTCACCGGGCTTTGGCCGGTCACGTCGCGAGCGGCCAGCGCGTACTGCGACCCCCTCCTCTTCGGTTTCCTCCACCTCGCCCTGGGGCTGCTCGCTATCGCCCCGTGGATGAGCCTCGAGCGCTGGCGTCGGATCCTCGGCCCGGAGCTGCGCGTTCCCTTCATGCTGCTGGGTGGGCTCGGCTCCGGCCTCACCACGGCGCTCCTGCAGACCGCGATGGGCTACACCACCGCGGCGAACGGGGCGATCGTCTGCCAGGTCGAGGTCGTCTACTCGGCCGTCCTCTCCGCCTGGCTCCTGGGCGAGCGCATCACCGGCCGGCAGATCGCGGCGTCGCTCCTCGTGCTCGCCGGCACGGGCCTGGTCCTCGCGAAGGACCTCGGCTCGCCGCACTGGAAGGGAGACCTCATCATCCTCTTGACCCCGTGGATGTATCAGGTCTCGCACGTAACCTCGAAGCGGCTGCCGCCCGACGTGGACGCGGTCACGATCACCGCCGCCCGGCAGCTCTGGGGCGCGGCCGTGCTCGCCGCCTGCGCGGGCTCCTCGCTCCTCCTCGGGTCGCCTCGCTTCGAGCCGGCGTGGCCTCTCGCCGGCTACCTGGCCTTCCATGCCGTGATCATGAACGTCGTCACCTGCGTGCTCTGGTACATCGCGGTCCGCCATCTCGAGCTCTCCAAGACGACGGCGGTGATGCTCTCGTATCCCGCGTTGACGCTCGTCTACTGCTGGCTGCTCGGGTTGGAGCCGATCGGCGCCCACCAAGTGGCGGGTCTGGCGCTCTCCATGGCCGGGGCGCTCTGGCTGACCCTCCAGATGCGCGTAGTCCAGCCGGCGCCCGTCGCGGCCGCCGCCGCCCCGGCGTCATCGCTTCGTCACGCCGGTTGACAACCCGCCCGCGCCCCCTATACTAGCGGGCGTGCAGCCTCCCGGCTCCCCGCTCTCGCGCGGCCGCGGCCCGTTCGTGGCCGGCGCGCTCGCCGCGGCCGCGGCCCTGGCCGTCGCCGGCCGGCTGCTCCTGCCGGGGGAGGCGCCGGCGCCGCAGGCTCCGGTCTGGCAGGTGCCCGTGCCCGAGTCGCCCGCTCTCGCGACCACGCCTCCCGCGAAGGAACATCGGCTCTTCCGCTCGGCGACGAACCCGGACATGAGCTACCGCGACCTGCTGACCTACCTCAACGTGGTCGGGGAGCGCCCTCAGAACCGCTCGGTCGCCGCCGAGCTTCGCCGCCGTTTCCAATCCGACCCGAGCCTCCGCGAGACGCTCGAGCGCTTCCAGGCTCCCGAGCGCGCGGACGAGCCGGGCGGCGCCAAGGCCTTCATCGAGGAGCTGCGGGTGAAGCCGGCGTTCCAGGAGCTAGGCCGCCGGATCGTCGGCATGCCGGGAGGGACCGCGGCGGTCGAGGAGATCGCCCAGGACCCGAACCTCCGGAGTTTTGCCGCGGAGCTCCGCGCCTCCGCGACCGAGTCGGCCCCGGCGGCGCAGCGCGCGGGGACGGAAAAGGCCGCGGGACGGCAGGCGTTGGCAATCCCGGCCGTGGGCCCCGTCTCGCGCTACTCTCCGGTCGCTTCCGCGTCGGGCATTCCCGACTACGGAGGGGCGGGCGTTCCCGCCGGGGCGGGAGCGCCCGCGTACGGAACCGGCGCGTCGCGATCCGCGACTCTGTCGGGCGGCGGGACGGCGGCGGGCCGTGAGGCGGAAGGAGGGAGCCGCGGCGGCGGCGGCGCGGCCGCCTCGGGACGCGCCCACGACGTCGGCAAGCTCGCCAAGCTGGAAGAGGCCGACGGCGAGTTGGCGAGGACCTTCGGGGACCTCTACCCTTGGCTCGTGCCGCTCGGCTCCGAGCGGCTGGACAAGATCGAGGCCGCGACGCCCGACTACGGACTCTGGGGCGCCTGCTTCTCGCAAGACTACTTCCCGGACTGCAAGGCCGCGTGCGAGTCCGATCCGAAAGGCCGCTGCGTCGCCATGGACGCGTGGAAGGCGTGCCTCGATTGGAAAGCCCACGCCGAGTGCCTCGTCGAATGCGCCGCGCGGAGCTCTTACTGCACCGCCCCGGGGGCCACGCCCACGCCCAGCCCCGGAGCGACGCAGCTCTACAACTTCGTGGCCGGAGACAAAGCGACCTGCGAGCGGTCCATGGTGTCTAGGGGCCTGACCGGCGCCTGCACCCTCGGAGGCGGCTGCGGCGTGAGCTGCGGCAGGCCCGGGCCCTCCTGCCCGTCGGCGAACCCGTCGCTCTGGGGCGCGTGCATGGACGGCCCCGCCCTCACCCAGCCGACCCCGTCGCCGACGCCGACGCCGGGGCGAACCCAGCTCTACAACTTCGTGGCCGGCGACGCGGCGACCTGCAACGCCTCGATCGAGCGCCGCAACCTCACCGGGAGCTGCCGGATCGGAGGCGGCTGCGGGATGATGTGCGGCATGCCGGGGGCCAACTGCACGTCCGCGAACCCGACGCTGTGGGGCGCCTGCATCCTCGGTCCCGCGCCGGCACCCTAGATAGAATGGACGAGCCAGCGTCCCCGGTGGCTCGTCCATTCTATCTAGCCGCGGGACTGGCGGGCCGCCTCGTAGAGCAGCACCGCGGCGGCGGTCGAGGCGTTGAGGCTCTCGACGCCTAGATCGGCCTGCGGGATCGAGACCAGCTCGTCGCAGCGCTCGCGCACCAGCGGGCGGATGCCGTGGCCTTCGGAGCCGATGACGAGCACCATCGGCAGGTTGAACCGGACGTCCCAGCACGGCTTGCCCGACATGTCGGCGCCGTAGATCCAGAACCCTTCCTGCTTCAGGCGCTCGAGGTTCTGCGCGAGGTTGCCCACCGTAAGGACGGGGATCTTCTCGATCGCTCCCGCCGAGGCCTGCACCGCGGCGGGGGTGACGGGGGCGGCCCGGCGCTCGGGGGTGATCAGCGCCAGCGCGCCGAGGTTGGCCGCGGCCCGAGCGATCGCGCCCAGGTTCTGCGGGTCCTGGATCTGGTCCAGCGCCACGAGCACGGCGCGCTTCTTGTCGCCGGGAGAGAGCCCGCGCACGATCTCGTCGAGCCCGGCCGCGGGGCGCTCGCCGACGCGGAGCGCCAAACCCTGGTGGTTGCCGGGCGCGACACGATCGAGCTCTCCCTTTTGCACCCAGCGGACCTTGGCTCCCGCCGACCGCGCGAGGTTGACGAGGTCGCGGACCCAGTCGCCTTGAGTGCCGTCCTGCACCCAGAGCTCGCGCACGCCGCGCGAACGGGCACGCAGGGTCTCGCTGACCGAGTTGCGCCCCGACAGCCAGACCCAGCTCAACGACGGACCCAGCGCTGGCCCTGCGGCGTGTCCTCGACGAGAACTCCGAGCTCCGCGAGCTTCTTGCGGAGCTCGTCTGAGGTGCTGAAATCCTTGTTGCGCCGAGCGGCCGCTCGCTCGTCGAGCAGCTTCCGCAGCTCGGCCGGGAGTTCGCCCGCGACCGCGCAGAGGTTCAGGCCGAGCACGGTGTCGGCCTCCTGAAGGAACGCGAGCTGGTCGGCGTCCGAGAGCCCTCCCGGCCTGAGCGCGTCCCAGGTGGTGGCGAGCGCCCCCGGCATGTCGAGGTCGTCGGCGACGCAGGCGCGGAAACGCTCCAGCAGCGACTCGCGGGCGTCCGCGTCGCCCCCACCCTTGGCCTCGCGCGCCAGCACCTGCGCCCGGTCGGCGAGCTTGCGGTGCGCGCTCCGGGCGCCCTCGAGGGACTCCCACGAGAAGTCGAGCTGCTTGCGGTAGTGCGCGGTGAGGCAAAGGTAGCGGTAGTCGAGGGCGCCGATCCCTTTCTCCTCGAGGTCGGCCAGCCGCAGGAAGCCGCCGGCGGACTTGGCCATCTTGGCCTTGTTCATCAGCAGGAACTCGCCGTGCAGCCAGACCTTGACGAAGGGCCTGCCCGTCGCGCCTTCGGCCTGCGCGATCTCGTTGGTGTGGTGGATCGGGATGTGGTCGACGCCGCCGCAGTGAATGTCGAACGTCTCGCCGAGGTAGCGCATGGCCATCGCGGAGCACTCGATGTGCCAGCCCGGAAATCCGCGGCCCCAAGGCGAGTCCCATTCCATCTGCCGTTTCTTGTCCTTCGGCGAGAATTTCCACACGGCGAAGTCGGAAGGATTGCGCTTCTCCGGGCTGAGCTCGACGCGCGCGCCCGCCTTCAGCCCTTCCTGGTGGGAGGCGCCCATGAGCCGGCCGTAGTCCTTGAACTTGGCCGCGTCGTAGTAGATGCCGTCGGACGTCCGGTAGGTGAACCCCTTCGCTTCGAGCCTCCGGATGAGCTCGATCTGCTCGGGGATGTGGTCCGTGGCCCGGCACAGGACGTGCGGCGGCAGCAGGTTGAGCTTCTTCGAGTCCTCGACGAACGTCTCGGTGTAGAAGGCGGCGACCTCCCACGCGGTCTTGCCGGTGCGGGCGGCCCCGACCTCGAGCTTGTCCTCGCCGGTATCGGCGTCGGAGGTGAGGTGGCCGACGTCCGTGATGTTCATCACGTGCTGCACGTCGTAGCCGAGGAACCGGAGCGCGCGGCGCAGGCCGTCCTCGAAGACGTAGGTGCGGTAGTTCCCGACGTGGAGGTAGTTGTAGACGGTCGGGCCGCAGGTGTAGAGCCCGACCTTGGGCGGGCTCACGGGCTCGAGCCTCTCCCTGCGGCGCGTGAGCGTATTGAAGAGCTGAATGTCCATTTTCGGGGCGGCCTATTGTACCGTTTTCTCTGCCCTTTGGGCCTAGGCGTCGAGCGGCGCTCCGTTGGTACAATCGCAGCCCATGAGGGCGCTGCTCGCGGCTTGGCTCGCGCTGCTGCCGGGAGTCTCGGCGGCGCAGTCCGTCACGCGCACGGTGCCGACGCCGGTCGCTCCCTCGGTGTCCGTGGGCGTCGTCTTGACGCCTTCCACCGGCGCGCAACCGGCGCTGGCGGCCCCCACGCTCATCCCCGCCCCGCTCCCTGGCCGAAAGTTGACGCTGGGGACAGTCCCCATTGTCAACTTTCGGGCCGAGGCGCGACCGTTGGCTTTCGCGGATCGAGCGCGCGCGACGGGGCTCGCGGTCGCCAAGGAGGCGGCGCTCGCCGCCCGCGCGCCGGCCGAGGGATCCCGCGCATCGACCGAGCGGCAGTTCGCGCTCTTGACCGGCGAGGCGGGCGCCCCCGTCCGGCCGCCGGACGATTCGGTCGTTGAGGCGCCCCGGGCGTCCGCCTGGCGCAGCCTCCTCGCCCCGACGGTCCCTCGCGCCGTCGCGGCGCCGGCCGCCGAGCCGTCCGCTCCGGCGCCGGCCCCCGAGGCGCCGGCGGAGGCCGCCCGGAGCGTCCGCTGGATGCAGGCCGGGACCGCGTTCTGGAAGTTCGGCCTCGACCCCGTCACGATCGCGGTCCCGCTGATCGCGCTCCAGGCGATGGGCGGCGCGTTCCAGGTCGCGTGGCTCGTGATCCTATACGGCACCAGCCAGATGATCGCGACGTCGTTGGCGGCCGGACTTACGGACCGCTTCCCGGCGGCGAAGGTCGCGGCGGGCGCGGCGCTGGTCCAAGCCGGGCTCGTGACCGGGGTGCTGATCCTCTCCGCGCTCGGCGTCCTTTCCACGCCGATCCTGTTTCCCGTCTACGCGGCGCTCGGCGCCGCGACCGGCGTCATCGAGACCGCGCGACGGGTCGTGCCCGCCCTCGTGCTCGGCCCCGACGAGCAGGCGCTCAAGCGCTACAACGGACGGCTCCACATCTTCTACGAGATCGCCGGCGTCGCCGGCGCGTTCATCGCGGGAGGGCTGATCCTCAAGGCGGGCGCGGCGGCCGCGCTCTGGCTCCAGCCCGTCGCCGCAGTGGCCGCGGCCTTCGCGTTTTCGAGGGTCCGCCACGCGTTCGCTCCCGCGGCGCGCGGAGAAGGCGGCCCGTGGCACGCCCGTCTGGCGCAGGGAGTGAAGGCCGCGGTCGCCGACGTCCGCGCGGGCGCCAGGGCGATCCTCGGCGACCCGGCGCTCCGCTGGTTCACGGTCGTGATGGTGCTGCCGGCCGTCGTCCACCGCGTGTTCGAGAGCGTCCTGCTGCCGGTGTTCGCGAAGCGCGTGCTCGAGCTTCCGGCCGCGTCCGCGTGGATGCTCGGCGCGTCGAATCTCGGCGAGTTGCTCGGCGCGGTGGCGCTCCTCTACTTCGCCGGCCGCGGCAAGGGCCCGTTCGCCTGGCTCAGGATCGCGGCCGTGGGCCTCCTGTTCTTGTGGGCGCTGTCGACCACGACCAGCCTCACCCTGCTTTTGCCGATCATCCTGCTGTCGAGCCTGACGTGGGCGGCCAGCGACCTCAGCCTCCTGTCTTTCCTCCAGTCGCGGCTGCCCGAGCAGGTGCAACCGCGGGCGCTCGGCTTCCTCGTCGGGCTGACGACGCTCGTCTCGACGGCGACCGCGCTAGCGCTCGGGAGGTTCCTGGACCTCGCGGGCACCGGGCCCGGCTTCATCGCCGCCAACATCGCCATCACCGCGCTCGCCCTTGCCGTCGCGTGGGCCGCGGTGAAGCTGCGGAAGTGAACGTCGTCCTCGTCGAGCCCGAGATCCATTGGAACACGGGCAACATCGGGAGGACCTGCGTCGCGACCCGGACGGCGCTGCATCTGATCCGGCCGCTCGGCTACCGCATCGACGCCAAGGAGATCCGGCGCTCCGGGCTCGACTACTGGCCGAAGCTCGCGCTCACCGTCCATGAGAGCTTCGCGGCCTTCGAGGCGGCGCTGCCCGCGGACGCCTCGCTCCTCTTCTTCTCGACCCACGCCACCCGGACGTTCTGGGAGGCCCCCTACCGCGAGGACTCCTACCTCCTGTTCGGCAAGGAGTCGACGGGGTTCGCCCCCGCCCTGCGCGAGCGGTTCGCCGAACGGTTCTACCGGATCCCGGTGTCGGCCGACGTGCGCTCCCTGAACCTCTCCTCCTGCGCCGCGGTCGCCCTCTTCGAAGGCTTGCGCCGCGTCGGCGCCCGCTGGTAAGCTATTCCGATAGGGTGACCCGACCGTCTTTCAGCTCCACCGACGCCCTCATCGCCGCCGGCATCGCCGGGGTGACCCTCGTCTTGGTCACCTCCATCCTCCTGTCCGCCGAGCGGGTGAAGCGCGATTCGGCCGAGTCGATCGTGGCCTCGATCGCCGCCGCCAACCGGAAGCGGCTGGCCGCGGGGAAGCCGGCGGTGACGGGCCGCGTAGACGACACGAGCGTCCTGCTGCTCGAAGGCGACATCGAGCCGCAGGAGTGGGACGCGCTCCCCTACGTCTTCACCGGCGCCGAGAAGGCGCGCGACGCCTGCGTCCTGGCCCAGGCGACGCGGCGGATGGACGGCCCGGGCGGCGCGCCGAAGCGGCCCTACAGCCGCTGGGGCGTCTGCGCCACCGCCAAAGGGGAGGTCGAGCCGTTCGAAGGCGCGTGCGGGCTCGACTGCAAAGACCCCGAGCCGGCGCCGCCTCCCGTCGCCGAGCCCGTCGTGAGACAGCCCACGCCGGTCGCGCGCCCGACCCCGGCGAAGGCGAAGGCGATCGTCGTGGACTCGCCCGATCTCGGCCCCGAGCAGCCGACGCAGCGGACCGGCTGCAGCGTCACCGGCTGCTTCGGCACGACCTGCTGCGACGCCTCGACCGACCGCTGCGCCGCCTGCCCGGGCGCCTCGTGCTGCGAGAAGGGCCTCGGCTGCGGCGGCACCTGCCAAGAGGACGACGACTGCACGATCGGCTGCCACTGCGTGAAGCTCGCCGGAAGCCCCTGGGGCAACTGCAAGGGCAAGTAGGAAATAGTTAAGATACGCGCCCATGGAGCTCCTTGGCCGCGAGACCTTCGGCTACAGCCTGCAGACGCATCTGACGGCCGTCGGCGTATTCCTCCTCTTCCTCGCCGGGTTCCGGCTCGGCCGGGCGGTCGTCATCGACCGGCTTCGCGCCCTCGCCTCGCGCACCTCGAACAAGCTCGACGATCTGGTGATCGAGCTGCTCGACATGATCCGCACGCCGGAGCAGTACCTCGTCGCCTTCTACCTGGCCACCCGGCCCTACACGCTGCCGGTCTGGCTGCACCGCGGGTTCAGGGCCGTCGTGGTCGTGTCCGTGACCTACCGCGCGGTGACGATGCTCCAGCGGGCCGTCGTGTTCGCTCTCGCCGCGGCGACCGACGATCCGAAGGATCCGGCCGCGCTGCACACCCGGCGCACCATGACCTTGATCGTCAACTCGGCGATCTGGGTCCTGGCCGTGCTATTTGCCCTGAGCAACCTCGGCTTCAACATCACGTCGATGGTCGCCGGCCTGGGCATCGGCGGCATCGCGGTGGCGCTCGCGGCCCAGGCGGTGCTCGGCGACCTCTTCTCGGCGGTCGCGATCTGGCTCGACCGGCCGTTCGAGCTGGGCGACTTCATCGTCTTCGATGGGTTCATGGGCACCGTCGAGGACATCGGGATCAAGACCACGCGCGTGCGGGCGCTGTCCGGCGAGATGCTGATCGTGCCCAACGCGAGCCTGACCTCGGCGAGGATCCGCAACTTCAAGCGGATGCGGGAGCGCCGGGTCGTGATCCCGATCGGAGTCGACTACCGGACCCCGGTGGACACGCTGGCGCGGCTGCCCGGAATCGTCGAGGCGATCGTCCGCAAGGACGACCGGCTGCGCTTCGAGCAGGTCTTCGTCGACAAGCTCGGGGAGTCGTCGATCGACCTCGAGCTGGTCTACTGGGTGCGGTCGGCCGACATGGCGGTGCACATGGCGGCCAAGCAGGAGCTGGTGCTCTCGATCCTCAAGGCGGTCCAAACAGAAGGCGTCGAGATCCCCTTCCCCCACCGCACGGTCATCCTGCGCCAGTAAGTAAAGTGGGGACAGTCCCCACTTTACTAGCTCAACTTCCGGAGCAGCTCGGGGACGTCTTCCGGCGCGACGTGGCTGTACCACTCGCCGCTCGGATAGACGAAGAGGTTCGGGCCCTCCGCGCAGCGGTCGAGGCAGCCCGAGCGGGCCACACGGATCTTGTGCTTCAGCCCGGCCTCCTTCACCGCCCCCTTCAGGGCGTGGCAGACCTCGGCGCCGCCGCGCCCGGGGTTGGCGCACGCGACCTTTCCCTCGCGCGTGTTCGTGCACACGAAGACGGTCTTCTCGAAGGGGACGCTCTTCTTCTCCACCGCGTCATTGTATCAGTTGCGCCCGGGAAGCTAGAATTCCCGCGTGGCGAAACGCTTCTGGCTCATGAAGTCCGAGCCCTACGTCTACTCGATCGACGACCTCGCTCGGGACGGGAGGACCGGCTGGAACGGCGTGCGCAACTACATGGCGCGCAACTTCATGCGCGAGATGGCGGCGGGCGACCGCGTGTTCTTCTACCACTCGAGCGTCGACCCGGCCGGCGTCGCGGGGATCATGGAGGTCGCCCGAGCGGCGTACCCCGACCCCACGCAGTTCGACAAGAAGGGAGAGTATTTCGAGCCGCGCGCGACGGTGGAGAAGCCCGTGTGGTTCCACGTCGACGTCCGTTTCATCGAGAAGCTCCCGCGCCTCGTCACGATGGACGAGCTCAAGCGCGACGCGGCGCTACGGCGCATGATGCTCTTCACGCATTCCCGGCTCTCGGTGCAGCCCGTCTTGCGCGAGCACTGGGACCGGATACTCTCCCTGTCACGCCCATGGCTCCTAAGTTAATTCAACGGAGTGACGCAGAGGTACGCAAAGGAAATTACGAAAAGGCACGCAAAGGACAGAATTATTCATG
>JACQPK010000334.1 GCA_016207565.1 Elusimicrobiota bacterium
GCCCATTATCACATGGGAGGCGTTGCGAGCGACCTCGACGGGCGGGCCTCGCTCGGCGGGCTCTCTGTGGTCGGCGAAGTCGCCTCGACCGGGGTTCACGGCGCCAACCGCCTCGCCTCGAACTCGCTCCTCGAGGGCTGCGTCTTCGCGCACCGGGCCTTCGCGCACCTCGCGAAGGCCTGGCCCGAGCTCAAGGGCCGCCGCCTGCCGCCGCCCCCGCGCTGGAACCCGGGCAAGGCCGTCGCCTCCGACGAGAGCGTGGTCATCACGCAGAACTGGGACGAGGTGCGCCGCCTGATGTGGAACTACGTCGGCATCGTCCGCACCGACCGGCGCCTGGAGCGCGCGCACCGCCGCCTCGAGCTCCTCAACCGCGAGATCGGCGCCTACTACTGGGACTTCCTGCTCACGCGCGACCTCATCGAGCTGCGCAACATCGCGCTCCTCGCCGAGCTCCTCGTGCAGTGCGCGCGCTCCCGGCGCGAGAGCCGCGGGCTCCACTACACCCTCGACCATCCCGAGCCGCGCGACTCGGAGCGGCGGGATTCCCGCGTCAACCGCTACCGGGCCGCGGTGCCGGCCGCCGCCTGAGCCTATTCCCCCATGAACAGCATACGCATCATCGGCGCGCGCCAGCACAACCTGAAGAACGTGGACCTGGAGATCCCCAGGGACAAGCTCGTCGTGATCACGGGCCTCTCGGGCTCGGGGAAGTCGAGCCTCGCCTTCGACACCATCTACGCCGAGGGGCAGCGGCGCTACGTCGAGAGCCTCTCGGCCTACGCCCGGCAGTTCCTCGAGCTGATGGAGAAGCCCGACGTGGACTTGATCGAGGGGCTCTCCCCGGCCATCTCCATCGAGCAGCGCAACCCGTCGCGCAACCCGCGCTCGACGGTCGCGACCGTGACCGAGCTCTACGACTACCTCCGGCTCCTCTTCGCCCGCGTCGGCGTCCCCCACTGCCCCGAGTGCGGCAAGCGCATCAAGCCGCAGTCCGCGCAGTCCATCCTCCGCGACGTGACCCAGGCCTTCGCGGAGAAGCCGGTCGCGATCTTCTCCCCCCTCATCCGCGGCCGCCAAGGCACCTACGAGGAGCTGTTCCAGCGCCTCAAGCGGACCGGGTTCGTCACCGTCCGGGTCGACGGCAAGGTCTACGAGCTCGACGAGCCGCCCAAGCTCAAGCGCTTCGTCAAGCACACCATCGAGCTCCTGGTGGACCGCCTGAGGGTCTCGCCGGGCGAGCGGCAGCGCCTGGCCGAGTCGATCGAGACCGCCCTCAAGGAGTCGCGCGGCCTGGCCTTGGTGGAGTCGGGCGCGGCGTCCGAGCTCTTCTCCGAGCACCACGCCTGCCCCGACTGCGGCATCCGCCTGCCGGAGCTCGAGCCGCGCCTGTTCTCGTTCAACTCGCCCTACGGCGCCTGCGCCGGCTGCGACGGGCTCGGCGTCAAGACGGAGGTGGGGGAGGACCTGATCGTGCCGGACCCCACCCTCTCGATCCGCGACGGCGCGATCGCCGCGTGGTCGGACCCCGTGACCACCCGCACCAACCGCTGGAAGCGCTCGTGGTCCGGCTATTACGACGAGATCCTCGAGCAGGTCTGCCGCCAGCACCGCATCCCGATGGACGTGGCCTGGAGGCAGCTCCCCAAGGCGCACCGCGACGTCATCCTCTTCGGCGGCGGCTCCTACCGGCCGCATTGGGCCAAGAACGACCAGGAGTTCGAGGGCGTCGTGCGCAACCTGGAGCGCCGCCGCTCCGAGAGCGAGTCGGAGTTCGTCAAGGAGGCGATCGCCGACCGCTTCATGCGCGCGAGCACCTGCCCCGACTGCCAGGGCGCGCGCCTCAAGCGGGAGGCCCTGCACGTCACGGTGGGAGAGGCCTCGATCGTCGACGTGACGCGCATGTCCGTGGGCAAGGCCGCCGCCTTCTTCAAGGCCCTCGCGCTCTCGGACAAGGACCGCGCGATCGCCAAGCAGGTGCTCAAGGAGATCAACGCCCGGCTCGACTTCCTGCTCAACGTCGGCCTCGACTACCTGACCCTCGACCGCCGCTCCGAGACCCTCGCCGGCGGCGAGGCCCAGCGCATCCATCTCGCCACGCAGATCGGCTCGGGGCTCACGGGCGTGCTCTACGTGCTCGACGAGCCCACGATCGGGCTCCATCCGCGCGACAACACCCGCCTGCTGATCACGCTCAAGCGCCTGCGGGACATCGGCAACACCCTGGTCGTCGTCGAGCACGACGAGGAGA
>JACQPK010000335.1 GCA_016207565.1 Elusimicrobiota bacterium
CTGCTGGAGACGGCCCTCGACGCCCGCCTGCCCATCATCCTCTGGGGACCGCCCGCGGTCGGCAAGAGCGCGGTGGTCGCGGCCGCGGCCAGCGCGCGAAGGCTCGCGCTGATCGACCTCCGCTTGGCCCAACTGGACGCGGCCGACCTCCGCGGCATCCCCGTTCCCGACCACTCCTCGCGCCGGGTGCGCTGGTACCCTCCGGCATTCTTGCCCGGCGACGGCGGCGGCATCCTCTTCCTGGACGAGATCGACAAGGCCCCCGCGCTGGTCAAGAGCGCCGCGCTCCAGCTCGTCCTCGATCGCGCGATCGGCGACTACCGCCTGCCGGAGGGTTGGCGCATCGTCTGCGCCGGCAACCGCGAGGAGGACAACGCCTTCGCGTCGCCCCTGGGCTCGGCGCTGGCGAACCGAATGCTTCACGCCGAGGTCGAGCCCGACCTCGACACCTGGGTCGCCTGGGCGAAGGACAACGGGATCCACGACGACATCACGGCGTTCCTCCGCTTTCGCGCCGAGCTGCTCTACAAGCAGACCGGGGAGCACGCCTTCCCCTCGCCGCGCTCCTGGGCCGCGGCCTCCCGGCTGTGGGGAAGCGTCGAGTCCGACTCGCCTCCGGCCCCGCTGATCGCCGCCGCGGTCGGGGGCGCGACCGCCTCCGAGTTCATCGGCTGGGCCAAGGTGTACCGCGGCGTCCGCGTGGCGGACATCCTCAAGGGCCGCCTCCCGAAGTTCCCGGAGAACGACGCGAGCTTCCGCTACGCCGTGGTCCTCGCGGTCGCCGGCCACATCGCCAAGAAGGGGCTGGACGACGGCTGCATCGAGCACCTGGGCGCCTTGCTCGAGCTCGTCACGCCGGAGCTTCGCGTGCTCCTCTTCAAGAGCCTCCCCGGCAAGATCGTGTCGCGCCTGGCCGTCCATCCCGCGGTCAGGACGGTGGCCTCCAAGGCGGTGCTCGACTATGTGGGACGCTGAGGCGCCGAGGTGAGGCATGGCGACGGCGCTCGGCGGTAAGCTCAGCCGGGCTCTCACGCGCCTGGCCTTCGACCAGCCGTTCTTCGGCACGCTGGTCGCGATGACGCCGCTCATCGAGGACGCCGGCGCGGCGACCCTCGCCACCAACGGCGAACGGATCTACTACAACCCCGCGTTCCTGGAGCGCCTGGCCGACGCCGAGGTCCTCGGGGTGCTGGTCCACGAGCTCATGCACATCGTCTACCTGCACTGCGACCCCGCGCGGCGCGGCGAGCGCGACCCCTGCGGCTGGAACGCGGCCGGAGATTTCGCGATCAACCAGGAGCTGCGGGACTGGGGCTTCAGCCTGCCGGAGTCCGCGCTGCACGATCCGCGATACGGAGGACTCACGACCGAGGCGATCTACGACAGGCTCCCGAAGAAGGGGGCCTGCCGGTGCCTGGACCGGCTCCTGCCGATGCCGTCGGGAGCCAGGGAGGCGGCGCAGGGCCGCATCCTGGCGGCGGCCGACGCGAGCCTCGGCTCCGTGCCGCGGGAGGTCGCCCGCTGGCTGGGCGTGGTCCGGGCGTCGCGTGTTCCCTGGCGGCGCCTCCTGCACGCCTTCCTGCGCGAGGCGCTCGCCCGCGACGAGCAGTCCTTCCTGCCGCCCAACCGCCGTCACCTGTGGGACGGCCGCTACTTGCCATCGAGCGTCGCCGGCCGGCGAGGGAACCTGGCCGTCGCGGTGGACACCTCCGGCTCGATCGACGACGCGCAGCTCGCGTCCTTCGCCGCCGAGCTGGCCGGCATCGCCGAGCTCTGCGACGAGCTCCTGGTGCTCACTTGCGACGCCGCGGTCCATGAGTGCGTCCCCCTCCGGCGATTCGTCAGCGTGCTCCGGCAGCTGAAGTTCACCGGCGGCGGCGGAACGGACTTCAGGCCGGTGTTCGGGCGGCTTGCCCGGCGACGACCGACGCCGGACGCGCTGCTCTACCTGACCGACGGCGAGGGGAAGTATCCGGAAACGGCGCCCCGCGCCTACCCGGTCCTTTGGTGCCTCACGAGGCCGGCTCCCGTCCCCTGGGGCAGGACGCTGCTGCTTGGGAGACATGGGTGAGCGCCGCCTCCGACGAGCCGATCCCGCACGCCGAGGCGTATCTGCGGCGGCTGCGGAACATGATCGCGCGCGGCATCGCGCCGGAACTCGCCGTCTACATCCTGATTCTCGAGCTCGGCTGGACCTGGCGACAGCCCAGGGACGGGAAGGGGGGATGAGGCGCAACCTGAACCGCTCCCCCGGCGTTTGATAGGTGTCGGAGGGAGCGGCCATGCCCTATGAGAACCGCCCTGCGCCGGAGGAGAGGCTATTACGCCTCATCTTCGGCGACAAGGCCAGGGACAGCAAGACGAATCGATACAGGCCCAACGTCGTTTCCCCGGAGGCGATCGCCGGCTTTCTTGGTTGCGCCAAGAGCGAAGTCTACATGCGCCGCGCCTGGACTCGCCGCGACGACCCGCTGGACCGCTTCTCGGCCTTCGACAAGTTCCTCGCCAAGGAGCTTGAGGTCGTGGCGACGTGCGGCCGCTCGCGGGCGACGTTCCGCTTCGCTTGTCACGGCCCGGACGACGCCTCATCCATCATCGACGGCATGGTGTTTGGAATCTATAAGGGCCGCCGGATCGTCGCCTGCGTGGGCCCGGTCGATCCTCTCTACTACGGCGAGACGACCACCGTCTTCGACCTGCTCGCCGCCGGGAAGGACAAGGCGCTGATCGACGGTCTGGTGGCCCGTTTCTTCTCCGACAAGCACCTGAAGGGGAAGGTGCATCGGGTCGATCGCTTCGGCAGCCTCACCCAGGTCGCGGTCAGGGCGGGGATGCGGTTCGGCGACGTCGTCCTGCCGGAGGACACCGAGCGGCGGATCCTCGACAACACGCTGCGGCTCCTCGACAAGCGGGCGATCTACCGGAAGAACGGGATACCGCTCAAGCGCGGCCTCCTCTTCGAGGGGCCGCCGGGGAACGGCAAGACGATGGTGTGCAAGGCGCTGGCCGCCTCGGGGCGCTTCACCGTCTTCTGGATCGCCTCCAACGAGCCCGGCGATCTCCACAAGACCTTCGCGAAGGCCGTCGCCCAGGCGCCGAGCCTGGTCCTCATCGAGGACATCGACCTCCTCAACGCAGACCGTGGCGGCAACACCCGCCTCCTCGGCGAGGTGCTCAACGTCATCGACGGGCTCGTCGAGGCCGAGGGCGTCATCACGATCGCCACGACGAACTACCCGGAGATGCTCGACAAGGCCCTAGCCGGCCGGCCGAGCCGCTTCGACGTGCGCGTGCCGTTCCCCGACCCCGACCCGGCGACGCGCTTGGAGATGCTCAAGCGCTTTACGACGAGGCAAAAGGTCGAGGGCGTCGACCTGGCGGGCTGGGCCGAGCGCTCGGATCGCTTGAGCGGGGCCCAACTGCGCGAGCTCTGCTACCAGGCCGCCAAGTCGGCGCTTGAGGCGGGAAGGCTCGGCCCCCGTGACCGGGCGGTGCTCCAGGACTCGGATTTCGAGTCGGCGCTGGCATTGGTTCGGGGGTCGGCCGAGCCCGAGAAGAAGGCGGGGTTCGCTCCGTGATCCTGCTCGCTCTCGCGTTCTTTGCGAGCGCGGCGAGCGCCGTGACTCCGCCGTCGAACTTCACAGCCTCGGCTTCGGGCTACAACGTGAACCTCCAGTGGTCCGGCGCCAGCGGCGTGTACATGTGGGAGCTCAAGCGGCAAGCCGGCGCCAGCGGCTCGCCGACGACGATCGCGGCGTACTCGAACAGCTACACCGACGGCGACATGGCGAACCTGACGACCCACTCTTACTGGGTCAGGGCGCGGGATATCTCGAACAATTGGAGCTCCTGGTCGGGGCCCGTCCAGGCCACGGTCGCGGTCGCCGTCTCCGCCCCGCAGTTCACGCACTCGTCGGCCGCCGGCTTCACCGTCAGCCTTCGGTGGACCGCGGCGAGCGGCTGCTGGCGGTGGGAGCTGCAGCGGCGAATCGGCGCCGGCTCGTTTGAAACCGTGGCGACGCTGTCCGAGACCTCGTACGCCGACCCGGTCGGCAGCAACCACACGACCTACTCGTACCGCGTCCGCCAGCAGGATCTCCACGGCACTTGGAGCCCTTACAGCGCGGAGGCCGGCGTTACCGTGGCGGTCAGCGTCGCCGCTCCGGCCAACCTGACCGCGGCGTGGGGCCAGGGCCGGGTGAACCTCGCCTGGACCTCTTCCAGCGGGGCGTCCCATTACGACATCCAGAGAGCCAACTCGGCCTCCGGGCCGTTCTCGTCTTGGGACACCGCGTACTCCGCGAGCTATCAGGACACGAACGTCGCCTCGGGTCCGACCTACTACTACCGGGTGCGGGCCGTTTCCTCATACGGCGTCCAGAGCGCCTACTCGGGGCCGGTATCGGCGCTGGACCCGAACTCGGTGCCGCTCAGCAACGGCCTCCCGGAGTCGCCGCACCCCTACACGAACGGCTACTCGAACACCTGGACGTACTACGGCTCGACCAGCGCCATCGCGCTCGACGTGACCTTCGACGCGAGGACCGCCACCGAGGCGGGCTACGACTTCATCCACGTCACCGCGCTCGATGGGACCGAGGCGCCGGGAAGCCCCTTCTCCGGCACGCAATCGGTCCAGAAGACCCTCCGGGTCAACGGAACGGCGGTGAAGATACGCCTGCAGACGGACTATTCGGTGACCGGCTGGGGCTTCGCCGTCGCGAGGATCGCTCCCGTGTTCCCGCCGCCTCCGTCGCCGCCTACGCCCCTCAAGCCCAGCGGAACGGTGGCCGGCCCGCTGCTTCTCTCCTGGAGCGCCGTCCCCCAGGCAACCTACTACCAGCTCGAATGGTCGAGCAACTCGGTGACATGGAACGCCGCGCGGATGGCGGGCACCGCCTACGCGGTGGACCTGCCCAACGGCTCCTGGCTCTGGCGCGTGCGCGGCGGGAACGGCTCCGGCTTGGGCCTCCCGAGCGGCGCGTCGCCGATCACGCTCGTGGCCGGCTACAGCGGAACGCTGGCCCTCGCCGCCGTCGAGCGCGACGGCCTCCGCTACAGCGTCAACCTCCAGGCGTATCGTGGCCCGCCCGCCATCGTGCTCACCGTGGCAGGGCTTCCGCCGGGGGTGCGCTGGAGCTTCAGCCCCTCCGCGCTCTCCGGCTCCGGGACGACGACGCTCGAGCTCACCGGCCTGCGCGCCGTCGCCGTGCCCGGCGCCTATCCCTTCACCGTCCTGGCGGGGACGGTGCCGGTGGAAGGCGCCCGAGGCACCCTCACCGTCGCCGGCGGCATGGCCGTGGAGGACGCGCACGCCTTTCCGAACCCGTCCTACGACGGCCGCGTCACGATTCGAGCCTCGATCGCCAAGGCGCCGACGGCGCTCAAGCTGCGAGTCTACGACCTCACCGGCGCGCCGGTATTCGAGCAGAGGGAAGACGCGCCCTTCTCACGCTTCGTCGAGGTGAGCCCCGGGGTCTTCGACTACGCATGGACTGGGACGAACGATTCCGGCAGAGCGGTGGCGGGGGAGAAGTACCTCTTCTGGCTCCAGGCGCAAGGCGGCGCGGGGACGAGTTCGGCGAGGGGGGCGTTCACGATGTTGCGCCGTTGAGGTACCTACGAATCCAGCTCAAGGCGACGGGAGGCGGATCGACAGCCTAGGGCCCGTTCTCGACCGTCGGGTAGCGCTCGGGGCGAACCCGTCGGCTTGAGGGCTGGCACACGCGCGATTTCGGGGATAGACTCGCTCAGGAGTCCCGAGGACGGAAGCTCGATCCTGCTCTCTGGAGGCCCCGTGACCGGGAAGGCGGCGGTGAGTGGCCCCTCCTTTCGAAACGTCGCTCGCCAACCGCGGATCCTAGAGGGTGCCCGCGCGGGCGCGTGGCTCCTCGAGGAGTTTCTCGGTGAAGGCGGGAGCGGCTTCGTCTATCGCGCCTCAAACACCGCGCTAGGCACTATCGCCGCGGTGAAGGTCCTGCGCCCCGCCGCCGCAGGCTCGGAAGCGGTGGGAAAGGCTCTAAGCCGCGGAGTGCGGGGACTGGCCGCGATGTCCCACCCCAATGTGGTCAGGATCCATGACTTGGGCCGCATCGAACTCGCCGACGGCGGCTCCTGGTACATTTCCATGGACCTGGTGCGCGGCCAGCCCATCGACGAGTGGAGCCGGTCTCTGACTGGAGACTCGGTCCTCGCCATGCGGATGCAGGTCGCGCTCGACTGCGCGCGAGGCCTGGAAGCGGCGCACGGCTGCCGATTTATTGATGAGACCGGGTTCGAGGTGGCCGGCGTTCTCCACGGCGACCTGAAGCCGGCGAACGTCTTGGTCCGCGATGAAGGCCATCCCGTGCTCGTGGACTTCATGATCGCGGACGTGCAGCGGCTGGTCTCGCCCCCTCAAGGAGCATCCCATAGGAAGCGCGGGGCGACCGAGGACTTCGGCACGCCGGGGTACATGGCCCCTGAGCAATCGGAACTCGGCGTCGTGACCCCCCGGAGCGATGTCTTCGGGCTGGGGATGACTCTCTTCCATCTCTTCTGTCCCAGCGCAAGCGATCCCTTCCAGGAATGGACCCGCGATGCGTTCCCGCCGGGACTCACGACGGTGCTCTTCTCGATGATCGAGGAAAATCCCTCTAGGCGCCCCCAAACCGCGGCGGAAGTGGTCCGGGCGCTTTCCACTGTCGCAAGGACGTAGAGGGCCGTCCTCTTGCCGTTGAGCGGTACGCCCCGCATGATCAGGGGGCGGGCTCCCGAGCCGGCGGGCTTGGAGGTCGCGGAACCGGAACTCGGCGTTGTCGGCCCGCAACCCGACGTGACCGGGCTTGCGGAGGCGAGTCCAACGCATGGGTCGCGGTAAAGGCGGCGCGCTTGCCGTCGCAGGAGGGGCAGGCGCCCCGGCGCTTGCACGAGAAGGCCACGAAAAGGCGCTCGTCGAAAGAGCGTTGCCTCTCCCTACAGCGTCGTTTGGTCGGCCACGAGCGATGTAGCCAAAGTAGCTGCAACCGGGATGCGGGCTGGGCCGTTTCCTGGGCAGCCATGACTAGATCGCCCAACGTGACGTGGCACACGGCGCGCCAGGTACCGGAGTTGGATGCCTGGCTCATCGCGACCCTCCTCCGGCTGCTGGTCAACGACTGCAAGCCGGCCGGGGAGCGGGACATGACGACGGTGACGGCGCTGACCGAGGAGCGGGCCGAGGAGATCGCCGGCGCGCTCGCCTATTTCAAGACGTTGGCGGCCTCCCGAGGCGTCATCGAGGTCGACCGGATGATCGACCTCGTTGCCGGCTCCGACGAGGAAGCGGCTGAAGCGTGGGCTGATGCGCACGAGAAGGAGGTCCAAGCCCAACAGCGATCGTTGCTCGACCTTGTGGGTAAGTTTACCGCCTACGGGTAAGCGGGCGGGCTCGGGCGACGGTTGGCACCGGGAAATGGCGGCCGGCATGCAACCCCGGCCCGTCTTCGAGCGTTCGATGGTGGAGGGGGGATGGACGCCGAAACTCGACGGGGCGTGCGTCGGCTGGCCAGGGCCGCCGGCCTGATCTGCGCCCCGCTGGCGGGCCCCGGGCCGGAGCTGTTCGCCGAGGAGGTCGAGCATTCGGCGACGCGCTGGGAGCTCGAGTTCCTAGCGGACGGGTTCCCGGCGAACTTGCCGACCCCCGAGCACTGCGCCGCGCCCAAGAACCGGCGCGGGTTCTGCGCATGGAGGCTCGACCCCGTCAATCTGCCGGACATCCCGTCCCTCGACCGGTTGGCCGTCTCCATCGGGCTCTCGGTCTGCCCGGCGGAGACCGTCGTGGTCAACCGGACCTTCAGGCGAAAGCACCGGCATGCCCGATACGCCTTCGTCCTGCTCGCCCGCGCGCACGCCCATGTTTTCGTCCTTCGGCTCTTCGGCGCGGAGGTGGAGGCTCTATTCGAGCGATGAGGCTGCTTCTCCTCGTGGTCCTGGCGGCTCCCGCTGCGCGAGCTCACTCCTCGGCTGTCGCGGGAACGTCCGCGGCCCCCTTCCTCAAGCTCGGCGTGGGCGCCGGTCCGGCCGCCATGAGCGGTGCGCAGGCGGCGTTGTCGGAGGACGTGTACTCGCTGTATTGGAACCCCGCCGGGCTCTCCCGGATCACGGGCCGGGGAGAGGCGGCCTTCTTCCACGATCGCTGGTTCGGCATGATGGATCACCAGTTCGTCGGGGCGGCCGCCTCGATCCCCGCGTGGGACGCGGTGGGCGCCGTCGGGGTGACCCGCCTGGGCACGACCCAGCGGGGCTACGACGCCGCCGACAACGCCACCGGCGAGTTCGCCACCTCGGACATCGCCCTTTCCGCCGCTGTGGCGCGCCGCTTCGAGGCCTTTCCCGGCCGCGACTTTGAGGAGGAGCGCCTAGTCCGCGCGGGCTTGGCGTTCAAGCTCATCCGGCAGTCCGTTCCGGGAGCGGCGAGTTCGACCTTCGCGCTCGACGGCGGGCTCCAGGGCTCGCCTCGGGAAACCGGCCGCGGAGCGTGGCTCCTGGGCTTCGCCTTCGCGAACTTGGGGCGGCCTGCCGGGCTGGGATCCGGCCGGTCCCCGCTCCCGCGCACCCTGCGCCTCGGAACCGCCTACCGCCTGAACGCTCCGCGAGTCTCCTTCGCGGCGGACCTGGTCCTGCCCGCAGACGACGATCCGCAGGTGTTGCTCGGGACCGAGTGGCGGCCCCTCGCCGGCCTTCGCTTTCGCGCGGGCTACCGCCCCGGGAAGCCGGCCGAGGGCCTGCTGGATGCCCTGACGTTCGGCGGCGGCGTCGCCGTGAAGGCGGTCGAGATCTCCGGCGCCTTCGTCGGCCATCCGGACTTGGGGACCTCGGCCCTCTTCGACGTGAAATTTCGCTGGTGAAGGGATACCGTTGGCCGCCGAAGGGCTGCGCTCGCCGCGTTGCGCGCAATCTGCGGCGAGGCCGGCCCGTTATGTCACTTGCGAGGTGGGAACATGAGCACGCTTAGGCAGGGCGACGTCCAGTTCATCCGGGTCGACGCGGTCCCCGACGGCGCCGCCCCCAGGCGGGGCCGCGTGCTGTTCCGCGGCGAGGCCACCGGGCATGCCCACGTGGCGGACCTGGGCGAGCTGTTCGAGACCCGGGACGGGCTTCTCTATCTGCGGACGAGCCAGGTCACCCAGGTGAGCCACGAGGAGCACAAAACGGTGACCTTGCAGCCCGGGATCTACCTCGTATCGCAAAAGCGCCAGGCGGACCTCGACGGCCACCGGATGGTATGCGACTAGTCACGGGCGACCGGGAACGGCTGCTCGAATCGGTCGAGGAGGGCCTAGCGCCCTGGGCGGACGCGGCGCGCTTCGACGGGGCCGCCGACGAGGCGGCCGTGCGCCGCCATCTCGGCGCCCAGGGCTATGCGCTCGTCATCATGGTCGCCTCGGAGGCCGAGTTCGCTTATGCGGGCCAGGCGATCCGGCTGCTGATCGCCGATGCCACGATCAGGCGCGATGTGGCCTTGCGTAACGCGCTCCGCAATCGCTTCGCCGCCGAGGGCTGGTCCGGCGAGTGGGAGCCGCGGTGCTGGGAACGGCTGCGCCGGCAGCTCGGGGCCGAGATCGGCGGCGGGCTCTGGGAGCAGGCTCGGAACTCGGCGGTCTCGAGGTTGGTCCTGACCGAGCGCCTTCGGGGCACGGTCCGGACGCGGCTGGGAGCGCACTTCGACCGCTTCCTCACCGCCCGGATCGGGGACCATTCCGTAAGGACGTGGCGTCGCTTCGCTCCCGCTCGGCCGCTCCTCCACCAAGGAACCGGGAGGCAGTCTGACTTCGAGCTCCTCTGTTGGGATCTGTGGGACCTGGCCCTCTACGGCACGCTCCGGCCCTTGTTCCTCGCGACGCGGGGCGACCCGTTTCTCGGAGATTGGCTGGAGGCAGGCGCGGCCGGCGCCGGCTTCGCCTTCCTGTGGCGGCGCATCGCGGTCGTGCTCGCCATGCCCGCCGTCAGCGTCGACGCTCGGGGCCGGCTGCACAACCCCGCCGGACCCTCCGTCTGCTGGCCCGAGGGGGGAGGCCGACACTTCCACTGGCACGGCATCCGCGTACCGGAAAAGGTGATCCTCCGTCCTGACAGCCTGACTCGGCTCGATATCGCCTCGGAGACGAACAGCGAGGTGAGCCGCGCCACGGCCGAGCGGATCGGCTGGGAGCGTTACCTGGAACTGGCGGAGGCGCGGCGGATCGACGAGTGGCTCGACGAGAGGACCCGCTGCCGCTACGAGCTCTACGCCGTCCAAGGCGAGGGCAGGGCCCAGATGGTCCGGCTCCTCAAGATGGAGTCGCCCCAGCTCAAGGACGGCGTCAAGCCCTTCTACGTGGAGCCGGTGCCCCCGGGACTGAATACGTGCCGCGCCGCGCGCAAGTGGCAGTTCCGCAAGCCCGACGGAACCTGGCCGAGCGTGCGTGAGTGCAACGACGATCCCGCTCTGGAGTTCCATGACGAGGCATGAGACCTCTTGGGAGAAGCGCCGCGCGGGAGCCGAATCGGACAATAGCGTTCGGCGCAGCATGGTCTTCAAGGCCGAGTGGGACTACCGCCGCCAGGGCGGCACCCGGCCCGGAGCGGAGCTGCTCGCGGACTATGTCGGGAAGCCGGACCTCGACTACGAGCCCGACCCGAGCGGGAGGCACCGGATGAAGTTCCTGTACTACTTGGCATACCGCTTGATCCGCCTTCTTCTGCGCGCGTGGAGCCGGCCGGGCGAATGGCTCGACCGCCGGTTCTGGATCAAGGTCGAGTCGTGGGGCTGTGGGCTGGGGGCGCACATCGCCATGCGGCTCATGGAGCTCGAATTTACGGCGCTTCGGTTTCTCGAAGAGCGTCAACGGGGGATGCATCTCGACTGCACACATACGGAGGCCGACCGGCAGGCCGCCGCCCGCTTCTGCTGCGTCCTGTGCGCTCGTCGGGATGCGGCGAGGCTGTCTCGCTTCGCGAGCTACCTTGTCCGAAAGGAGGAAACCTACACCCGCGAGTGGAGGGACATGCACGACGCTTTGACGCGCTTGGGCGGAGCCCCGCCGCCTTCCTCGCGGCAGCCTCCCCCATGAATCGGTATCGGTGCCCCGAGACCGGACCGCGCCTCACCCGGTCCCTCCGGCTCAAATGGCGGATCGGCGTTCGGACCGCGGCGCTGCTCATCCAGACTTGCGGGCGCTTTCGGGCGGACATCGCGATAACGTGCGGAGGTCGTTCAGCCAACGCCAGGAGCATGCTGGACCTGCTCTGCCTGGGTCCCTTGGAGGCTGGCACGAGGCTTCGAGTGACCGCCTCCGGCCCCGATTCCGCTGCCGCAATCCGGGCGCTGAGCGGCCTGCTCCTGGCCGGAGTTCGCCAAGAGACCTGCCGTCACGCCGGCTGCGGTTCCACGCCGATCCTGGTCGACGTTGTGGGCGGCATCGTTCTGTACGCGTGCTCGAATTGGCACGCCTGGGTGTGGCACGCCTGGGACTGTGACTGGAAGCCGATTTAGGCGAGCCGCCCGCAACCATGAGCGGCTTCCGGACGTTGAGTGTGGGGAGTTGCGCTCTCGCGTTCAGAGCCGTATATAGGCATGGCGGTGCGGTTGCGGGGCGCTGGGACAGGGGGTATAAGGTTCGAGCCCCCCGAGGTTCGAGGGTCACGATGAGCGAGATTCGAGAAGCCGTGTCGAAGCGACTCAGGGTCAACAAGGACCACGCCGAGACGCTTGCCTTGTGGGAGGAGCTTTGGGCCCAGTACGAGGAAGGCGGCAAGGACGCGGTCGAGGAGTTCCTCGCTGAGCTGATGAACAACCGGCCGGACGAGGATTCCGCATGACGGGGAGAGGCTGGCGGCTGAAGTCGGTCGCCCTCCGGAGCTTCCGGGGCGTGGGCGGCGAGACCACCCTCTCCTTCGACGCGCGGCCGGCGTTGCTGCGAGGGGCCAACGGCCAGGGCAAGTCCACGTTCGCCTTGGGGCTGCAGTGGGTGCTCTTCGGCAAGTTTCCAGGCGGGGTCTTGGCCAATTCGGGGTTCGCTCGATTCCTCAATCCCGCGACCGGAACCCGGGAGCCCTCAGGCACCGTCGTGCTGGCTCGAGAAGGCGAAGAGTTGATTTTCACCCGCGGCGAGGCCGGCTTCAGCCTCAAGGCGGGAGCGGAGACTCATCGCGCCGAGGAGGCCGAGGCCAAGCGGGACGAGCTTCTCGGGCTGGACATGGACACCTTCTGCCGGGCTGTCCTGCTCCAGCAGAGCCGGGTCCGCGGGCTCCTCCTGGACGAGGTCGCGGAGCGGAATAAGGCGCTGGAGCGGCTCCTCGGCATGGAGGCGCTCGGCGAGATCCTCGAGGTCTGCAAGCCGAAGCCCTTCCACGACGCCGCGAAAGAGTGGCTCGAGAAAATCGAGAGCGACAAGCGGGCCCACGAGGGTAAGGAGACCGTTCTCCGCCACCAGCGCGATCAGGCCTTGGCGCGGGCTCGCGAGCACCAGTTCCAGAACAAGGACTTCAACCTGACCGGACTTCAAGACGCCTACGCGCAACTCGAGCTTCAGTTGGCCGCCGCAGCCAAGAAGTACCAGGTCAGCCTGACCGCGCTGCCACGCTGCACGAACGTCAAGGCGGCGCGGGAGCTGAATGCGAAGGTTCGCGAGGCCCTCAAGGTCATCCGGCTCGGCTCGAACCTGGCCAAGCAGCTCGCCCCGATCGAGGCGGGGCTCGCCGATCTCATAGCCAAGAGCGAAGGGTGGAAGGGAGCCCTGGCCGAGAGGGAGCAGGCCAAGCAGTTGGTGGAGAAGCGGATCGCCGCAACGGGCGACGAGGCGGCGCTGACCGAGCGAAGGGTCAAGCTCGAGAAGGAGAAAGAGTCCCTCGCGGCGGAGCTCAAGGCCGCGGACGCGCTGGGAACGCTGCTTCGCGACGCGGCCGAGTACGTGGAGGCCAGCAAGCCGAAGGACTGCCCCATCTGCGAGCAGCCGTTCCCGGCGGGGAAAGTGATGGGGGCGGCCCTGGGCGCACGGGCGGAGGCGCTGGCGTCGGACCTGGTCAAGACGAAGAGGGAGGCGCTCGAGGCCGTCGCCCGGAGCCTCGAAGCCGTCGCGTCGGCGCAGGAGGAGCTCAAGGGGCTGCGGACGGCTCTTGCGGGAGCCCAGAAGATGCTGGGGGACCTCGCCAAAGCGATCGGCAAGAGGCTCGGGGACGAGAACCTCAGCGAGGCCTACGTCGGACCCAAGCTCAAGGCTCAATCGGAGGAATTGCACCGCCAGCGGGAAGAGCTCCGGAAGGGCATCGAGGCCATGGAGGACGATCTCGGCGAGATCGAGCGGCGGCTCACCGGCCTCGCGGACGGCCTCCTGCCTGTGATCGAGAAGCGCGATGAGCTCGATGCGCTGGCCAAGGAGTGGGAGGCCAAGAGGAAGGAGCACGAGAAGGACAAGTCTCAGTCCGACGCGATGCTGCGCATGGCGGCCCGGATCGAGCAGATCCGCCAGGCGCTGCTCGGGGCGAAGGAGGAGATCGCCGCCGAGACGCTCGGCAAGGCCGGTCCCCGGGCGCAGGAGCTTTACGGGACGCTCGTGAGGCATCCCATCTTCGACACGCTCTCGATCCGCACCAAGCCGGTCAAGAACAAGGTGGACTACGTCTTCGAAGTGAGCTCCGGAAAGCGTCCCGGGAGCGAGCGGGAGGCGAGGCTCGTGCTTTCCGACGGGCAGATGACCGGCGCGGCGTTGGCGCTCTTCTACAGCCTGGCGGACTGCGCGGACCACGGCCTCGGCTTCTTGTACGTCGACGACCCGACCCAGAACCTCGACTACGACTCGAAGCAGGCGATGGCGAAGGTCATCGCCTCGATTTCCCGGGAACGGCAGCTCATCGTCTCATCTCAGGATGAGGACTTCGTCAACAGCCTCAAGTCGGAGGGATTCGCGGGCTCGGTCGTCACCCTCAAGGACTGGTCCGGCTCCCCGAAGGTCGAGGTCGAGTAGTGTTTCCGAAGATACTGAAGGTCGAGGTAAAGTTCACCACGAAACAAGCCGTGGGCGTCGCCGCGCGCGAGGTCGGATCGATCCGCACGAGCGATCCCGATACCCAGGGAATTCTGGCCGCGCTCTTCCTGTGCGGCGATCGGGACGTGGACGGCCGATGGCTCTTGCTGGACGGCAATGAGGGCATACGCGTGACCGGGAGCGAGGCGATCGACGTCCGAAAGCAAGAATTCCTGTCCGCCGTCCACACCCAGTCCCACCTGGCGCCACTGCGCCGGCACGCTGAGCGGTATTGGCCGCCGTTCCTCCAGGCGTTCTATGACGAGGCCATGGCCGGTCACGAGCGGCTCAAGACGGCCTTGGAGTCCTGTTACGCCGCGCAGGGATTTGCCGCCAGGCTCCCTAGAGACGAGATTTTGGAGATCGACCACCTGGACGCCGTGCGGGGTCTGGTCGACATGCACGGCGAGTCGGTGGCCGGAAATCTCTTCCAGGATATCTTCGCGTACATGCTGGGGCACGCGGGCTATCGGAAGGTTTTCCTGAATCCCGTCGGCATCCCCGACGTCGAGCTTTCGGGGCTGGAGGCATCGGACGGTCGAATCCGGCTGGACCTGACTCCCGAGCAAGCGACTCGGCTCCTTCGCCAGTGCGAGGCGACCGGCGAGACGGAGCTGGCTCGACAGATCGAGAACGCGCTGAAGTGCACATGAGCCATACCACTTGGCATGAGGAGCGGCGGTGCCGATGACTAGCGAGGAGATTTCAGCGGTCAGAAACGCGATTGCGGGAGCTTACCGAGTGGCGGTTGGTTCCGGTATCCACCATGACGATGCGGGGAGGTGCCACGGCCTGCGCAGTCGCGCGCTGGTTGTGAATGCCATAAATGAACTCAGGGCGATCTTCCTGCAGTTACGCCCAAACGGCAATCCGATCGGCGTATTGGGGAAGGGGGTCGGGAGCAACGTCCCCGGCCTCCAAATTAAGAACGAGTACCTTTTCGATGTGCACGCGTTTGAATACGAGGTCGTGCCATCGCCTTATGTGGGTGCACCAATATGTCTCGTCCGCGGTTCGCTTGTTCAGCTCGAATCCGAAGTTGACAGAGGTCTTACGGAAGTGACGACAGACTTCAATAAGCTCGTCTGTGGGCGCGCCGATCTCAAAGTCATGATCATTTCCAAGCATGACTGGACGATCCGAGGAGAATTCCTGACACGCATCGCCGCTCGGATTTCTGATCCATTGCTGCTTTTTGTGATCCCCCACCCGAAGGAATGGCACCAGGCGGCCGCTGCCGATCAACTCCAAGTAAAGAGATTCACCGCCGAATATCTGTGGGCGGACGCGTAGGCTCGTTACGTGTGCATGGGTTCCGTTAGCAGGAGGTTACAATGAACATCGATAATCTGCAGCAGCTCTTGATTGAAAGCAGGAAGCCTAGAGGCTCCGAGAACGTGCTGAATTATTTGCTCTCTCTGAAGAAAGGTGGAGTCAGGGCAATGATTCAGGAGATGCGCAGCGTCTATCCGCGGCAGTCTGGTTATTGCCTTTGGCGGCGCCGGCCGATTGGCCCACAAGGGCCCGAGCAGAAACGCCAACTCGAGTACTTTGACCAGGGATACTGTCTGTATCGAAGAAGAAAGCTCTGGATCTTTGGGATGGAGACCCCGCTTCAGGCAACCACCGCGCCGTCGGAGAGCGGCCTGCGCAGGCTTGCCAGTGGGGCGCGGATCGATTTATTGGCTGTGGACGACGATGGGCGTTTGGCCATTATCGAACTTAAGGACCCGTCGAAGCGGCATCATCCGACCCAAGGCGTGATTGAATGCGCCTTGTACTCCTGCATGGTGGCCGCCTGCCGAGAGAACATCATCGCCGAGGCGTTGAAAGTCGTACCGACAGAACACGCAGAACTGCGGAGCTGTCTGGAGAAGGCGAAACACTCAAACGCGCTCATTGCGGTGTTGATGTGCGGGCGGGCACGACGTGGCGCGCAACACAAGCAATTTCTCAATGACCGCTATCGCAGGATTGACAGAGTCATTCGAAGATTGTCTCCGCTGATTGTGCACCGGTGTTCAATTACCTCGAAGACGACCTGAGCTAGAGTGTCCTGTGGCCGGATGAGACTGAATACGTCGCTGGCCAGGATTCGGCGCCCATCCGAATACGCAACCTACCGCCCCCACATGCCGTTATCTAGAACGAATGAGAATCACGATACATCGCGGAACCCACGAGATCGGCGGCAGTTGCGTGGAGGTGGCTTCCGGACGCACCCGGGTCATCGTGGACTTGGGGATGCCGCTCGTGCACCCCAAGGACAAGTCCCAGAAACTCGACTCCCTGCCGCTGGCCGCGAAATCGAAGGAGGAACTCCTCGAACTGGGGGTACTCCCTCCCGTCGAGGGACTCTACGATGAGAGCGGCGAGCCGGTCACGGCGGTGCTGCTCTCGCACCCGCACCAGGACCATTACGGCCTCGTGCGCCACATCCGTCGCGACATCCCGGTCTATCTGAGCGCCGGCGCCCAGCGCATCATCGAGGCCTCGGACATCTTTCTGCCGACCAAGGCCCAAATCAAGACACCCGTTACGCTCGAGCACAAGCGGCCTGTCACCATCGGCGAGGTGACCGTGACCCCCTTCGCGGTGGACCACTCCGCGTTCGGCTCCATGGCGTTCCTGATCGAGGCCGGCGGCAGGCGCATCTTCTATTCGGGCGACATCCGCGGCCACGGGCGCAAGGGAAAGCTCTTCGAGAGTCTTCTCCAAAGGCCGCCGAGGGAAGTGGACTGCCTCCTAATGGAGGGAACTACCCTCGGCCGCGGCGGGCACGGCTGCGAGACGGAAGCCCAGATCGAGGACCGGATCGTCCGGATCGCGAGGAAGTGGGAGGGCCTGAAGCTCGTCTACGCCTCCGCCCAGAACATCGACCGGATCGTGTCCTTCTACCGCGCCGCGCAGCGGCTCGGAGGGGTGCTGGCCGTGGACCTCTACACCGCCTACGTGCTGGACGCGATCGAGACCGCCTCGGTTCCTCACGCGTCGCCGCGGTTCTCTCGCCTGAAGGTGTTCTATACGAAGCTCCTCATGCGCAAGCTCCTGCGGGAGGGGATGGGCCGGCTGCTCGCGAAGTACCGGCCCCACGAGATCTCGGCTGAAACGATCGCCCGCTCGCCGGGGCGCGTCTTCCTGATGTACCGAGACTCGCTCCAGCCCGAGGTCGAACGGATCGGACGACTAGATGGCGCTGTGCTCATCTACTCCCAGTACCAGGGGTACCGCCGGGAGCCGTCGTTCCGGAAGGTTTCGGAGTTCCTCACGGTCAACGGCATCGGCCTCGAGAGCGCCCACACGAGCGGACACGCCCCCGGGCGGGACCTCGCCCGCCTGGTAAAAGCCATCGCGCCCCGGGAGCTCGTGCCGATCCACACCTTCCACCCCGGCAGCTACGACGAGCTATGGCACACGATCCGGCGGCTGGAAGACGGCTTTCCCGCGTCCGTCTAGAGCGCCCCCATGCAACCTGGCCGCGTCCAATCGCGTTTACTTGGCATGGAGTCGGGCTCTTGTGACGAGGGGTTGACGCCTATCCGGAGAAGCCCTATAAACACATCTGGACCGCCGACCATGCCCCCCAGCGATCCGTTCTTGTCAGCTCTGGCCGACATTTGTCGCGCGCACAAAACGCGCCGGAAAATCCTCCTGCTGCCGAATCCGGGCCATGGCGTCGCCGCCCTGGAGCGCCTGGCGCGCTCGGGCTTCGCCTGGGCCAATGTCGTCGTACGGTCGCCCGCCGCCTACGCCGCCGAGCTTTTGGCCGGCTGGAGCCTGGACCGGGTGCCGATGCCGGAGGGCGTGGGCCCCGCTTTGGTCGCGCTGATCCTGTCGCGCGACGTTCCGAAGAAGAGCCGGCTCGCCGGCCTCGCGGCCTCGCCCGGGGCTTCGGCCGCGGTGTGGCGGACGATACGGGACGTCCGGCTCGCGGGCCTGACGTCCAAGGATCTCGACGCCGAGCACTTCCTCGTCCCGCAGCGCTGGCGCGAGCTCAAGGAGCTGCTCGCCGCGTACGAGACGTTTCTGGTCGAGCGCGGCTGGTACGACGAGGCGGACCTCCTCCGGGAGGCGTCCGCGGCGGTGAAGGCTTCGGCCGACCTGCTCCTGATGCCGTCGCCCCTTCGATGGTCGGCGCTGGAGCGCGCCTTCCTCAAGTCGGCGGGCCGCGCCGTGGTCGAGCTGCCGCTGTACCGGGAGGGAGGCCTCGCCTCGATGCCGGCCGCCCTGAGCGTCTTTCGCGGGGTGAGCCAGGAGGCCGAGGCGCGGGAGATCGCGCGGCGCATCCTCGAGGGAAAGGTCGCCTGCGACGCCGTCGAGGTGGCCGTGGCCGGTCCGGAGTACGACCGGCTCGTCCTGGCCGAGCTCTTCGAGAAGGCCGGCATCCCCGTCACGCTGTCCGCCGGCTTGCCCGTCGGGGCGCTCCGGCCGGGGAAGGCCCTGCTCGGCTACCTGGCCTGGGCCGAGAGCGGCTTCGAGGCGGGGCGCCTCGAGAAGCTCCTTCGCTCCGGCGTCCTGACCCTGCGCAAGGCCGGCGACGGTCTCAGCAGCCTGGCGGCGGCGAGGGCGCTGGCCCGCTTCTCCTTATATAGGGGGATTCCCGCCTACGGGCAGGTCTTCGGCGCTCACGAGGCGGAGCTCGCCAAGGAGATCGAGGCGGCCGAGGCGGAAGGCGACGTGGACAGGGCCGACGCCAAGCGCGAGAGGCTCAGTGCGTTTAAGCCCCTGCGCAAGGCCCTCGAGGAGATCGTGGTCGGCGCCGCCTGGGCGAAAGACCCGGAGAAGGTCGGCCTGCTCGAGGCGGTCGCCGGCTGCCGTGCCTTCCTCGCGCGCTTCGCCGCCGCCGGCGGTGAGCTCGACAACGTCGCGATCACGGGGCTGACCGAGAGCCTGGGCGTCCTCTCGGAGGTCGGCGACCGGATACTCTCGGTCCGCGAGGCCTGCGCGCTCATCCGAGAGACCGCGCTGTCGGCCTCGGTCGCCGGCGAGCGCGCCCGCCCAGGCCGAGTCCACTTGACCTCGCTCGACAATACCGGCTGGGAGGGTCGCCCGCTGACCTTCGTGACCGGACTCACCCTCGGCAACCACCCGGGACGCGTCTTTCAGGACCCGTTCCTCCTCGACGACGAGCGGGGCCGGCTGAGCCCCGACCTGGCGACCTCGGTGACCCTCCAGAAGGACCGAGCGGAGGCCACGCAGGGCCGCCTGGCCTCCCTCGAAGGGGAGGCCGTCGTGAGCGCCTACGCCTTCGACAGCCGGGAGGGGAGGGAGGCCGGGCCCGCGCCGCTCTTCCTTCACGCCGCGCGCAAGGCGACGGGCAAGCCGGAACTCGCCTATAAGGATCTCGCGCTGGCGGCCGGCGACCCGATCGGCTTGCCCGCGGAGCCCGGAAAGCTGCCCGTCGACGATCTCTCCTGGTGGCTCGCTTCCGGCCTCAGCCGAAAGCAGGTCGACGAGGCCTTCCCCTGGGCCGCCGACGGCAAAAGGGCGAGCGACGCCAGGTCGGAGCCGTTCTTCGGCGTCTACGACGGCTCCGTCCCCTCGGCGGCCGGCGCCTTCGACCCGACGAAGGGAGAGGCAGCCGTCTCCTCGACATACATGGCCGACCTCGCCGCCTGTCCGTTCCGTTTCTTCCTGAAGCGCGTCCTGAGCATCAAGCCGAAGGATGACGAGGAGCGCAGCGCGCTCGAGTGGCTGACGCCCATGGAGCGCGGTGACCTGCTGCATCAGGTCTACGCGGCCTTCCTGCGAGGCTTCACGAAGGGACGGCCGGATCCCCGAAGCGACGCCGCGGCCCTCCTGTCGCTCCTCGACGCGCAGCTCGCGGAGTTCAAACTTCTCATCCCGCCCGCCACCGAGGCCCTCTACGAGACGGAGCGCGAGGAGATGCGCCGGGACGCGATGATTTTCCTCGAGCGGACCGCCGCGGAGTGGGACGCTCATACGCCGGTCGGTCGCGAGGTGTCCTTCGGGATGCCGGAATTGGACGGCGAGCCCCTGTCGGTGAAGGACCCCGTGGAGATCAAGCTCGGCCGCCACCAGTTCCGGGTCCATGGCCGCGTGGACCGCCTCGACAAGGTCGGCGACCAGCGCTACGAGGTCGTGGACTACAAGACCGGAAGCGCGTGGGCTGAGATCTCGCTTCCCGCCGCGTTTCAGCCGGTGTTCTACCTGAAGGCCGCGGAGACGCTTCTCAAGCGCCTGGACCCCAAGGCGAAGGCCGAAACCTTCTCGTTCCTGTACTCGACGCGCAAGGGAGGCTGGACAAGGGTCACCCTCGGCCAAGAGCGCGTCGACGAGGTGGCGCAGGAGATCCCCGCGCTGCTGGAGCTGCTTGCCGCCGGGCAGTTCCGCCCCACCAGCGACAAGTCGCAGTGCGAGCGATGCCCCTTCGCGGACGCCTGCGGCGACGAGCCCTGGGAGCGCGCCAAGGCACTCTTTCCGGAGGAGAAGAAGTGAGGCTCCCTTCCGACCAGGCGAGCCGGGACATCATCCGCGACAAGCTCGGCGACTGCGTCTGGGTCGAGGCCGGCGCGGGCTCCGGCAAGACCACCGAGCTGGTCACGCGGCTGGTGAACCTGATCGTGAGGAAGCAGGTCCCGCTCTCCGAGATCGCGGCCATCACCTTCACGCGCAAGGCGGCCGCCGAGCTCAAGACGCGCGTGCAGGACGCGATCGAGAAGGCCTACCGCGAGGAAAAGGACCCGCGCCGGAAACAGTCCCTCGATGCCGCCTTGTCGACGCTCGACGCGCTCTTCGCCGAGACGATCCACGCCTTCTGCATGCAGCTCCTGCGCGAGCGCCCGCTGGAGGCCGGGGTCCCTCCGGACTTCGACTTGATGGAGAGGGCCGAGGAGGCCTCCGTGCAGGCCGCGGTGCTACAGCGCGCCCTCGACCGCCTGCGCAAGGAGAGGTCGAGCGAGTGGGAGGAGCTTCGCCGCGCCGGGCTGGGCCCGCGGCAGCTCTCGGCCGCCTTCGGGACCCTCTGCGACCACGCCGAGGTGGATTTCCCGACCGGCGACGCGAAGGCTCCGGACTTCGGCGCCCTCGCCAAGGGCCTCCAGGGGCTGGTCGAGGCCTGGGATCGCCTCGCCGGGGGGCCGTTCGACATCAAGGAGCGCGTTCTCTACGACGCGTACGCCGAGGTGAAGAGGCTGGTCACGCTGGAGGACCCGCCGCCACAGGACTCGATCCTTTCCGCCCTGCGCGTATTCAATCGCAAGGTCGAGCCCAAGGCCAAGTCCAAGAACTGCAAGGGCTGGCGGGACCCCGACGCGCGCAGGCAGGCGGAGGAGCTGTTCGTGGCCTTCCGCGACGGTACCGCCCAGCGCGAGCTCGCGCGCTGGCATGCCTACCTCTACGGCCGCGCGCTGAGGGTCCTGCTGCCGGCGCGGGAGGAGACGCTCGAGGAGCGCCTCAAGCTCGGGCGGCTCGCCCAAGGGGACCTCTTGCGCCTCGCGGCCAGGATGCTGCGCGAGAACCCCGAGGTCCGGGCTCACCTGGCGAAGCGGTACAAGTACCTATTCGTCGACGAGTTCCAGGACACCGACCCGGTGCAGGCCGAGCTGATGCTGCTCCTGACCGGCGACTCGCCCTCCTCCGATTGGACCAAACAGAAGCCCCGCGCCGGCTCGCTCTTCGTGGTCGGAGACCCCAAGCAGAGCATCTACCGCTTCCGCCGCGCCGACATCGCGGTGTACAAGCAGGTGAAGGAGATCATGGTCGCGGCGGGCGCGCTGCAGGCGCCGCTCACGGCGTCCTTCCGCAGCCAGCCGGCCGTCTGCGACTGGATCAACTCGGGGTTCAAGGGACGGATACTGCCCGAGGAGGCGAGCGAGCGCCAGGCTCCCTTCGCGTCGCTGGATCCCATGCGCGTCCGCCCCAAAGGGTACGGCGCGGGCGTCTACGCTCTCGACATCCCCGACCAGGGCAAGCAGGACCGGATCGCGCCCGCCGAGGCCGACGCGATCTCGAAGTACATCCGCCACGCGATCGATAGCGGCCAGACAGTCGAGGACGGCAAGGGCGACGATGTCCGCCTGCGGCCCGTGCGCCCGGGGGACTTCATGATCATCGCCCGGGGCAAGAAGTTCCTGGCCGCCTACGCCGGCGCGCTCGACCGCCTCGGCATCCCCAACGAGGTCGTGGCCACCGATCGCGGCGGCGCCTGGGAGGGCCTCGGCATCCTGATCTCCATCCTAAAGGCCGTGGCCGACCCGGACGACGAGTTGGCCGTGGTCGCCTGTCTGCGGGGCCCGCTGTTCGGGGTCTCCGACGACGAGCTCTACCGACACAAGAAGGCCGGCGGTTCCTTCCGGCTCACCCGGAAGGCCGAGCAGGAGGGGCCGGCGGCCCGCGCCCTCAACGTGCTCCACGAGTGCTGGCTGGTGTCCAGGCGGAAGCCGGCCGGCCTGGCCCTGGAGCTCATCCTGGAGAGGACCGGCCTGCTCGCGTCCGTCCGGCTGCAGGAGGACGGGCCCGCGCACGCGGCCGACATCCTCGCCGTCGTCTCTTTCGTTCGCGAGCTCGGGCTCGCCGGGGAGACGCTCGCCTCCGCGCTCGAGGCGCTCGAGGCCGAGTTCGAGGACAACAAGGGGGAGAACATCGGCCGCCCGCCGCTGAACTACGGCGGGGACAAGGTCCGCATCATGAACCTCCACAAGGCCAAAGGCCTCGAGGCTCGCTTCGTCTTCCTGACCCAACCGGCCATGAAGACCGACCATCCGCCCGAGATCCACATCCGGCGGCAGGGAACGAAGGTCGAAGGCTTCTTCCCGATCCAGGTCAAGGCGGGCTGGCAGAAGCGCACCCTCGCCGCCCCCGAGGCGTGGGAGCCGTTGAAGCTGGACGAGACTGCCTTCCAACGCGCCGAGGCCGACCGGCTGCACTACGTTGCGGTCACCCGCGCCCAGGACTACCTGATTCTGACCCGCTACGCGGGCAAGATTCGCGAGAACTTCAAGGTCTTCGGCCCCTTGCTCGATCTGAGCGAAGATATAAAGCCTCTTCCGGTTCCCGCGCAGGCAACCTCTCCAAAGGCGGCAAAGTCGGCCTCATTGACGAGCCGCGACGACGCCTCCAAGTCCCGCGCGGCGGCCGTGTCGGCCAAGGCGGCCCCATCGTACGAGTTGGAGTCCGTCACCGACCGGGTCAAGGACAACGCCTTCGATCCCGCCGAGGCCGATTGGGGCTCGGCCAAGGGCCCGAGAGGCATGGAGTGGGGCGTCTTCATCCACAAGGCCCTCGAGACGCTCGTGCGCTCAGGCGAGACACCGAAGAGCAAGGAGATCGAGAGGCTCCTGGTCGCGCTCGCCGGCCCGGGGACTCCTTATGCCGCCCAGGCGGCGAACGCGGTGCCGCTGATCGCCAGTGCTCTCAAGTCCGAGGTATGGTCCCGCATGCTCGCTTCCCCGGAGCGCCATACGGAGGTTCCATTTCAGGCGACCGAAGGCGCAACCGTCCTTTCGGGCGCCATCGACCTGATCTACCGCGTGGACGGCGGCTGGGAGATCATCGATTTCAAGACGGACAATGTCGGCTCTGACTGCTCCGCCTGGGTGACGCGTTACCGCCCGCAACTCGCGGAGTACGCCAAGTGGTGGGAGGCGATCACGGGCGAGCGCGTGCGGCGCACCGGGCTGCTGTTCGTTCAGGCGGGCGCGGTCGAGTGGGTGTGATCGGTCCCGCGGCAAAGGAGGGAACGCGGTGAAGAGAATCAAGTCTCCGAGGCGTCTGGCGCTGTCTGAATCGAAGAGAGTCCATCCGGACATCGGATTTGGCAGTTCCTGGGACTGGGAGCATACGGTGAACTTGGAGAGGGGATCAAAGTCTTATTTGAAGAGCAAGGGCTTCCGGTTCATCTATGAGATCGACGTCCCCAATGCCCCAAAGATGAAGAGGGGCTATCCCAACACTTTTACCGCATGGACGAAGAAGGCGATAACTGTTGGAGACAGGGAAAGGATAGCCGCACACATAAAGAAATTCATGGGTTATTAGAAGCCCAGCGGGCCGGATGAACACGGAGCTCCGATGGACAGAGACAAACAGCTGATAAGACTGTTGAAGGAATCCGGAGTCAGGAAGCTCCCCGATTCAAATACGCATGTCATGAGGCTCGAGATCCGAGGCGCGTCCCGTCACAAATATATCGTCTCGAGGCGCAACACCGCGCTCAAGCGGTGGGAGTGCGCGTGCCCGGGGTGGGTCTTCCATCGCCACTGCAAGCACCTGGAGACCATGGCCCCAATCCTTGATCAAATCAAGCAACTGACGATGGAGAAGCCGCGCAAGTTGCTCGGGTATCGGAGGCGGCGCAATGCCAAGGAGTAGGATTTTGTCTGCGGAGGAGCAAGTGCTCTCGATTCTCTGGCACGGTGGCCGGTCGTCCGAGCAACTTGCCAAAAAGCTTGGGCTCTCTCTGTACGCGATAGGCAAGGCCTGCGCGGTCCTGAAGCAGGTCAACATGGTCCATCGTGAGAATGACATGTGGCGGATGCAGTATCGCGACGGGAAGGCCAAGAAGATCGTGGGGGCGGGCGAGGTAGCCGTGGACGAAGTCCTCTCCACGTACAAGCGAAAGGCCCGTAACAGCGCATTTCTACGCAACCAGAAGGCCTATCACGGGAAGAAGGGGTCCAGAGAGGAGTGGCGGGCCGGGGCCACGCTCCTAGTCACCAGCGGGGATGAATATCGAAAGTACCTCGAGGTGCTCGGACTGACAGGGATTCCCACAGCCAAGCAACTCAAGGATGCATGGAAGAGCCATATGAAGTTGGTTCACCCGGACGTCGGCGGGTCGACTCAGGATGCGATATTGGTGAATGAGGCATATAAGAGACTGTCAGAGCTGATTGGAAAATGAAGAAGAGATCTGCTGTTCAGAGCCAAGGAAGCGCTGGATCACCTCAAAGGGTTCGATTCGATCCCGAATGACCATCCAGATCGACATCGACGACACTATCACCTGGGCGCCTGCCTTCTTCGCCTGGCTTAGCCGTGCGCTCAAGCGTGATGGCCACCGAGTTCGCATCGTAACGGCTCGCGGCAGACACCTTGGCGAGCCGGAAGCCACAGCGGCGGAGCTGCGCAAGTTCGGCTTGGTATGGGACGACCTCGTCCTGAGCGAGCCCGTGCCGGAGATCGATCTGGCGGACTTGCCGGAGGACTTTCCCGAAGGACTGATCCATCTCTGGCCGAAGTGCCGGGCGACGATGGCGGAGCCGCCCGACCTCGTGTTCGATGACTCCTTGGAGGTGAATGCGCTGCTTGCGCGTTATCTGCCTAGGGTGAAGATCCTCCGCCCGATGAACACGTGGGTCTCCGCGCCGGAGGGCTCTTTCGGCAACATGGCGGGGCGCGGCTGGTCGAAATGACCGCTCTGGCGCGCCTTTGCGCGTGGCAGTTCCCGAGCACCGGCTGGTGCCAGCTTCTCGATCGACTCGTTCGCGAGGAGGACGAGTGGGAGGCGACGGTCGTTCGAGTCAAGCAGAAGCGTCTCATGGTCTCTGTCCTGCATGATTGTCTCATCCTAGCCGACGAGTCCGGGGCCGTTCATTCCGTCGCGTTCAATTCAGTCGGGGATGGTCGGAACCGGGAATATCTCGACACGCTCGATTTTCTCCCCGGGCCGACGCTTCAGGTCGGCGGCCTGTCCTTGCCGCGAGATTGGGACAGCGCGTGGGTGATCCGTGCCGACATGGGGGAGGAAAACGAGGCCGAGAGGGAGCTGATGGTGGCCTTCGATCCAGACAACTCGTCCCGCTGGCGTCTGTTTGACGTCATTTCGCGCGAGCGGGAATGCTCGGCCCTCATGCTCGAAGAATACGAGGGCGGGTTCAAGATGGAGGTCGTGGAAGACGCCGAGGGCCTCGGCGGGGTCCTCGATGACCTTCTCGAGCAGGAGTACGCCATCCAGGATGTTTCAGGCGATTCCAAGATCGTCCCCATTCCGGAGCAAGCCGAGGGAAGGCTCCTCGACATTGGCTCCGCGGCGGAGCGCGTCGTTCGTCTCAGCCTCCTGGGGCTCACCGAGCTCGAAGCCTGCCGCTCCCGCCTACAGGCGTTTCTGCGCGCCCATACAGGCGGACGTCCCAAGGCGCGCGGATTTCGGTGGGACATCTAGGGCGGCTCGCCTGGCGGCAACCTCGGAAGCGGCTCTGCCATGATGAGTTGATGGGATGCAGGGTGCCGACCGAATCCTTGACGAAACCGGACCTCCCTGTTAAACTTCGAGTGCCGGGCGCGAGCCCGGCGGTGGGACTTTAAGGGATCAACTTGGCCCCGGCCTTAACGGGACCTAAAGCGAGACGCGGACCCTGGTCCCACATGGATCGGGGTCCTTTCATTTGCAACCTGCCGGCCCCCGGAGCCGTTATGATTGGAGGGAGGGGTATCCATGCCGCGAGCACCTGACGCGATCGGCTTCTGTCCACGCTGCGGAGGCGCCATCGAGCGGCGGCTCATCGCCAAGCCGCCGATGAGCCACGCATGCGGAGCGTGCAAGACGGAGAATCTCATTCTGCACTGCTGCGGCGACACCTTCTGCTACGGCTGCGGACGGAAGCTCTTCTCCGCGGCCCATCGGGATGTTCCGTTGGAGGGTGAAAGAGGATAGCGCGAGCTTCGTACGGCGGGACTTTAACGTCCAACTTGGCCCCGGCCGAAACAGGGACCTAAAGCGGGCAGGCCCGCCTTCGCGGCCTGCCCAGGAGGCAGGCCGTGAACGATACAGGAAAGCCGTCCCGCCGCCGGCGGGCCGAGGACAAGCCGCCCTGCGAACTGCTCAAGGCCGCCTTCGAGAGGACATTCGGGCTGCCTTTTCCGGCCCTCTTCCAGCCCGACCCGGTATCGGAGCCGCTCTCGGAGGACAGTGACCGCCATCTCTGCTTCTCGAAGGCGGCGGGGTCGAGCGGGCGCCTCCCCGTAGTGCATTGGCGGGGCGTTCGTCCGGGCACTTGGCTCGCCGGCTTCTGGGGCTACGGCGTCAACAGCTACGCTTGGTATTTCGTGCGCCGCGACCGCAGACGGGCGGTGTTCCTCCGGCTCCCCTACGGCGGCGCCTACGGCGACTCCGAACACGAGGCCCTCGCGGTGAAAGCCTTCACCGAGCGCTACGTGGCCTTCGAGCAGTGGGCCGAAACGCACCTGTCCCACTGGCGGATCGAGAACTGCATGGGGACCTGCCGCGGCTGGGTGCGCTTCCGCGACGGCAGGCGGGTGAGGCTCGAGCGCGCGGAAGCCGAGGACTTCCGCTTCCCGAACGAGCCGGGAAAACCCTCCGGGGAGGTGGCCTGAGATGGGAACCGCCAGCCGCCTGCCGCTCCTCGGGGTCTACGGCTTCGACCGCGTGGAGACCGTGATCCTCGCCGCGCTCGTCACCGAGGACCCGATGCTCCTCATCGGCCCGTCCGGAACGGGCAAGACGTTCCTGCTGAACTCGCTGAGCGAGGCCCTCGGGCTCTCGCACCGGCACTACAACGCGAGCCTGATCTCTTTCGATGACCTCGTCGGCTTCCCGTTCCCGGACGCCGAGCGCTCGACCGTGCGGTTCCTGGAGACGCCCGCCACCGTCTGGGGCGCCGAGTCCGTCCTGATCGACGAGATCAGCCGCTGCAAGCCGGAGCACCAGAACCGGCTCTTCTCGCTGATCCACGAGCGGCGCCTCCAGGGCCTGCCGCTCCCCAAGCTTCGCTTCCGCTGGGCCGCGATGAACCCCTGCGGCGCCGATCAGGGCGGCGACGACTACATCGGCTCGGAGCCGCTCGACCCCGCCTTGGCCGACCGCTTCGCCCTCTTCGTCGACGCGCTCGATTGGGACGCGCTGACGAGCGAGGAGAAGCTCCGCGTCTCGGACCCCAGCGGCGAGGGCGCGCTGTCCGACGACGGGGGGCGCCTGCGCACGGAGGTCGAGGCCTGGCGCGCCGAGTTCCTGCGCCAGCTCGCGCGCTGCCCCGCGGAGTTCGTGAGCTACTCCACCGCGGCGGTCTCCGTCCTAAACGGCGCCAGGGTCCGGGTCTCGCCGAGGCGGTCCCGGCTCCTGTCGAGAAGCCTCCTCGCGGCCTCCATCGTCGCGGGCGGCAGGAGCGAGGCCGTCTTCGAGCACGTGCTCCGGTGCAGCCTGCCCCACGCCGCCTGGGGCGGCGAAATCTCGGCCGAGGCCGTCGCCGCCGCCCACCGGAGCGCCTGGGATTCGTGCATGCTGACCGGCGACCGCCGCTGGGTGCACCTCTTCCACCTCGAGAAGGCGCTTCCCGCCAAGCTCAAGCTCCTCCTCGGCTCCTGCCCCGGCCCCGACGCCGGCACCCAGGCGGTCGAGCAGCTCCTGGCGAGCGAGCCCAAGCCTAGATCAGCCGCCTTCGCGCTCGCCGTCTACCCCGCGGCGGTGAAGGGCGGGCTCCCCATCGGCGCCGAGGGCGTCAACGACCTCGGCAAGCTCGCCTCGCCGATCCTGACCGTCGACGGCAAGGTCACCTGGCAGGAGCGCCTGAGCGACAAGGACACCAAGCACCCTGAGTTCGCCCGCTACGCCAAGGTGCTCTCGCCGCTGAGCGGCGGCCGGCGCGAGCGGGCCAAGCAGTTCTTCAACTGGTGCTTGGCGAGCGGAACGATCCCCGACGACCCGGCCGGGCTCGAGGGGGAGATGAACGCCTGCGTCGAGCTGCTCCGGCCGGCGAGGGCCGAGTGACCGGCTTCTCGGTCCGGATCCCGCCGGCCCTCTTCAACATCGGAGGCCCGCGAAGCAGGATGCGGGAGGAGTCGATCCGCTCGAGCCTGCTGGGCAAGGAGGACGGCGTCATCCGCTGCCCCAGGATCATCCGCCTGGGCCTCGCATTCGGAGCGGAGGCCCCGCTCGAGGCCATGGCGAGGCTGCTGCGGGAGGCGCACGCCGGCGACCCCGAGGAGCTGCGCGAGCTTGTGGAGCTGCCCTCCAAGCCGCTCATCTGCCGCCCCGACTCCAAGAGCACGCCGCTGGCCGTGGCCGGCGCGGCGCCGCGCGCGGTCTTGGAGCAGGCGCTCATGCTCGGGCTCTGCTCCGCGACGCTCTATGACCCCAGGCGCCCGGTGCTCTGGACGACGTCCAGCCTGACGCGGCGCCTGGAGCTTTTCGATCCGGAGGGCTTTTACGCATGACACCCGAAACCTTCAAGGCGCTCGTCCGCGAGCTGATCGAGGACAACCCTTTCGCCATCCGGGCGGTCCTGAGGATCCTCGGGATCGACTTCACCGACGAGATCCCCACGCTGGCCGTCACCTGCGAGGAGCGCCCCCGGCTCCTCGTGAACCTGGCCTTCGTCAAGGCGCACTGCTCGACCGAGGAGCACGCGAAGGCCCTGATCTGCCACGAGTTCCTCCACGTCCTCCTGCGCCACACGGAGCGCCGCGACCCCGTGACGCCGAGCGAGCACCTCGCGACCGACGCCGTGATCAACGCCATCATCCACCGCGAGTTGGGTCCCGCCTACAGCTCGATGATGGGCGCCTACTACGCCGAAGCGCCGGGTTTGATGAGGTTGCTGCGGCCGATGACCGGCAAGGACCGGCCGTCGTTCCTCCTGCGGGCCTGGAAGGGTCTCTACGGGGGGCAACTCGTGGTCGACGACATCCGCGAGCTCGCCGAAAGCCTCGGCTTCATCCAGATCAGCCTGGGACTGCTCCTAGGCAACCACACGGTGGGAACTCGTCCGCTCCCGAAGGACCTCGAGGAGGCTCTCAACGACAGCCTGCGGGCGATGAACGGCTCGGGCATCTGGCGCGCGCCGAAGGCGCGGGGCGTCGGGGCCCACTCCTACGAGACCCTGTTCACCGCCAAGGACGAGGCGGTCGCCGGGTGGCGGCGGACGGCCCTCGCCGTCCTGAAGCGCCACGTGATGCCGGACCGGAGATCGCGGGCCGACGCGCTCGACGAAAGCGTGTCGAGGATGCCGATCCTCAACTCCCGGGACCGGCGCGCCTTCGTTCGGTCGCTTTGGGATCCGTTCATCCCCGACGCGGCCTGGAGGGTCTGGACGCCCCGGCGCTCGGGCACCGCCCAGGTCTACCTCGACGTCAGCGGCTCGATGAGCGCCGAGATGCCGCACATCGTCTCCCTGCTCAACCGCCTGCGGCGCCACATCCGGATGCCGTTTTGGGCCTTCAGCAACGAGGTCTCCCCCGCGGTGATCGAGCGGGGCCAACTCAAGACCCGCACGACGGGGGGAACGAGCATGGCCTGCGTCCTGCGCCACCTCGCCAAGACCCGCCCGGCGGCCGCCGTCGTGGTGACGGACGGCTATATCGAGGAGATCTCGCCCGCCGACGTGTGGACCGCGGGCGCCGTCCGGCTCCACGCGATCGTGTCGCGAGACGGCAACCCCTCGGCACTTGCCCGGGCCGGGATCCCCTACAGCCAACTCGAGAGGTGCCCAGCATGATCCGAGTCAGCGAAATGGTCCTGCCCGGACATCCGGATAAGTTCTGCGACCAGGTGGCCGACGCCATCGTGGCCGCCTGCCACGCGATCGATGAGGACGCCTACTGCCAGGTCGAGGCCTCGGTGTGGTCGGATCAGGTCTTCCTGACCGGAGGCCTCGTCACCCGCCGTCCGCTGGAAAGGCCGCTGCGCGACATCGTGGTCGAGACTGGCCTCGCGATCGGCTACACCGCCGACAACCACATCGACGCGAGGCGCTACAAGGTCACCGACGCCGTCTGCCAGCGCGTGGGCGACCCGACGCCGTGGTCGCGCAAGGTCAACGACCAGGCCATCGTCATCGGCTACGCAGGGTACGACCGCCTGACGCATTATCTGCCTCCCGAGCACTTCATCGCCCACGTGTTCCGCGAGGCTCTGACGCGATCGTGCGAGGACGGCCTCCTTAGGGGCCAGGGACCTGACGGAAAAGTCCTCGTTAGAATGCGCGAAAACCCTCGGGACTGGATGCTGGAACAAGTGCTGGTGACCCTCCAGCAGAGACGAGACGATCAATTCGTCGATGTCTGTGCTGGAATCGAGGCGACTCTCCGGAGCGCCTACCGCGCCTTACAGCGGGTGGATTCCCGGTGGGAAAAAGAGTGGGGAAGGGTCGACCTCTTACTGAATCCCAACGGGCCGCTTCTCAACGGCGGGAGTGACGGGGATAATGGTCAGACGGGCAGGAAGCTAGTGATGGATTTTTACGGCCCCCGAATCTCGATCGGAGGCGGCGCCCTAAGCGGCAAGCATCTAAGCCACGTTGATCGAGTGGCGGCTTACGCAGCGCGCCATGCCGCTGTGAACTGCGTCGCATCTGGGGCAAAGCAGTGTTTAATTCAGCTTACCTACGCCCCAAACTCGGCTGTGCCGACGGATGTTAGCTGCCAACTCGTTGGGCGAGGACGGCCGCCCGAGAAACAACTGTTTGACCACGGCGGCCCTTCGACCGAATATGCGCCTCGTTGGATCCAGGCAAGCCTCGGCCGAGGAGAACACTTCGTTCAGATGTTCTTGCCGTGGAATCAGGCGCGAAGATAGGGAGCATAATCCCGCCAAAAATGTCCGGGATGTGCCGAGCTGTACAGGACCTGTCAAGCCCGAGTAGAAACTTCCGGTAGCTCGCCCAAATAGAAACTTCCGGTTCTGTTGTTGGGAATCATCGTGAAACCAGGCTTCCGGGACGGTAGTCCGTCGGTCGCCGTACACC
>JACQPK010000336.1 GCA_016207565.1 Elusimicrobiota bacterium
AGTTAACTGCGCCGTCGACGAGGAAAACGGACTAACGCAAAGGTACGCTAAGGAATTCACTGAAAGGATCGCAGAGGAAGAAATCATGAATAATTCTGTCCTTTGCGTGCCTTTTCGTAATTTCCTTTGCGTACCTCTGCGCCACTCCGTTGAATTAACTTAGGAGCCATGACATTAGGCATAATCCACGGGATGAACGCGCTTTGCGCCGCCGCATGGCTGGCGGCCGCCGCGCTCGCGACCGAGCCCCGCGCGCCGACGGCCCGGCTGACGGACGCCGAGTCGGTCGGCGTGGTGCTCGCCGCGTCCCAGGCCGCCCTCGACGCCGCGGAGCTGGCGGCGGCGCGCGCGCCCGGCAAGGACGCGCGGGAGCACGCCCAACGCTGCAAGAAGGACCACTCCCTCCTCAAGGCGGAGGCGGACCGGCTCGCCCAGGAGGCGCGAGTGGCGCCGTCCGAGAGCCCCGCGAGCGCGCAGCTGCGGCGGCTGGCCGCCCGCGAACTGCGTCGCCTCAAGGAGCTCGAGGGAGACGCGTTCGATGAGGCGTACTTCCAGTCCCAACGGAAGCTCCACCGCGCCGCGGACGACCGGATCGCGCGCATGGAGATCGGCGCCAAGAGCAACCACGTGACGCTGCTCCTCGCCAAGGCCAGATCGGTCTTCTGGCGCTACTCGAACAACCGCGAGAGCTTCGCCGCGGACTACCCCCTCATCCGGCCCGCGTCCGACTGAGCCGGGGACATTCGGCCCAGGGCCGGGAGACCAAAGGCCCAGGTGCCGGTACCGGCCCGGGCCTACCCTTTCCTTAATGACCCGGCTATCGAGGCGAGCCCTGTGGGCGCTCCTGCTTCTGGCGGGCGGGGCGCGCGCGGCCGTCGTCGAGGTCCGCCTCGCCCCGGCCCCGTTGACGGCGGCGGCGCCGGCGCTGCCCCTTGGGGCGCCCTCGAGCGTCGTTCCCGCGCTGCCGACCGCCGTCGCGCTCCCGGCCGCGCCGTCCGTCTTCCTCGCGCCCGCCGCGGCGAAGCCCGTCGCCGGCGCGCTGCCGAAAGCCGGCGCCGCGCGGAGCCCGCTCGCGGCCGCGATCGCGGCCGCCGCGCCCTCGGCCGAGCCGCAAGACGGGGCGGAGTCCGCCGCCTATTCCGCCGGGAAGCTGTTCGAGCTCGCGGCGGCGCGTTCCGCCGGAGACGTCCTCCGCTCCGAGTTCCCCGGCGTCGTGTTCCAGAACGAGCAGGAGGGGAGCCTGCGGGCCGCCGATCCCCGCGACTCGAGCGGGAACGTGTTCCGCTACTACCGCCCCTCCGAGCTCCGCCCCGAGCTCTTGGCTCGCGCCGCCGCCGAGCTGTCCGGCGTCGACCGGCTGATCCACTCCGCGGTCACCTGGGGCGGACGGCGGACGCGCGGCAAGCCGCTCAAGGCCTGGGAGGCCCTCCCCCTTCGAGGCAAGCTCCGCTACCTGGCCCTGCTCGACGACGCGGTAGACCGCGAGCGCGGCGCGGACGCCGCCTGGCGCGGCAAGAGCTTCCTGCTGCTCGAGCGCTCGCCCGGCGCTCCGGAATTCGTGGCCGACCACCCCGACATGGAGTCGCCGCCGGCCGGCTGGACCGTCGAAGGCGGGGCGCGCTTCCTTCAGCCCGAGATCGTCTCGCACCGAGACCGGCCCGCGCGCACCGCCGCCGAGGCCTTGTCGCGCACGCGCCTCGTGATCGCCGAGACGGGACATGCCGGGACCCAGTACCACGCGTTCTTCACGCTGGACACGGAGCGCCTCGAGCGGATCCTGCCTCGCTTGATGGCGGCCGTGCAGGCGCTCAACGACGACCTCTACCTCGAGGCCGCGCGCGAGAGCCCGGACAACCTCTTTCACGGCTCGCTCAAGCCCTGGCACGCCGGCCGTTCGAACCGCGTCGCGGCGCTGATCGCCGCCCGCTCCCCGGCTCCGCACCAGCCTTCGGCCGGGGACTTCGACAGCGAGAAGCACGCGTTCCTCGGCGTGCGGTACTGGGGGACCGTCGACGGGCGGACGACCGTCTCGCTCGAGCTGCGCGGGGCCTCGCTGCCGTGGACGCGGGAGTCCAGCCAAGGCCTGCGCTTCGAAGGCGGAAACGTCGGCTCCGCGCACCGCGACTACTCGGGCCTGGAGCGCCGCCTCGCCCAGGTCGCGCTCCTCGCCGACCGGGCCCGCAACGGCGAGCTGCCCGAGGCCCGGGGCGACCCGCCGATTCTGGACGCCGACGCCGCCGTCCGGACGCTGAGCGAGCTGTCCGTCGCGAGGGGCGGCCCGCAGGTGACCTCCCGGGACCTCGAGCAGCTCAGCGCGGCCCTGGGGGCGGGGCCCGGAGTGCACCCGTCGCTGCTATTCCCGCTCGCGCGCGGCGGAGCCCGCGCCTATGCCGAGGAGCTGTGGCGGCAGGCGTTGGCCCGGCGCGCGCACGGCGGCGAGTTCAACGCTCGCTTTGCGCGCTACTCCCTGTGGACCGCCTTCGCGTCCTGGGCCGCCGGCCAGCCTACGCTCGACCGTTAGGCGCGGGTCTTCACGACGAACGCCGGCGGGTCCATGAGATGCTTCTTGACCGTGCAGAGGTTGACGGCCTGGACCAAAGCGTCGCGGTACGTCTCCGGGAATCCGGCGGGCAGCTTGATGTCGAGCGTGACGCGCCACACGCGGTGGGCGGCTTCGTCCCAGTCGACGGTCTCGAGCAGCTCCAGGCCTTCCGTCGAGATGTCGCGCTTACGGCAGAACGACAGCGCGAAGATGCCCGCGCAGGTCCCGAGCGAGGCGAGGAACAGGTCGAAAGGCGCCGGACCGGCGCCGTCTCCGCCCGCCTCCTTCGGCTGGTCGGTCACGAGGACATGGCCGCCGACCGCGGCCGAGACGCGCTTGTTGCCGGGAAAGCCGATCCGGATCTCCATGCCGGCTACTCACGCAACGCTGCGGCCGTCTCAGTAGGGAGAGCGGACCAGCAGGTCCTGGATCTGCTGGTCGAGCTCGGGCAGGCCCTCGAGGGTGAACCAGCCGCCGTTCTTCTCCCGCGACATCCAGTTGCCGAGCATCATCCGGCGGCCGGAGCTCTTGCCGTCGTCGAGCACGCGGAAGTGGTCCTTCCACGGCTGATGGTCGTAGGTCATCGCGGCGCCGAGCTTGCCGCGGATCGAGATCTCCGGCATGCTGACGTTCCCCCAGACCGGCACCGGTAGGATCACCGACTCGCCAAAGAGCAGGATGAAGGGGTCGCCGCGATAGGGGCTGAAGAACCGCTTGCCCCACTGGACGCCGATCGCCCGGAGCGGCTCCTCGAGCAGCGCGGCGGCGACGTCGAGCCAGCTCCCCGTCCGCACGACCTTCCCCCGCCAGTTGCCCATCATATCGTTGGCGGTGGGCCCGGGAAGCGAGTCGAAGAGCGCCCATAGGTCCCCGTCGACGAGCCGGGTGTCGTCGCGCCGCCGGATGATCTCGCGGATCTCCTGAAGGGGAAGCTCGGGCTTCGCGAGCTTCGCCGGGACGAGCTCGGCGTCGAGAGGCCAGTCGTTCGCCCCATAACGTGACGGGAAGCGGCTGGCGATCGCCGCGATGACCCAATTGACCGGCCAGCAGAAGTACACGGCGAGATCGTAGAGCCACTCGGGAGCGAGCACCTGGATGAAGCCGCCGCGGATCCTCGCCCAGGGCAGGAGCCCGATCCGGGCGAGCGTATTCTCCAAAATGAAGGGCTGCCGCTGAGGGCTGGGCTTGCTCATGCCAACCGTTATATACTGCGTCCCCATGCCCGTCAATACGCGCGTCCTCAGGATCTTCGGTCCCGTGCTGCTCGCCGCCGGCGCGCTCGGGTTCGCCATCCCGCCGGAGCACGCCCTCTTCAGCGGCGCGCCTTGGTACAACGTGTTCCACATCGCCTTCGGCCTGGCCGCCACGGCGATCGCGTTCCGGGGCTCCGACGGCGGCGCCGCCGCGTTCAACGCGGCCTTCGGGGCCATCGACCTCTACCAGGCGGTCGCGAGCCGCCTCGCGTGGTTTCCGGCGGCGCAGTTCCGTTGGACCCGATGGGACGACGCCGCGCACGTCCTCCTGGGCCTGGCCCTGGTCGCGGTCGGGCTCTCGCGCCGGCGTTAACGGAGGTCGACGACGCGGCGTATCTTGCCGGTCCGCGGCTGCCGCGGCAGCGCGCCGGGAGCCAGCACCTCGACCGCGGGGGCCTCGAGCCAGCCGCGCGCGATGGAGTCGCGGAGCTCGAGCGAGGCGTCCCGGAGCGCGCGGCCCAGCCGCTCCGCGAGGTCCGAGGCCGGGGCCGCGGAGCCGAGGCGCTCGACGCGCACCCGTAAGACGCCGCCGTTTTTCGGCACGATCACCTGGTAGAGCGGGCTCAGCCCCGGCACGCGGGCGATCGCGCGGCCGACGTCCCCGGCGTCGATGTGCGCGCCGCCGAGGTTGATCCGGTCGTCGCAGCGCCCCAGGAGCGCGAACCGCGGAGACGGCCAGCCGCAAGGGCAGGCGCCGCCGACCCAGCGGCCCCGATCGCCCGTGCGGTAGCGCACGACGGGCATCCAGCGCCGGATCAAGTTCGTGGCGACGATCTCCCCGCCGACGAGCTCGACTTTCTGGAGGCCGCTCGCGACGTGGTGGACCGAGCCCCGGCAATGGGCGCACTGGAAGCCGATGAGCCCCGCGTCCACGCTCGCGTAGCCCGCCGAGCGCACGAGCCGTGTCCCGAACGCGCGGCGCCAGAGCGCGGCCATCTCCTCGGAGGCGTGCTCGCCGGCATAGAAGAGCTTCTCGAGCCGGACCCGCCGCTTCGCCGCCTCGGCCCGCCGCGCGAGCTCGACAAGCGTCGACGGGAGCCCGATCGCGGCGTTGGCCCCGAAGCGCTCGAGGGCGTCGAGCGCGAAGTCGGCGTCGGAGGTCCCCGAGACCGGCAGGTGCGTCACCCGCAGGTGCCGCGCGGCGCCCTCGATCGCCATGAACGACGACCACAGGTTGCCGGCCACGAAGAGGTTCGCGACGACGTCGTCGGGCTCCAGGCCCGAGCGGACGAGCCCCCAGGCGAGCCAACGGCAGGTCTGCTCGAACTCCTCCTGGGAGTACACGCAGAACTTCGGCTTCCCGGTCGAGCCGCCGCTCGCGAAGACGAGGCGCCCGTCGCCCTCCGCCGCGCGCGTGAGGAGCGACGTGGACCTCGGCGGGCCGTGCTCGTAGAGGTCGTCCTTCGAGAGGAGCCCGCCGCGGCGGACGCGGTAGAACGGCGCCTCGCCGCGGGCGCGGCCGACGACGGAGGCGTAGGCCTTCTCCTCGTTGGCCACCACCGACTCCGGCGGGCCGCTCACCCACCGAACGAGCTCTTGGAGCGGGTAGCGGCCGTCGTGCGGCTCTCCCCCTTCCGCCTCGAGCATCCGCCCGATCTCGGGAAGCCGGGTCACGCCCGCCGCGCCCAGGGCCTCCGCATAGACGGGCCGCTCGGCGGCGGCGACGAGCAGCCCGGCGGTCTGGAGGAGGCCGGACGAGGGAGCGATCAGGCGCGCGAGCTGCGCGGCATCCCGGTACGGCGTCGCCTGCACGAAGCGGCCGAGCGGGGAGGCGCGCAGGGCGGGCTCGCGGCGCCAGGCGACCGTCCAACCGGAGCCGGTCCGGAGCCGGCCTCGTCCGTGCAGCTCGGCCGCCAAGGCGCGGTGCCGCTCCTCCAGGAGCGAGGCCGCCTCGTCGGGCCTGGAGGTCCCCCGCGGCAGCCTCCGGCCGGCGCGCGCGAGCTCGCGCTCGAGCGCGGTCAAGAACGGCCCCGGCTCGCCTTCGACGAACACCGTCTGCGGCGAGGCGCAGGCGGCCTGGTCCCACCAGCAGACGTCGCGGGCGAGCCGGCGGGCGGCCTCCCGGACGCCGGCCTCCCGCAGGCCCGCCCGGCTGACGACGGCGAACGAGAGCTTCGGACCGAACGCGACGAGCTTCGTCCCCGCGCCGAGCCCGTCGCGGTACGCCGCGAGCGCGGCCGGCCCCCCCCAGACCACGACCCCGTCGAGCCGGCTCTTGAAGACCGCCTCGGCCGGGTCGCCCTTGTCCCAGGAGAGCATCGCGAGCCCTCCTGTGAGCTCGCGCCCGGGGTCCGCGCGCGCGACGCTCTCTGCGAACAGGAACGGGAACTCCGGGTCCGCCGACGAGAGCCGCAGCAAGGTCACGTTCTGCGTCAGCAGGCTCATTAGCACCGAGTCGATGCAGCCCAAGAAGACGTTGCCGGCGGCGACATGGAGCACGGAGCCGAGCGGGAACGCCTTGATCGCCCGCCCGCCGCCGGGCTCGAGCGACCAGGCGTCGAGCGCGCTCTCGCGCCCGAGCTCGGAGGCGAGCCGCTGGCGGAGCGCCGCCGCCTCGAGCAGGTCCGGGATGATCTCGAGCGTGCGGCGGACCATCTCGGAGGAGAACCCGGTGACGCGCGGCATCACCGCCTGCGCCCGCCGCCGGAACGTGGAGCGCGGATCGGACCACGACCGGCCGACGCGCTCGAGCAGCTCGATCGTCCGCCACGTCGTACGAGCGGCCGCCGCCGCGCGCCTGGAATTCGCGTCGCGGGCGAGACGCTCGGCGTCGAGCCCCCTCCCCTCGACGAAACGCCCCCACAAGAACGCCTTCACCGGCGGGCCTCGAGGAGCTCGGAGGCGGTCACCGCGCAGCCCTTGGCGGGAGAGCGGCCCGCCCGCCCGTGCAGGCTCAGGGTCTCGCCGGGCGTGCCGCAGCCGCAGCGCGCCCGGAGCTCGCCCCAGTCGCTCGCCAGCACCGAAAACGAAGGGAAGCTCGTGAGGTAGGGGGTCACCAGTTGGAGCAGCCCCTTTCGTCCGTACGGCAGCGGGCGGAGCGTCTGGGGGTCGCGGACCAGCACGCGCGCGTAGGCCGGGACGTGCATGCGACCGAGCCGGCACTCGACGTACGGCACGCCGTGCTCGACCAGCCCGTAGAGATCGCGGAGGTTCTCCGCCGGGATCCCGAGCCAGTCCGAGACCTCGCGCCGGAATTCCCGCTTCGGGATCGCCGCGCCCTGGTGGCCCTTCCAGCCCCCGCCGGTGAGGACCCAGCTCCCGCGGCCGAGCCGGAGGCTCGGCCAGGCCCTCTCGTTCCACGCCTTCCGGGTGAAACGGACGTGCGCGGGAAACCCGAGGATCCTCAGCGGAAGCCCGGTCGCGGCGAACCGCCGGATCGCCGCCAGCGTGCCGTCGAGGTCGAAGCCGAACGGCTCGCCCGGCCTCGGGCGCCGGATCGCGTAATGCACCCCGGCGACGGACGTGAACGACGTCAGCAGCTCGTCGGTGAACGCGGTCCCGAGGTCCTTCGCCTGCCGCGGGTCGTAGGTCATGCAAACGTAGTTCGCCGCGACGCCGCGGTCCACCATCCCGAGCGCGCCGTAGACGCTCTCGGCGATCCGCTTCACCCGCGCGAGCGAACCCCGGTCGAGCACCGTGCGGCTCTTCTGGCCGCTCGTCCCGCTCGAGGTCAGCGTCAGCGCGACGGGGAAGCGCGAGCCGGCCGCAAACGGGAACTCCTTGAAGGCGCTCACGTGCAAAAACGGGAGCCGGGCGACGTCGCGTTCGCGCCGCAGCGTCCACGGGTCGAAGCCTTCCCTCCGGTAAAGCCGGGCGAGCTGGGGAAATCTACGGCCCTGCAGCGCCGCGCACGCGCGCAACGCGGCCACGAACCGCCCGTCCCGCCGCGCGGGAAAGGCGGGGCTCCGGATCAGGGCGTCGATGGCGCGCATGCCCATATCTTACTATCCTGACTCGTCGTGAGCGAGCTATTCTGCCTCTACCAGGACCCGACGGCCGACGGCTGGTGCGGCCCCATCAACATCAAGACCGAGCAGGGCCTGGCGGTGGCCGCGTTCCCGACCAAAGAGCTGGCGGAATACTTCGCGTCCGTCTTCGACGTCAAAGCCCGCGCCGCGAGCCTGGCGGAGCTCGGCACCGAGGCGCTGCCGGTGAAGCCGAAGCCGCCCGTGCGGCCGCCGAAGCTCAAGCTCCTGTTCGCGACGAAGGGGGTCCTCTCGGCCTGGGCGGACGACCGGGAGAACTTCGACACGGCCCCGCACGTGTCTCCGTTCAAGTTCGCCAAGCCCGGCCCGTAGTCTCATCTGGTGCGTCGCACCAGATGAGACTCTAGGGGAGCACGCGGCCGACGTGCAGGTCCTTCCAGAGCCGGAAGTACTCGCGCAGGTAGTCCTGGAACGCCGGCTGCAGCGCGATGCCCTTGAAGTCCAGCATCGTGAGGCTGCGCGAGAGCACCACGTAGTCGCGGCCCTTCTCGCCCGGCCCCTCCCAGCGCATCGCGGGGTAGTAGGCCGACGGCAAGAACCGGGCGCCGAGCGCGTGGTTCAACCTCTCGGCCTCGCCCGCCTCGACGAGGACCTCGATATAGCGGACCCCCATGTCCTCGAGGAACGCCGCGCCGTGGTCGAGCAGCTCCGCCAGCGCGAGGGTCTCGGAGCGGGCCCCCGTCACCACGCAGTGGCCGTCCTTCGGCGACCGGTACAGGAAGATCTCCGTCTTGCCGTCGGGGCTGATCAAGAGCAGGTTGGGCTCGTGGAACGGGAAGAAGTCGAGCGCGAGGCGGCCGTCGGCCTGGACGTCGTGGAAGCGGCGGAGGATGAACTGCGGGGCCTGCAGCACCTCGAAGGGGGTCGTCGCGCCCCCCTCCACGGCGACGGGGCCCGCGTCCACGTAGGAGGGCTCCGGCAGGCCGGTCTCGCGCCGCACGAGCTCGAAGAAGGGCTTGAGCAGGAGCGGGAGCCGGGGAGAGGTGCCGCGGCCTTCGAGCGCCCCAGGGCCGAAGTAGACGGCGAGCGTGTGCGTCTCGGAACGCTGCACGCGGTGCACGTTCGGGAAGATGCCGAGCTTCTTGAAGCCCGCCTTCTCGGCGAGGCGCTGCGGCGCGAGGCTCACCGTCCGCGTCGTGGCGTAGACGGTCCTGGCCGTCCCGCCGCGCACGAGCCCGTCGACGCCGAGCGTCAGCATGCGCGAGGCGAGGTCTTGTCCTTGGAACTCCTCGCTGACTACGCCCCCGAAGACCTTGCCCAGCCGGGCGCCCTTCTGCACGGTGAAGATGACGCTGCCGACCGCCTGGTCGCGCTCCTTCGCCAGCAGCCAGACGTAGCGGTCGCTCTCGATCGCCTTCGCGCACTCCTGGGGGTTGTAGACCAGCGAGAAGGGGTAGCTGCCCCCGTAGATCCGGTGATAGAGCCACCGGATCCTGAGGACGTCGTCGGGCGTCGCGCGGGCCACGACGACGCTCCTCCCGTCGGGCAGGGCCAGCTCCTGATGGAACGCGTCGGGCATCGGGGCATGATATAATATCGCTCCCGCCGTGAAGACGAAGTCCCTCAGGCGCAACAAGATCCAGGTCGTCACCCTGGGCTGCTCGAAGAACCTCTACGACTCCGAGGTCCTGATGGGACAGCTGCGGGCCAACAGATTCCAGGTCGAGCACGAGAGCGCGTCCGAGGACGCCGCGATCGTGATCATCAACACCTGCGGCTTCATCGGCGACGCGAAGAAGGAGTCGATCGACACGATCCTCCACTGGGCCCGGGCGAAGAAGGCCGGGCGCGTCGAGAAGGTGATCGTCACCGGCTGCCTGTCGGAGCGCTACAAGCCGGAGCTCGAGAAGGACATCCCGGAGGTGGACGCGTTCTTCGGGACGCGGGACCTACCTCGCCTGCTCAAGACGCTGGGCGCCGACTACAAGCACGAGCTCGTCGGCGAGCGGCTCCTCACGACGCCGGTCCACTACGCCTACTTCAAGGTCTCCGAGGGCTGCGACCGGCCGTGCTCATTTTGCGCGATCCCGCTCATGCGGGGCCGGCACGTCTCGAAGCCGATGGAGGAGCTGGTCGCCGAGGCGGCCCGTCTGGCCAAGGCCGGGACCCGCGAGCTGATCCTGATCGCTCAGGATCTGACCTACTACGGCCTCGATCTCTACGGAAAGCGCGCGCTCGCCGAGCTCCTCAAGCGCCTCTCGGACGTCGACGGCATCGGCTGGATCCGCCTCCACTACGCGTTCCCCGCGGGCTTCCCGATGGAGGTCCTCGACGTGATGCGCGAGCGCTCGAACGTCTGCAAGTACCTCGACATGCCGCTGCAGCACATCTCGGACCGGCTGCTCGCCTCGATGCGCCGCGGGATCACGCGGGCGGGGACCGAGAGGCTCGTCTCCGAGATCCGCGAGCGGGTGCCGGGCGTGGCGCTCCGAACGACGCTCATCGCGGGCTACCCGAGCGAGACGAAGGCGGACCACGAGGAGCTGCTCGAGTGGGTGCGCCGCACGCGCTTCGACCGCCTCGGCGTCTTCCCGTACTCGCACGAGGAGCAGACGCACGCCTACGCGCTCAAGGACGACGTCGGAGCCCGGACGAAGAAGGCGCGCGCCGAGGCGGTGATGGCCGCGCAGATGGAGATCTCCCGCGAGCTGAACGAAGCGAAGGTCGGGCGCGTCTTCAAGACGCTCATCGACCACAAGGAAGGCGCCACCTGGGTCGGCCGGACGGAGCACGACTCGCCCGAGGTGGACAACGACGTGCTGATCGACGCGAAGAGGGACTACCTGCGGATCGGCGACTTCGCGGACATCCGGATCACGGGCGCGGGCGAGTACGACCTCTCCGGAGAACCGGCCTAGCTACTCGGGTTTGCAGCCGGGGCCCGAGAGCTTGCAGACGCTGACGCAGCGCTCGTGGAGCCCGAGCTTCGAACAGGCCCCCCAGACCCCGCGCGTCTCGATCTCGCCTTCGCTCAGCAGCCGGGAAAGCTGGCCCGCCCCCAGCGGCTCGAGCCACGGGTGCCGGTCGAGGATGACTTTGAGCCGCCCCGCCTCCGGCGTCGCGATCGGAGCGAGGTGGACGATGGCCGCGCCCGGAGGCTCCGGCTCGGCGAAGCTCGGACGCACCATCGCGAGGCCGTCTGCCCGGGGGGCTGCCGCGCCCGCCGCTACGGCCAGAGGCGCGTGCTCGTCTTCGCGAGCCGGGAACACGCCCTGGGCCGGGCGAGGGATGGCTTCCTCGCCTACGACGGGCGGCGTGATCCAGTGGCGCTCGACCCCGCCTTGGGGGATGGACCAGGCGGTGTATAAAGAGACGGCGGAAGAGATCGCCAACCCGCCCGCCACGTATCGGTTGACCATGGGCTCGCCCGGAGTGTAGCCGGCCCGGGTTAAAGATCGGTAAACGAAAAAGGGCCCCGCCCTTGCGGGCGGGGCCCATCGAGGGGTTGTGTCCGCGGACGGCTTACGCGGCGACCAACTCCTTCTTCTCGACGCCGTTCTCGCGGCGGGCCTTGATGGCGGCCGTGAGGAGGTCCTTCTTCTGGACGAGGGTCTGCTTCGAGCGGGCGTAGAGCTCGCGGGTCTTCTCGCGCTTGGCCTTCAGCCACTCCTTGACGTCCTTGCGGGTCTCTTCGCCCTTCTTCGGGGCGTAGAGCACTCCGAGGCAGGCTCCGACCACGGCGCCACCGACCAACAGACCGATCGTTCCCCAGGGAATCCGGCGAGTCGTCTTCTCCATGCGTCCTCCTTGCGTTTCGGCGGTTCTATTACTATACTTTCGTAATCGTTGTTACGGTACAACGGTAAGATACTATCAGGTAGGGCCTGGGGTGTCAATGGGCCATAGGACCTAGATGGACAATCCGTTCCAATCGAAGGGCAAGGCCTCTCCCGAGGCGTTCTGCGACCGCGACGACGTCTTGGTCGAGATGATCAAGACGCTGAAGACCGGCACGTCCGTCGCTCTGGCCGCCAGCCGCCGCTCGGGCAAGTCGTGGATGGCGCAAACGCTGCTCGCGCGCCTGCGAAAGGAGGGATTTCTCACCGCCTATCTCGACTTGATCCACGTGCACTCGCCGCTGCAGTGGATCGAGCGCTTCGCGGGCGCGGTGCTCAACTCGATCTCGGCGACGCCGGAGGAGCTCTTCCAGGTCACCAGGCGCTTCCTGCCCTCGCTCAACCTCTCCTCGGTCTCGGCGGACGCGGCGGGCTACCGCCTGCGCATCCCCGCGGACATGAGCGAGAAGGAGCTGTCCGCCGCGGCCGACCAGATCTACACGCTTCCGCGTCTCATCGCGAAGGAGACCGGCAAGAGCATCGCGGTCTGCATGGACGAGTATCCCGAGATCCTCTCCTTCCTCGAGCCGCACGTCATCGAGAGGCTGAAGAAGAGGCTCCACGACACCAAGGACGTAGTCTATCTGCTCGCGAGCACGCGTCCCAAGCTCATCGAGGAGGTCCTCGGCGAGGAGGCTCTCGAGGAGGGCCTCGTGCGAATCTTCCACCTCCGGCAGATCCCGGCCGAGCGGTGGGAGGACTACATCCTGGGCCGCTTCCGCAAGAGCGGGTTCACGGTGGACCGCGAGACGGCCGCCGGCATCGTCAAGGCGACGCACGGCTACTCGTACTACACGCAGCTCGTTTGCGCGCACCTCTGGAGCATCCGCAAGGCGTCCCGGCGCCTGCTCCCCGAGGATAGCGAGGGGATCGCGGACTGGGTGCTGGACCAGGAGGACGCCTACTTCGAGCAGATCTGGCGCGGCCTCACGAAGCCGCGCAAGAGCTTCCTCGCCGCGGTCGCCCAGGACCCGCAAAGCCAGGTCTTCTCGAGCGACTTCCGCGCCGCCCACCGGCTCCCCCCCGCGTCCACGCTGCAGGCCGTCGTCAAGCACCTGGAGGACGAGGGGCTCATCGAGCGCAACGGCACCTGCCGGGTCGTCGACCCGTTCTTCCAGGAGTGGCTGCGCCGGAACGTCGTCTAGCCGGCCTTACGCCGCCGCGGCGGCGGTCCGGCGCAGCAGCGCGTTCACGCGCGCCCGCAGCTCGCGCGGCTCGTAGGGCTTGATCACGTAGTCATCCGCGCCGAGGCGCAGCAGACGGATCTGCTCGTCGGACTCGGCCCGGCCCGTCAGGACGAGGATCGGCACCCTCCGGCCCGCCGCGTGCTGGCGCAGCGCGCGGCACACCGATAGGCCCGAGGCCCCGGGCAGGCCGAGGTCCAGCACGACCAGATCGGGGAGGAGTTTCGTCAGGACGCGGATCGCGCTTTTGCCGTCGTAGACGGCATGGATCGTATGCCCCATGCCCGACAGCGACACCTCGAGCGCCTCGGCCACTTCGCGATCATCGTCGATGACCAGGACATTGGACATGAGTCCCCCTAAAGGGCGCCGGACCGGGGGTCTCGAGAGGAGGGGTTGTCCGCGCCAAAAAACATTATACCTCCAGAACGTAGGGCCGGAGAGGGACGAGTCCCGCTCCGGCCCGGGGATGACTATTCGTCTTCCGGCTCGACGGCGCCTTCGACGCCGTCGAGCCGAGTCGCCTTCACCTCATCGAGCTGCGTCGCGCCGCCGCTCGCCACCTGCGCGATGAACCGCAGCGCCTGATCGGACCAGCCGTACACGAAGTGCACGCCCGGCTCCGACATCGGCGCCTGCGCGTCCTGATACGGCGCGAGTTGGATGAAGAAGAAGCGCGCCTTCGGGTTCCGGCCTCGGAAGCGCCGGATCGAATCCACGACGCCGGCGTTCTTTTTCAGGTGGTCCACCCACGACTCGTTGTCGGTGATGAACACGCCCGTGTCGAACTTCTTCTTGCCGTCGAGCGCCCAGTCCAGCGGCGCCGATAAGTCCGTGCCGCCGCCCAAGTACAGCCCGGACGCGATCGTCGCGATCGAGTCGCCCCGGTTCACCTGCGGGCCGCCCGCGCCGACCGGCATCGCCTTCTCGCAGAACGGCACGAGCCAACCGCCGCTCGACTTCTTCCAGCACGCCGCGGCGAATACATTGCCGACGTCGTAGAGCATCAGGCTCGAATGGGCCGAGAGCGGGCTGGCCATGCTGCCCGACTCGTCGACGGCCACCAGGGTCCGGCCCAGGTCCGGGAAGTTGGCGACCGACAGCTCGAGCGCCGCGGCCAACGCCTCGCGCACCTCCTCGTCGCCCTGGAACGTCCGGTAGGCGGAGAAGAAGCGCAACGGCAGCTGCATCGATTTCCGGATCTGCTCCGGATCCGTGAGCCGCGCGATCACGCGCGCCTTCAGCTCCGGATCGCCGAACACCCCGTGCTTCTGGTAGTTGTTCAGGTTGCGCAGCATGTTCATGAACGGCGCCCGCGAAGCCAACGCCTTCCACGCCTCGCTCGACGCGAGTCGCGCCGTCACGACCTCGTAGGGCAGCGAGTGCCTCTGGACCAGCGCCAGCGCCTCGACCGCGTTCGTCCGCGCCACCTCCGGATTGACGGTCAGCGCCTTGAACCGCTCGTACGCCCGGATCTGCTCCGGCAGCTTCGCCAACAGCTCTTCCGAGGGCTTCTCGCCCCTCACGCGGTCGATCGCGTACCGGAACAGGTGCGTCGCCGGGCCCGGCTTCGGGTGCGTCAGCCGGAGGATGTCCCGCAGGTTGACCGGCGAGTTGGGGCCCGTCGAGGCGCCCGCGGCGCCGTACTTGATCACTTGGTAGGGCTCCATGTCGCGCAGCCACCGGCCCGCCGCCTCGCGGATCGAACGGCCCGTCGAGCGGACCGCCTTCGACCGCGTGAGCGTGAGGAAGTCCTGCAGGTCGCCGAGCGTCCGGATGACCCGCGGGAACGCCGCCTTCAACAGCGCCGGGTCGTGCTTCGAGAGCACGAGGAGTCCCGTGATCGGAGCCAGGCGCAGGTAGCCCTGCTCCCGCGCGTAGACGACCGCCTTCGCGAGGAAAGACGGGTCGACCGCGCCCTGCTCGTCAAGCGTCTTCACGGCCTCCTGCGCGAGCGACTTCGCGGAGGCGTAGAACGTGTCCTCCAGGTTGCCCGTCATGAGCACCTGGATCACCCGCTCCTCGAGGGAGCGCTCGAACGCCGGAGCGCCCTCGAAATTGACCTTCGTCGCGCCGTCGTAGGCGGACTTCCGGCCGAACAGATCTCTCAACTTGCCCATTGATGACCTCGTCAGGAGGGACTCTACCACAGACCGGCGTCCCGTCCAAAGTCTGTCCGCGGGAGGAGTCGAACCTCCACTGAGCCGCTCTTAAGGCGGCCGCCTCTGCCCGTTGGGCTACGCGGACCCAAATCTGGACCGGCCGCGGCTATGCCCGCGGCCGGTCGTAACGTTCAACCGAGCTCTCCGTCCCAGTACGCCCGGTCGATCAGCCGCAGCCAGCTCTTCCGGAGCGGCACCGGCGAGGACGCCGCGATCGCCTGCGCCGGCGACCAGCGCGGCTTGGCGGGCTTCACCAGCAGCCTCATGCCCGCCTCCGCCGGCAGCCGGTCGCCCTTGCGCGTGTTGCACGGCACGCACGCGGTCACGACGTTGTCCCAAGTCGAGCCGCCGCCCCGGGACCGCGGGACGACGTGCTCGAGGTTCAGCTCGTCCGAGCCGAACCGCACGCCGCAGTAGCAGCACCGCCAGCGGTAGTGCTCGTAGACGTTGCGCCGCGTGAACGCCACGTCGCGCCGCGGCAGCCGGTCGTAGCGGGTCAGCCGGATCACCTCCGGGATTGCGAACCGCAGCCTCGGCGTGTGGACGAAGCCCGCCGGGTGAGACTCCATGAGCGCCGACAGCTCCGCCCAGGTGCCGAAGTCGTAGGTCGCCAGCTCGCCGTCCACGACCTCGGCATGGCCCTGGTACACCATGGAGACGGCCCGCTGCCAGCCGGCGATCTGGACGGCGTAGAACTTCCGGTTCAGCACCAGCGCGTGCGTCATCGTCGTAGCCTCCGTTATCTCATGAGCTCGAGTCTCTTCCGCCGGGCCAGCAGCCATCGGACATGGATCCGCAGAGGGAGGGCCGGGGTTTGCCGCCAGCCCTTCCGCTTGACGACCGCCAGCTCCTCTTCGACCCTCTCCCAGGCGTCCGCGTCGTGCAGCCCGCAGACGCTGTGCAGCACTTGCCTCTCCGCGCGCCGAAGCGCGCGCAGTCGTGCGCGTCTCTCCCGCATGGTTCCCCCATAAACCGGTGGGGACAGTCCCCGAAGGGGACAGTCCCCGTTGGAGCCGCCACCCGGAACCGACCCGGGATCACCTGATTACGAGGCAGGTGCTCTTCCCATTGAGCTATGGCGGCGAAAACGGCTGCGTACCCCGTGCGGATCCTGCCACCGCATCTCCCCGCTGAAAACGGGGCGTCCTCCTTTTAGACGAACGGGGCGGGCAGCCTACTTCAGCTTGAGCGACGGCTCGCCGCCCGCGGCCAGCACGACGGTGCTGTTGCCCGGCTTCTTGGCGAGCTCGGCCAGCGTCTGGAGCTCCTTGAGCCTCAGGATGACCGGGTTCTCGGCGATCAGCTTCGCGGTGTTGGCCTGGCAGCGCGCGGCCGCCAGCTCCTCACGCGCGGTGACGAGCGCGGCCTGGGCCAGCTTCTCGGCCTCGGCCGCCTTGGTGTAGATGCCCTTCAGGTCGCCCGGCAGCACGACGTCCTTGACGCCGCACGCCCGGAGCTCGACGCCGAGCTCGGCGAGCCTAGGGGCCGCCAGCTCGGTCAGGCGCGTGGACAGCGCCTCCTTGGTCTCGAACAGGCCGTCGAGCGTGTACGCGCCGACCAGGCCTCGCAGCGCGAGCTGGAGCTCTTCATAGATGAGCACGCCGAAGCTCTGCGCCTTGAGGTGAGCGGCCTTCGCGTCCGCCACGCGGTACTGAGCGATGAGGGTCACCCTCACCGCCAGCTTGTCCTTGGTCAGGACCTCCTGCGCCGGCACCGCGAGGGAGGTGAGCCGGGTGTCCACGGCGACCAGCTCCTCGCCCATGACCGCCTTCACGAGCCAGTACCGGCCCGGACCCAGGGTCCGCACGTACCGGCCGTTGGCGAAGAGCAGGCCCTGCTCCCACTCCATGACCTGCTCCGGCTTGACCACGACGGTGCGGACGTACATGATCGCGACGAACGCGACCACGCCTAACACGATGACCGTAACCATGAGCTCCATGCTTCCTCCTTATAAATGATGCTCGCCATCCCGTCCGCCGCACGCCGCCTCGACGGTGGCCGCGACCACGTCCCGCGGCCAGCAAGGTCGATCCGGCGCCGCGCTGCTCTGCGAGGCCTCGGGGACGGCAAGCGGGCTTACCTTGCCAGTTCTCCTTATTTGGGAGTTGGGATTCGAACCCAGCGGCAGGCTCGATCGCGGGACGCCTTGACGCTACCGCGGGGCGCCGCAGACCATGCCGCAAACCGGTGGCGGGAGCAGGAATCGAACCTGCCGTCGGAGGCTTATGAGACCCCTCGGCCGCCCAGGGCCGCGCCCCGCCAAAGCTGGTACCGGCGGAAGGAGTCGAACCTTCAACCTCCTCGTTCTGAGCGAGGCGCCTCTGCCAATTGGGCTACGCCGGCAAAAGTGGTGCGGGCTGGCGGAGTCGAACCGCCCCCTCCCCGTCCCGAACGGGGCGCGCTGCCGAAACGCGTAGCCCACACGAAGTGTCATGCCCCGGCATCGAGTCGAACGATGGCCTGCTCTTTGTAGGAGAGCCGCGCTGCCGTTACGCCACCAGGGCACAAAGAGCTCGGGAAGCTCGTAAGCCGGATGCTGTTTCTAAGTCCACGTTTCTCTGGGCCGCGCGTCGCCGCGCGGCTCAAGCCGGGTACCCGGGACTTGCGTCCCCTATTCCCCGTTGCTGCCGGGTCCGAGTTTAGCCGTTTCACCCGCCGCGAGACCTTCCGCGGCGACTCGTCTCTGCTCGCATCGCTGTCCTTGCGGACGGGAGGCGTTACCTCCAACCCTTCGTCTCCTTTAGGAGACCGGCAGTCCGGACTTTCCTCTGCCGCAGTCTCATCTGGTGCGACGCACCAGATGAGACTGGTGGCGGCAGCGTGGTCTCGACTTCCCGAGTCAAGTTGGCTGTGGGGGCAGGTGTCGAACCTGCGTGAGCCCGGTTAACGGCCGGGTGCCTTGCCGCTCGGCCACCCCACAGTGACGGCTCGGGCAAAAGTCGCAGACGCACCGCCGGTTGCCCGGCTTTAGCTCTTTTCGAGGAGAAGTAACGCCTGCTAGCGTCCCAAGCCAAACACGACGGTCCGGGCAAAAGGCGTGGACGACTTGCCGGTTTCCCGGCGGGAGGCGGATCGACGCGGCAACCGCGCCTTCCATTTCCCCCTGACCGAAGTAACGCCCACTAGCGTCCCGAACCGAAACTGGTGGAGATGCCGGGTCCCGCCCCCGGAACTGGACGATGCGAGCGTCCCGTGATCCTGGTTTCACCACATCCCCGGAGGCCCCGCCGGGACTTGCACCCGGACTTGGACTTTAGAAGAGTCCCGCGCTGGCTGTTACGCGACGGGGCCGATATTGGAGCCACGGACCGGATTCGCACCGGCGAAAAGCGGCTCTGCAGGCCGCTGGCTTGCTCGCTTGCCTACCGTGGCGGCGGGGCGGCCGGGACTTGAACCCGGAAAGACGGCTCTGGAGGCCGCCGGTTTGCATTAGCCTACCGCCCCAAGAAATCATGCGCGCGGCGAGTCACGGTGGGCCGCGCGCACCGAATCTGGCGGAGAGCCTCGCTCTCCGAAATCAGGGGCAGGAGGGGCTTGGTTCCCCTCGTGCCCGGAAGTTCCCGCGGGGCGAAACCCCGCAGGCGTGCGGATGAATCGGTGCCGGCTCCAGGTGCTGCCCCTGGCGTGCGCGTGGCGCGTCCGCTTTACAGGCGGCCGGGTTCGCTGGTTCCCTCAGCCGGCGGATCGGCTGCCGAGGCTGGACTCGCACCAGCATCTCTGCGTTCAAAGCGCAGCGGCCTGCTGTTGGCCGACTCGGCAATCCGCCTCGGCCCCGGCGCGAGCGGTCCGGCGCACCGTAGTGCGCCGGACACGGCCTCAGAGGAGAACACCTGGAGGCCAGGATCGCGCCGGGGCCGCATCATGTCTGCGGCCCCATTCAGCCGCATGCGCGGGCCGGTCGAAGCCGGTTCCCGCTATGTCAAAGTACCTCACGAACGAAATCTGGTGGATGCGGTGGGAGTCGAACCCACAACCTCGCCGTTAAGAACGGCTTGCTCTGCATTGAGCTACGCATCCTGCGCTTGGGGCCGGCGGGACTCGAACCCGCAACCGTCCGCTTAAAAGGCGGCTACTCTTCCTTGAGTTACGGCCCCATCTGCCGAGGCCTCGAGTCGAACGAGGCTCTCCCGCTCTTCAGGCGGGCGCTTGGCCCGGTCCAGCTCCCTCGGCGTCCTGCTCCTTCCGTACTGGGGTGACTAGCCGGACTCGAACCGGCCCTTAGAGGGTCACGGCCTCTCGTGCTCGCCCCCGACACTCTAGCCACCACGAATCTGTAGGCCCGGAGGGATTCGAACCCCCAATCACTCGCTAATCAGGCGAGCGTGTTGCCCGGCTTATAAGGCCGGCGTGTTGCCGTTACACCACGGGCCCGTCTTTCCCCCGAGAGGATTCGCACCTCCAATCTCCGCGTTCGAAGCGCGGCGTGCTCGCTGTTGCACCACGGGGGCCCCAAAAACAAAAATCCCATGCTCCGTTCCTTCGAGCATGGGATACGCTGGCTGCTTCAGCGCGGACTCATCCTACATAGGCGCTCCCATGCCCGGGGCTATGCCGCCCGTTCGGCTTCCTTTGCGGATCGAAGACGCGAACGCAGGCAAGCGACATGCCCACCGATCGGCAAGCGATACTAACGCCTGCCGCGGTTCGGTTCTATGTTCTTGATATCTGGTCATTGGATCGAAAAAAAACGGCGCAAAGCGCGTCGCCGCGCTCTTCACCGTGACTGAGTGAATTATAGCAGACGCCGGTGATTTGTCAAGGGCTCGTTTTCAACCCAAATCCTCAGTCACGTCGGGAGCCTCGTCGGTGCACTTTTCACCTGCCTGGTGACAATGTCGTTATCCGTCCTCTGCGCCCCTTTTCGTTACTTTCCTCTGCGTGCCTCTGCGATGCGCTGTTGCAGCCCGACGCACGAAGAGCACGGAGTAACGCGG
>JACQPK010000326.1 GCA_016207565.1 Elusimicrobiota bacterium
CCTCGGGGAACTGGAGGATGAGCCGCCGCTTGGGGTTGAGGTCTGCCTTCCCATGCAGGCACTGCGTGAACGCGCCGTCCTTCCCCAGGGCCTCGAGCACGCGCGTGCCGACCCGGGTCATGATCCGCATGTTCAAAACGACGTAGATCGAGTCCGTGACCTGGATGCCGATCTTCGCGAAGGGGGAGCCGACCGGGCCCATCGAGAATGGGATGACATACATCGTGCGGCCCTTCATGGAGCCCTGGAAGATCGCGCCGGCCTTGCGGTAGCCCTCCTCGGGCGACATCCAGTGGTTGGTGGCGCCGGCGTCTTCCTTCTTCTGGGTGCAGATGTAGGTGAGGTCTTCGGTGCGGGCGACGTCGGTGGGGTTGGTACGGTGGAACAGGCAGCCGGGGAGCTTTTCCTCGCTCAAGCGGATGAGTTCGCCGCTTCGGACCGCCTCCTCCTCCAGCCTCTTCTTCTCCTCCTCCGACCCGTCGATCCAGACGACTTTATCGGGTTGGCACAGCTTGGCGGCCTCATCGACAAAACGTTTGACCTTCGGATGCTCGGTCATGCAAGTCCCCCGGAGAGCGGCATGCGCCATTCTACAAAAAGGGGCCCCGGCGGCGACATTGACCTAGGACAACCCGCGGGTAACGATCCTGGGACGGAGCGGGACGCCTACGGAGCCGGGTCGATGACCTTGAGAGACTCGATCACGGATGGATTCGTGGTCGGCAGGCAGCGCACGCGTTCCCGGCCGTAGTCCGCGCGCAGCGCGGTGAGCACCTCGTCGAGCCATGAGGGGCCCACGGAGACGACGCCTTCGAAGTCGAGCTCCACCGTCTCGCCGGAGGACGGCTTGGCCGCGGCCTTCATCGCCAACGCCGCCTCGCGGCCGGCGGGCCGTGAGTTCAGGATGAGGCCGTACTGCTTTACCGGGATTCTCATTCGAGGCTCCACAAGAGGAGGGTGATCGTGCCGCGCGCCTCGAGCCCAGCCAGCTCTTTGCGGCATGCCGGTCCGAGGCGCCCGTATTCGACGAGCCCGCCGCCCGACCGGCACGCGAGGCCGCGCTTCTCGCTGCCCAGTACGATGTTCCTCACGAACTTTAGGCCGTTGCCTCGATTCTCTGGAGCGCGGCCTGAGAGCGTCCGCTCGAACGCGGCCTCGACGGCCGCCTGCTCGTCCGGGATCGTCGGATCGGCGCGCCTCAGCGTGCGGAATATACCCTGTCCGCGGTCCGCGAGACAAAGCCACAGCCGACCACCTGTGGTCTGCGCCTCGAACCAGCAGCCGGGGACGTCGCGCCAGTTCCCAAGGTTATGATCGAAGCAGTTGTTGCCGATCTCGCCTGCCGCGGCGATCACGAGGGGGAGTTCGCTTTCCGGAAGGCCCTGCGCCGTTAGGGCGCCCAGGCGGGTGAGGCGAGCGGCGAACACGTCGCGAGTCTCGCAGACAGCGTCCGCGGGCGAGTTGGCCGGAGCCGAGGCCGCCGAGCACCAAGTCGCGGCGCGCCTGAGTTCCGGGGCGCCCGCGATGGTGTAGCGCGTCTTCGGTCCGCGGCCTCGTCGCTCCAGCGAACCTTCAGCGAGCAGGGCTCGGAGGTGGCGGTGAACCGCCTGAGGCGTGATTTTCAGTTTCGCAGCCAGATCCGCAGGCCTAGTCTGGCCAAACTCTAATATAAAAGAGTATATTTTTGAGCGAGTTTTAGTGTGTATAGTTTATAGTTTACTATAAACTATAAACTATATCAAGTCACTGTCCTGTCTCCCGCATAATTGGCCTGGAAGAGAGCCGTCAGCCAGTTGGCGTGGCGTGAAAGCCCGGCGCTACGCGTCCACCGGTAGCCGCATGACGGTCAAACTCGTGTTCTCGTTCGGACGGGCCCGGCGATGGTTTCGGACACCGGCGACCGCATCGAGGCCGACGCCCTGGACCGAGTCTTCGAACGGTCATATCAAGGAAGCGGCCGGCGAGGCAGCCTCGGGCTGGGGCTTGCCGGCACAAGAAATGACGGTTATTGCCCGCGCAATATGTATTTCTTAGAATCCGGGTATGGCAATCGAAAAGACCCTCGTTCTCATCAAGCCGGACGGCTTCAAGCGCGGCCTGACGGGGCTCGTGATCGACCGGCTCGATCAAGCCGGGCTCGAACTCGTCGCAGCGAAGATGGTCAGCGTCACCGAGGCGCTCGCGAAGGAGCACTACCGGGAACTCGCCGACAAGCCCTTTTTCCCGAACCTGATCCGCTACATCCGCGGCGAGTTCCACAGCCTCGCGCACCAGCAGGTCCTGGCCCTCGTCTATCAAGGAGAGGGCGCGATCGCGTTGACGCGGAAGGTCGCCGGCGCGACCAACCCCGAGCAGGCCGACCCCCACTCGATCCGCGGCTCGTTCGGACGCGTCACGACCCAGGGCCAGTTCGAGAACGTGCTCCACGCCAGCGGCAACGCCGCCGACGCGGAGCGCGAGGTGAAGCTCTGGTTCAAGCCCGAGGAGATCATCGGCGGCGCTCCGGCCGTCGCCCCGAACGAGGGGCTCTCCGGGCGAAGCCCGGGTGCCAACGGCAAGCGGTGATGACGTCGGCCCTGCTCGCGCTGGCTCTCTGGGCGGCGGCCGCTCCCACGGCGCCGGCCCCGGCTGCGCCCGCCGAGACGGCCGCCAAGCCGAAGCGCCCGCCGAAGGTCCTGGCGGGCAACGACATCGAGCTCAAGACCAAGGACGGCTGGACCCTCGCGGCGAAGTATCAGCCCGCGCAGCCGGACAAGCCGACGCTGCTCTTGCTCCACGAGACGGGCGGGCGCAAGGAGAACTGGTACACGCTGACCCGCGCGATGGCGAAGCGAGGGCTCGGCTTCTTCGCGCTGGACTTCCGCGGGCACGGCGCGAGCCAGTCTCCGCCCCCCGGACAGCCGTCGTTCTGGCGGAAGTTCCCCGCGCCGACCAAGGCCCATAACGAGTGGAACAACCTGCTGCTCGACGTGGACG
>JACQPK010000327.1 GCA_016207565.1 Elusimicrobiota bacterium
CGCAAAGGACAGAATTATTCATGATTTCTTCCTCTGCGATCCTTTCAGTGAATTCCTTAGCGTACCTTTGCGTTAGTCCGTTTTCCTCGTCGACGGCGCAGTTAACTTAGGAGCCATGCCTGTCACGCCGGAGCTAGATCGCGCTTCCAGGCATGCGCCCTGAGCGCCGCGAGGCGCGGCGGGGGATACGGCGGCGCCTCGGACGCGCGCGCGTTGGCCTCGACATGGGTCGGGCGGCGCATCCCGGGGATCACGGTCGAGACGGCAGGGTCGCTCAGACAGTAGCGCAAGGCGGCGGCCGCGAGGTCCGGCGCGTCGCCTCCGACGAGCTCGCGCTCGAGCGCCTTTGCGCGGCGCACCGTCTCGCCGAGCAGGCGCCCAGCGAAGTAGTTCGCGCGGAAATCCCCTTCGGGAAACCGCGAATCCTCCGAGAGCCTGCCCGTCAGCCCGCCTTCGTCGAAGGGCACCCGCACGAGCACGCCGACGCCGTGCTCGCGGCAGGCGGGGAAGAGCTCGTCGGCCGGCTCCTGGTGGAACAGGTTGTAGATCGCCTGGATCGCGTGCGGCAGGCCGCTCCTGACCAGGCGCACGGCCGTGCCGGGCTTGCGGGCGTCGATCGACACGCCCCAAAAGCGGATCTTCCCTTCCCGCGTGAGCCGCTCGAGGGCGGCGCGCGTATCCTCGAAGGCAGGGTCGTCGAGCCAGCCGTCGTTCCAGACGTGGAGCTGCTGGAGCTCGACGGAATCGACGCCGAGCTTTCGCAGGCTCCGCTCGGTGCAGGCGACGACCCAGTCCGCCGGGAACGCCTCGGCGATGCCTCCGCTCGAAGGCCAGCTCTTGTTCTTCGGCGGGACCTTAGTCGCGACGTACGCCCGGCGGCCCGTCTCGCGGAGGACGCGGCCGATCAGCTCCTCCGAGTGCCCGTCGCCGTAGACGTAGGCGGTGTCGAAGAGGTTCACGCCCAGCTCCAGCGCCCGCCGGAGCGCGGCGAGCGAGTCGGCGTCGGAGGAGTCCGTCCACAGCCCGCCGCCGATGCCCCAGGAGCCGAAGCCGAGCTCCGAGACCTGAAGACCGGTGCGGCCCAATGCGCGGCAGCGCATGGGCCGCACTCTAGCAATTAGGGATCAGAACCGTCCGCGGCCCGTCCAGCCGCGCTCGCCTTCCCTCGGAGGCTCGAGCACCTGCCAGCTGATCGAGGGCTCAACCTGATCGCCCGGGTTGTAGCAGGACGCCGTGATGAAGTCCACCGCGCGGACCCGGGAGGCTCCTTCCGTCGGGGCGCCCGGCCCCATGTAATAGGCGACCACGTCGTGCGACGGGTCGCTGCAATTGCCTCGCCGGCAGAGGTAGCCCCAGCGGCCGTCCTTTCTGCGCAGCTCGTCGACGACCGCGTCCGGAAAGGTCCAGTCGGTCCCGTTTCGGCACGCCCGCTTGATCGCGTCGTTCATCCCCGGCCGCGCCAGGACGGACTCGATGAGCGCCTTCTCGTACGGGGGCAGGCCGTTGGCCGGAGGAGGACCGATGGGCCCGACGACGGGACCGGTGCTCGCCGAGACGGCGACCATGATCTCGACGTTTTCCGTCGGATGGCCGAACCACTCGACGCGCTCGCGGACCATCCGCCACTTGAAGTTGTACATGCCCGGCTGCTGCGGCGCGGTGATCTCGAACGCGAAGACGGCGGTCTGTCCGGGCGCGGTCCTGCTCGATAGGAGCACCCGCCCCTTCCTCCAATGTTGGTTGTCGGTCGGGCTCTGCGCGCCGAGCTTATATCCCGCGGCGGCGGTCCAGGTCGTGGTGCCGCTGTTGCGCATGCGGATCTCGACGCGGGCGGTCTGACCCGGCATCATGGGAGAAGGCGGCGGGGTCTGGCCGACGAACGCCGCGCCGTTGCGGGGCGGGCGGGGCCGCGGCGGCGCGGGCCGGCGGACGTTGTGCCCGGTGTCCACGGACGACGAGGTCGACGCCGCTTCGGCGGTGGACGCCCAGTTCAGCGCGGCGGCGATGATCGTGAGGATCCGGATCGGCTGCATAGTCCCTCCCTTGCCGCCAATAGCCTAACCGGTCCGGTGCCGGATGTCCTTTCAGATTTTCGGAAAGGCGAAAAGGCGTGGAAATCCCGTCATGGCCGGGCCCCGCTCGGGCTCCCTGAAAACGCCTTGAGGACGGAGAGCGGCCGGCGCGCACGCTGAAGGAACATGTCAAGACGGGCTCACGCCAGTAAAAAAATACAGCAATTACAGCGGAATCCATGTTCACGATTTCTTGAATGGAGGCTCCGCGCCGCCGGGGCTATCAAGGGGTTGTAGGGGGAGGGAACCGTGAAAGCACCGATCTTGTCCGGAGTCTTGGCGGTCCTGGCGGCGGCGCTTCCCGGCGTCGCGAACGCGAGCTCGACGCTCCGCGGGGCGGCTCCGGACGTCGTGGCCCAAAACGCCGACAACGAGGGCAGCCCGACCTGCAACATCTCCTGCTCCCCGCGGAACCTCCGGGACTCCAACGCGCTCATGACGGTGAGCTGGTACTCCGACGGCACCGGCGTCACGCTCGACGCCACCGGCCCCGACGGCCAGAGCGAGAACCACCGGGACCAGCCCGCGACCGGCTCGCACGCGCACCAGTACCGGACGGTCATGGGCAAGTACCGCTACTCGATGACCTGCCACAAGGCCGACGGCACCCAGGAGCAGGCCGCCTGCGAGAGCGAGCTCTCCTGCTTCCCTAAGGGCACGAAGGTCCTGATGTGCGACGGCACCGAGAGCGAGATCCAGAACATCTCCGAGGGCGCGATGGTCAAGGCGTGGGACCCGGCGTCGCGCTCGTTCAAGTGCTCCAAGGTGCAAAGGCGCATCGAGACGGTCGCGAACACGCGCTACAAGATCATGACCAGCGGCGGCGGCCGCACGCTCGAGATCACGCCGACGCACCCGATGTGGGTCGACGGCGCCTGGCGGGACTCCTCCGAAGTGAAGGTCGGCAGCGAGCTGCTCTACGCGAACGGCGCCAAGGTGAAGGTCACGAGCATCCAGCGGATCGAGGAGCGGATCCCGGTCTACAACCTGGTGACCGAGGACCCGCACGACTTCTTCGCCGAGAACCTGCTCGTCCACAACCAGGACGACGAGAGCGACCACAAAGACCACGGCTTCGTCGCGAGGACGCGCATCCTCATGGCCGACGGCCGCCATGTGAAGATCTCGAAGCTCAAGGTCGGCGACAAGATCATGGCCTGGGACCCGAAGACCGGGAAGTGGACCCACAACACGGTCCGCAAGGTCATGACCCAGGAGCTGACGAGCACCTACATGATCAACGGCCACCTCCGGGTCGGCACCGGGCACCGCATCTTCCGCGTCGGCAAGAACAAGACGCGCTGAAATATTTCGGGCCTCGTCACCGTAGACGAGGCATGGAACAGCACAACGACCGGTTCTACCTCTCTCTCGGTATCGGGTTCGGGATCCTGATCCTGGCCCTCCTGCTCGTGGACGTCGGCCCGAGCGGCACCGACCTCGCGGCGCTTCCCCCGCCCAAGGCCGGAGGCAAGGCGGCGGTCTCGCTGCCGCGGATGAAGCCGGGGGACCCCATCCTCCTGATCGACGCCCCCCCGGGGACGACCGCGGTCATCGCGAGGTACCCCTTCGGCAAGCGGCAGCTTTGCGCCTACGACCCGGTCCGCAAGAAATGGGTCGGCCGGTTCCTCGTGCCGCGCCGCACTCCCGACGGCCCTTACACGGTGACCGTCGCGGTGATCGGACAGGACGGGTCGCGGACTCCTCTCTCGACCCGCTACATCGTCGACTCCAAGGCATGGTGACGGCCATGAACCCCGGGCTCCTGACGCTCTGGGCGGCGGCGGCCGCGGCGCTCGAGATCTTCCCGAGCCATGGCCACGTCCGGAGCATCCGCTTCGAGCCCGAGGGGGCGTTGATCGAGACGGCGGGCGGCGCCTTCCGGGTCCCGGGGCTCCGGCCGCTGCCGAACGCGACGGAATGGGGGGGGTGCCGTTATGAAACGACGGAAGCGGGCGTGCGCCGCCGCTGCGGCGAGCAGGACCAGCTCATACCGGTGGGCGGCTTCCCGACGAGCGGGGTCGCGGCGTATCGAGGCGAGCTTTTCGTGGGGACCTACGGAGGTGGTCTCCGGCGGCTTTACGGCGGTCGAGTCGGAGGCGTCCCCGATTCGGTGACCGCGCTCGCCGCGATTCGCGGCGGGCTCCTCTGCGGCACCGAGAAGGGGCTCTACAGAGTCGGACCCGGAGGGGTCGGCCGCATCGACCCGCCCAGCTTGCCGATCCACAACGTCAGCGCGTTGGCGTCGGGCGCCGGTGCCCTGTGGGTCGGATCTTTCGACGGGGGCCTCGCGGCCCTCTCCTCCGGCGGCTGGCGGCACTGGACGAAGGCTGACGGCCTGCCGTCGGATTGGATCGACGGGCTCGCGTTCGACGGCGAGAAGCTTTGGGGCGCGACGGAGAAAGGCGTCTTCTGGATCGTCGACGGCCGCGCCGTGCGGCCGGAGAACCCGGCGCTGCACCGCCCGACGGCCGCGCTGCACGCCGGAGGGGGCGCGGTGTATTTGGCGCAGCCCGGGCGCGTGATCGTGATTCGGCCGCAGGGGACCGAGACCCTGGAGATCCCGGAGAAGCACCCGCAGCGGATCTGGTCCGCGGGCGAAGAGATTTGGGTGGCGGGCCTGCGCGGCCTATACCGCGTCCGCGGCGGGCTCGTCACCAGGTTTTCGACGGCGAAAGGGGAACTGCCGGCCGACTGGGTGACGGCGCTCGAGCCCTGGGAGGGCGGCCTGCTCGTGGGCACCTACGACGGAGGGCTGATCCATCGGCCGGCCGCCGGAGAGCCGAGACCGGTGCTCGAGAAGACGTGGGTCAACCTCGGCGCGCTCGCGGCGTCGAACGGCCGCGTGGCGGTCGGCGAGATGGACGGCGGGCTCTGGCTCCAGGACGGCGGCGCCTGGCGCCGTCTCAAGCGGGAGGACGGCCTGCCTTCCAACGACGTCACCGCGGTCCTGTTCGACCAGGACGCGCTGTGGATCGGCACGCGCGAGGGCCTCGCGCGGCTCATGCTGTCCGAGCGGGACGCGAAGGGCGCAACGACCGGCGAAGACACCGACCGGCTCGCGTTGCGCCCTTCGGATCCCGGCCCCGTCGACCGCTAGTAGAGCGCCTGGATCCCCGAGGCGTCCCCGGGAGCCAGCGTCGACTTGATGGTCTCGCCGGGCCCCGCGGTCGGATTCATCGTGAGGTTGCAGTCGGAGTCGTGGCCGAGCCCGTAGGCGTGCCCCGCCTCGTGGGTGCCCACGTCCCGGATATCGTACGCCCCCCCGCCGCCGCAGGACTCGCCCGCGCCGAGGACCGCCCACGGGAAGTCGGTATTGAACGCCATGTCGAAATGGACGATCGGCGAGAAGCCGTTGACCTTCGCGCGCGAGTACCAATACACGGTCACCGCCAGCGTGTTCGTTCCGTAGACGTTCGAGAGCGACCGCCAGATGACGGCCTGCTCGCCGTCGAAAGCGATCTCCGGCCCGGGAGAGGCGTCGTTCTGGCTCGCGGAGGCGAGCGGCGCGGCCGGCTCCGCCGCGCGCCAGGCGTCGAAGGAGTCGCGCACCGCCTGTCCGGCGGCCGGCCCGGCGCCGGAGCCGGCGGTGTAGACCGTGTAGTTGAAGGCCGAGCTCTGCCACCGCACGCGCTCGAGCGTGTACCGGGTCCCTTGGGCCGTCGGGCAGAGGCAGGGCGTGCGCGTGCGCGCGTCGCGCTTGCGGAAGATGTGCGTGACCCTCACCAGGTCCGGACGACCGGGGACCTCCTGCTCGATCCGATCGTCGCGGTGCTCGGTCGCTCCGAAGGCCGCTGCCGGCCACGCCCCCAACGCCGTCCCTAACGCCAAGGCCGCAAAAGACTTCGCTCGCATGTCCCCTCCAGCGCGAGTTTCATCTGGTGCGTCGCACCAGATGAGACTCCCGCGCGGAGGGATATTACCGCGGGCACCCCGGAACGCCGACGATGGGAGCGTGAGGCTTTTGTCTGCGAGGCGAGGCGGTGCGATCGGCGGAGGAGTTGACGCCGGCGATTCGAGAACGCGGCGGCGTATACTCGCCGGACGGACCGGAGCCCGAGGCTAGGACTCCCGCGACCGCAACTCAATAACGCAACACGGTGCCTGGCACCACGTTGTGTTATTGGGTTGAGGAAGGGGGCGGCGGCGGCGGCCTGAGGGGCAGGCGGCGCCGCGGCGAGGCCAGGAGCAGCAGCGCGAGGAGGACTGGGATCGCCAGCCCGGCCGCCGCCACGAGGGCCACCCGCACCGAGCCCACGCCGGGGGCGTAGATCACGCGCGTGCCGGCGAGGCGGTCGTGGAGCGCGCGCTTGTGGCCGCCGAAGCACGCGGGCAGGACGCCGAGAACGAGCGGGAAGGACAGCAGGCTCGCCGCGGCCCGCGCGAGGGCGCGAGGCCAACGGACGGGGCCGGTATCCTCCGTCACGACCCGGAGGCCCGCCGCGAGCTTGCCCGGCGTCGCGCCCCACGCCGCGGTCGACGCGGCGAGGTAAATGAGCCATACGCCCCACGCGAACGCGTTGCGCGCGGCCGGCGGACCGGGCGTGCGGCCCGCGACCATCGCGATCGCGACCAGGATCACGATCAAGAGGAGGAAGTCGATGCAGAGCGCGCCCGCCCGCGCGAAGACGCCCGCCGGCGCGAGCGCGCTCGACTCCGCCGGGACCTCGATGGCGAGCGATTCGCCCAGGCGCATCGCGAGGGACTCGCGCGCGGCCGCGGCCTCCTCCACCGAGGGGCCGGCCGGCGCGCCGTCCTCCGCGGGGACGGCCGGCGCGGGACCGACGGCGAAACCGGCGATCACGCCGAACAAGGCGCCGCCCAGGTGCGCCGCGTAGGCGACCACGCTCTGCCCTCCGGAGACGGTCATCATGAGGTAGTCCCAGCCGAAGAAGAGGAAGCCGAACGCCGCGGCAGGGACATGGATCACCCCGCGGCTCGCCGCGAACCACGTGAAGCACTTGATCTTCGAGTGCGGGTACATCGTGCAGTAGGCGGCGATCACCGCCGCGATCGCGCCGCTCGCCCCGACGAGCGAGTAGCGCGACGCGCTCTCGAAGTACATCGACACGTTCGCCACGACGCCGCCGGCGATGTAGAACGGGACGTAGCGGCGCCGGAACGCGCCGTCGACCGCGGGGCCGAACAGCCACAGGAACCACATGTTGCCGGCGAGATGGGACAGGTCCTTGTGAAGGAACTGCGAGGTCACCGACGCGACCGCCTGATGCCAGAGCGGGGCCTGAGAGTGGTACGCCATGAGAACGTAGAGGACGCGCGGCAGGAGGAGGAAGAGGCCGGCGTTCAGGATGATGAACGCCAGCGTCGTCTCCTTCCGCTGGGCGACGGCGTCCTCCGCCGCGACCGGAAGGATCACGTCACGAGCATAACAGGGCCCCGCCGCTAACGGAAGGGGTTCCGGCGGCCCTCGAGGCGCGCGAGCGCCCAGCGGACCAAGAGGACGAGCACGGCCGCGGTGACGAGGACATACACCGACGCAGCCGCCCAGGCGAGCTCGGGCCGCGCCTCGCCCGAGGCCATGAGCAGCGCGAACGCGAGGACGGCGCCGACCGCCGCGGAGCCAAGCCCCGCCTTCGTGTAGGCGAGGCTCCTCAGGACGCCCGTCCCGGAGCCCAGCCGGCCCTTCGAGGCCGCCAGGGCGTACGCCTCGCCGGCGGCCCGCGCGGCCTTCCGCAGCCTCGCGTCGTTGACCGGCTTCGCGAGGGAGGCGTCGAGGCGCATCCCGTCGTAGGTCACCCGCGCGGCGACGCCCTCGACAAGCGCGAAATCAGACTCGGGCGAGTCCGGCACGCGCGCCCCGAGATGATAGAAGTGGACGCGATGGGGCGTTCCGCGGTCGACGCGATAGACGACGCCGCGGACGCCCGCCTGCTCGAAGCGCTCCCCCACGCCCGCCGCGGGCTCCCAAGACGGCACGCGCCGGCCGTCGACGGAGAGCTCGGCGTCGGCGAGCCCCCAGGCCTCGCGGGCCCGCTCCAGGCACGCCGCGGCGCGACGTCCGGCGAGGGCGACGCGAAGCGAAGTCGCGCCGTCGGGCGCGGGCCAGGCGGGCGCGACGGCGCCCTTCGGACCGAGCGTTACGACGACCCGGCTCGAGCCCGAGCCGGAGCGCACCGCCACGGCCCCCGGGCCGAGCGGCAAGAGCGCGAGCAAGCCGTAGGCCAAGTGCTTGTGGCGCTCCGCCTCGGCGTCGTCCTCGCCCTCTCCCTCGAGGAGCGGCGCGTACGGATCCTGGCACCAGCGCTTCGACAGCGGCCGCCCGTCGAAGGTGAGCTCGAGGCCGTCCGGGCGCGTCGAGAGCTCGAGCGTCCGGGCGCCGGAGGCGACCGCGAGCCGCAGCCACGGGAGCAGGAAGGCGGTCGGATCGGCGCTCTGGAAGCGGCTCAGCATGTCGATCATGCGCTCCCGGTCGACGCGGAAGGTTCCCGAGGAGACGAGGAGCGGCTCGGCGACGAGGCCCGGCGTCGGCGGCGCGGGCGCGGGGTTCGCCTCCGCCTCGTAGCGCGTGACCGAGCGAAGGCCGGCCGCGTCGCGCCGCGCCTCGAAGTAGCGGTCGAACGTGTCCCACGGCGAGTCGCAGAAAAGCCGCCAGGCGGCGAGCGCCAAGAGGAATTGGCGCAAGCCCCAACCCGGGCCCGGCGCGACGTGCCATTGCGTCCACACCGCGACGCAGAAGAGGAACGCCGCGAAACGGGCCGCCTCGGCGACGTCCGCCGCGCGCTCGCGGGCCTCCTCCGGGCGCGACGCCAAGGCCGCGACCCCGCCTCCGAGCGCGAGCAGCGGGAACGCCAAGCCGCAAAGCGCCAGGACGACGAAGGCGAACACGCCCACGTCCTCGAGGTTCGGAAGCCGAGAGGCCGTCGCGAGGAAGACCGCCGCGGCCGCGAGGTTGCGCGTCCACTGGACCGGCGTCGCCGGGTCGGTCACCGGCTCGCCGCCATCGCGATCCGGGGGTCCCGGTCCTTGGCGAGGCGCCCGAGCGCCGCCTTCGCCGCGGGGTCGCTCATCGCACGGATGATCCCCAGTCCCACGTCCTCCGACATCGGATCGCCGGAGCGCGCGAGCGCCTCCGCGCGCCCCAGGACCCGGACCCCCGCGGTCGCGAGGACGCGGCCGGACTGAAACCCTCCCCAGAGGAAGGTCTGGTCGCGCAGGAGCGCCTCGATCGCGGAAGCGTCCCCGGCGCGCGCGGCCGCCTTCGCGCGCACGAGCAGGTCCGGGTAGGAAACAGGTTTCACCCTCGCGAGGGCGGCGTCGATGGCGGCCGCCCGGCGTCGGGCCTCCGCCGCGCGCTGAGGCGCGACCGTCGGCGGCGGCGCTTGAAACAACGCGGGGAAGCGTTTCGCCGCGGCCCGCATAGCCGGATCGGCCGCCGGCACGCCGACGGCCAGGGCCGAGCGGACCGCCGCCGCCGCGAGCTCGGCGTCGGGATCAGCGGCCAAAGCCGTGAGTGTCGGCGCGAGGCCGGCGCCCCGCGGCTCGACACGGGCAAGCGACGCCCGCGCGGCCTCGCGCAGCGCTTTGCGTTCCGCCTGGCGCGCGGCGCCGACGACGCGCTCGAGCTCGATCTCGGTCTTGGGCGCGGAGACCTCCAAGGACGCGATCGCGCGGCGCCGGGCGAGCAGCCCACCGTGATCGATCTCGCGGAACAGGTCCGAAACGGGCCGCGCCTCCGCCTCCCCGCCCACGAGCCGGGAGAGCTTGGGGATCGCGATCGCGCCCGCGATGCCGATGATCAAGGCGACAATGAACAGCTCCGGGACCTGCTTGCCGCTCGCGGCGGAACTCAGTACGCGAGCCACGAGGACCCCTTGCTGTCCGTATGCGTGCAGTTCACGTAGAGACTGCCGTGGTCCGCCGCGCCGGGATTGCCCACGTATAGCCAGCCTCCCGCGTCGTCGGCCTCCGCGGGCGACTCCACCAGGCGGACCGCGGCCGAGTCGGGGTGATAGGTCGGCGCCTTCGCCTTCGGGAGCTCCCGCAGGTAGAGGCCGTTCGCCGTCAACGCGGACGGGTGGTACGGATGGAAGCCCTCGTGGTCCCCGTAATGGATGCTCAGCGCGGAGCGGATCGCCCCGAGGTTCCCTTTGGTCGCGCCTTCGATGGAGGCCCGGGTCAGCTCGGCGAACTTCGGGATGGCGATCGCGGCGAGGATTCCGATGATCGCCACGACGGGCATCAGCTCCGGCGTGGCGAAGGCGGCGCAGCCCAACCGGCGCATGCGGCCATCAGCGTAGCCCGCGCGCCTCACCGATTCCTCAACGCAGCTTGTCCGCCTCGGCTTCCTTCTCTTGGATCGCTTGCTGCACCCGCTCCATCTCCGTTCCGACCGCCTGCACCTTCGCGTAGTCGGCGTAGAGCTCGGGGTCGGCGAGCCGCCCGGCGAGCTCCTCCAAGCGGATGTGGAGCTCCAGGAGCTCGCCCTCGAGCTTCGCCAGGCGCTTGGCCTGCTTCCTCGGATCGGGCGGATCGGCCGCCGCGGGCTTCGCTTTCTCGAGCACCGGGACCTCGACGGCCTGCGGGTTCTCCTCGCGCCACTGGTCCTGGCGGCGCTTGAAGTACTCGTAGTCCCCCGGATAGAGCGTCACTTTGCCGCGGTCGATGTGGAGGACGTGGTCGGCGAGCGCGTTGAGGAAGTAGAGGTCGTGGCTGATGCAGCAGATCGTGCCTTCGAACTCCTTGAGGGCGCCGATCAGCGCGTCCACGCTCGGCATGTCGAGATGCGTCGTGGGCTCGTCCATCAGCATCA
>JACQPK010000325.1 GCA_016207565.1 Elusimicrobiota bacterium
GAAAGGTAGCCCGCGGTCAGCGACTCCTTGACCTTGAGTATCTTCCCCAGCGGCCCCTGGGCGACGATCCGGCCCCCGTGTACGCCCGCTCCCGGGCCGATGTCGATGATCCAGTCGGCTTCCCGGATGGTCTCCTCATCGTGCTCGACTACGATCAGGGTGTTGCCCAGGTCGCGCAAGTGCTTGAGCGTGGCCAGCAGGCGCGTGTTGTCGCGCGGGTGCAGACCGATGGTCGGCTCGTCGAGCACGTAGAGCACGCCGGTCAGGCCGGAGCCGATCTGCGTGGCGAGGTGGATGCGCTGCGCCTCGCCGCCCGCGAGCGTCTCGGACCGGCGGTCGAGCGTGAGGTAGTCCAGCCCGACGTTGAGGAGGAAGTCGAGCCGCGCGTTGATCTCTTTGAGGATCTGACGGGCGATCGTCTTGTCTTTGTCGGAGAGCTGGAGCGCCTTGAAGAACTCGCCGGCCCGGACGACGGACATGCGCGTGAGATCGACGATGGAGGCGCCGCCGAGCTTCACGTGGAGGGCCTCCTCCTTCAGCCGGGCGCCCTTGCAGCTCGGGCAGGTCGACTCGCGCATGAAGCGGTCGGCGATCGCCTCCTTCACGAAGTCGGACTCGCTCTCGCGGAGCCGGCGCTCGAGGTTCGGCACGACGCCCTCGAAGTCCTGGTCGTTCTTGGACCAGTGCACGCGGTAGGTCCCGCCGCCGTGCAGGACGATCTCCTTCTGGTCCTTCGACAGCTCCTTCCAGGGCTTGTCGAGGGGGATGCGGTGCTGCTTGCACACCTGCTCCAGGATCTCGTCGTAGTAGCCGGACCAGGACCGCTTCCACCGGTTGGTGCGGGTGGTGACCGGGTCGGACCAGGCGGCGATCGCGCCGTCGCGGATGGACAGGCTCGGGTCCGGGACGATCAGGTCTTCTCCGACCTCGCTTTTGACCCCGAGCCCGTCGCAGCCGGAGCAGGCGCCGTAGGGCGAGTTGAACGAGAAGAGCCGGGGCTCCAGCTCGGGAAGGCGGATGCCGCAGTCGGGACAGGCGTGATGCTCGGAGTAGAGCTCGGACTTCCCGCCGGCGTCGATCGTCACCAGGCCTCGCGACTCCTTGAGCCCCGCCTCGATGGACTCGGCGAGGCGCTGGCGCTCGCCCGCGGTGACCTTGAGCCGGTCGACCATCAGCTCGATCGTGTGCTTGTTGAAGCGCTTGAGCTTCGGGACCTCCGTCAGGTCGTGGTCCTTGCCGTCGACGCGGACCGCGGCGAAGCCGGAGCGCTTCAGCCGCTCGAAGAGCTCCTCGTAGGTGCCTGGGCGGCCGCGGACGAGCGGGGAGTAGACGGTGACGGATTTGTCGGCGTACGCCTTCTGCACCTCGTTGAGGATCGACTGCGCCGACTGCGGGCGGATGCGCTTGCCGCACTTCGGGCAGTGGGGGATGCCGACGCGCGCGAAGAGGAGGCGGAAGTAGTCGTAGAGCTCGGTGACGGTCGCGACCGTCGAGCGCGGGTTCCGGGACGGGTTGCGCTGCTCGATCGAGATCGCGGGGGAGAGCCCTTCGATCAGGTCGACGTCGGGCTTCTCCATCAGCTCGAGGAACTGGCGGGCGTAGGCGGAAAGGCTCTCGACGTAGCGGCGCTGCCCTTCGGCGTAGATGGTGTCGAACGCGAGGCTGGACTTTCCCGAGCCGGAGAGCCCGGTGATCACCACGAGCTTGTCGCGGGGGATCTCCAGGTCGACCGACTTCAGGTTGTGCTGGCGCGCGCCGACGATCTTTATCTTTTCCATTATACGCTGACGTTCACGACTACGGCTTAAGGGCGCAACGCGCTTCGCGCGACTGATATTGTAGCGGCGCGGTAGCGATTCACCAAGGTATCGCGGCGCTCGGACTCCTTGGGATCGGGATAATCGAGGGTGTAGTGCAGGCCGCGGCTCTCGTGGCGGGCCGCGGCGCACCGGATGATGAGCTCGCCGAGGCACGCGATGTTGCGCAGCTCGATGAGGTCGCGCGTGAGCAGGAAGTCCCAGTAGTACTTCGCGATCTCCTCGTTGAGGAGCTCCATGCGCCGCTGCGCTCGCTCGAGGCGTTTGTTGGTCCGGACGATGCCGACGTAGTTCCACATCAGGCGCCGGATCTCGTCCCAGTTCTGGGTGATGACGACCGCCTCCTCCGAGGGGACGGCCTTGCCGGGGTTCCAGCGCGGCGGCTCGGGTAGGCGCTTGCCCTTGAGCTCGGGCCAGGCTCGGGCCAGGTGCTCGACGGCCCGGTGCGCGAAGACGCAGCCCTCCAACAGCGAGTTCGACGCGAGGCGGTTCGCCCCGTGGAGCCCGGTGTGCGAGACCTCGCCGACCGCGTAGAGCCCCGGGAGCTCGGTCGCGCCGTTGGAGTCGACCAGCACGCCGCCGCAGAAGAAATGCGCGGCCGGGACGACCGGGATCGGCTCGTGCGCCATGTCGATCCCGAAGCTCTTGACCGCCTCGTAGAGGTTCGGGAACCGCTTCAGCAGGAAGCCTTTGGGCAGCGCCGTCATGTCGAGATAGACGCATTCGTCGCCGCCGCGCTTGAGCTCCGCATCGATCGCCCGCGCCACGATGTCGCGCGGGGCGAGCTCCTTGAGCGGGTGGACCCTCTCCATGAAGCGAGTGCCGTCCTTGAGACGCAGCACGCCGCCCTCGCCGCGCAGCGCCTCGGAGAGGAGGAAGCTCTTGGCCTCGGGATGGTAGAGGCACGTCGGGTGGAACTGGACGAACTCGAGGTTCGCGAGCGTGGCGCCCGCGCGATAGGCCATCGCCATGCCGTCGCCGGTCGCGATATCGGGGTTCGAGGTGTAAAGGTAGACCTTGCCCGCTCCGCCGGTCGCCAGGATCACGGCCTTCGCCGAAAACGCCCGCACGGTGCCGTCCGGCGCGAGCGCCCACGCGCCGACCGCCCGGTTGTGCTCGGCCGGCGTCTCCCCGGAGTGCTTCTCCAGGATCAGGTCGACGGCGACGTGGTTCTCGAAGAGCCTTACGTTCTTGTCGTGGCGGCAGGACTCGATGAGGGCGCGCTCGATCTCGCGGCCGGTCAGGTCTCCCGCGTGCAGCACCCGCCGCTGGGAGTGTCCGCCCTCGAGCCCCAGGTCGAGCTTGTCCTCGTGCTCGGTGAAGCGGACGCCGATCTCGATGAGCTCCCGGATGCGGGCCGGCCCCTCCTCGACGGTGAGCCGGACGATGTCCTCGTGGCAGAGCCCCGCGCCCGCGGTCAGGGTGTCTTGGACGTGGGACGCGAAGGAGTCGGTGCGGCTCACGACCGCCGCGATGCCGCCCTGCGCGTAGTTCGTGTTCGAGTCCACGGCCTGCTTCTTGGTGACGACGTGGACCGTGCCGAGGCGGGCGAGCTTATGGGCGGCGAGCAACCCGGCGATGCCGCTGCCGAGGATCAGGAAATCAGACTGGAACATTCGGACGTTCGAATGTTCCAGGATATATTATTCATAAGGAATTTCCAATATAAAATATGATAGCTTGTCGCCGTACATCCGATGTTTTATATGCCGGTGGAAAACGTGCCTCAAGACGAGCCGCTGCGCGGCTCGTCTTTCAGGCTCGTGGTTGTCGGCGCCCTGGTCTCCTGCGCGATCCTGGGCTGGCTGCTGTATGGAACTCGCCACGTCTGGAGCGTCCTGGAGCGGCTCGACCGCGGCTACGCGCTCGGCGCGCTCGGCTGCTCGTTCGCGGCGTACGTCGCTATCGGCATCGCGCTGTGGGACGTCCTCCGCGTCCTCGGCCACCGGCTCGGCTGGGCGGAGGTCGGGGGGATCGCCTTCGTCTCGACCTCGGCCAACTACTTCATCTCGTCGATGGGCGCGAGCGGCTTCGCGCTCAAGGCGCACCTGCTGCGCAAGCGCAAGGTCCCCTTCGGGGCGACCGTGACGGCCTCCGTCGTCACGACGGCCGTCATGTACGCGGTGCTGGGCGCCATCATCGCCCAGGGGCTGGCCTATTCGCTCTTGCGGATGCAGGGCACGCGCATCGCGGTCCTCGAAGGCGTTCTCGGCGTCGCGCTCCTCGGCCTGACGGCGGCGCCGGTGCTGCTGCTCGCGTTCCACCGCGAGGCGCGGGGACGGGTCATCCAGAAGGTCTTCCACTGGTCCAACATGGCATCGTTTAGGCTCGCGCGCCGCGAGATTCCGCGCGAGGGTTTCGACACCTTCGAGCGGCAGATCGACGAGGGGCTGGAGGCGATCCGCGTCTCGAGGGGCGCCGTCTCGCGTTGCTTGGCGTGGACGTGCCTCGACTGGGCGCTCACGATGGCCGTGCTCTGGTGCGCGTTCAAGGCGGTCGGCGTGAGCCTCTCCGTCGCGCACCTGTCGACGGGGTTCGCGGTCGGGATGGCGACGACGCTCATCCCGCTTTTGCCGGGGGGGCTCGGAGCGATGGAGGCCTCGATGGCGGCCGTCTTCGCGCGTTTCGGCACGGATTGGGACACGGCGCTGGTCGCCGTGCTGCTCTACCGCCTCGCCTATACCGTGGTTCCGGGCATCGTCAGCGTGTTCTTGCTGTGGGGGCTGAAGATGTCGGAGCCCCAGTGGGTCGCGGAGACGGTCAGCGAGACGCTGCCGGAAGAGCAGCGCCTGAGGGCGCGGGCGCGGCAGCGCCGGCGCGGGGAGAAGCACGGATGATCCGATCCTTCGAGAAGTCCCGGCCGAAGATCGCGGACGGCGTGTTCGTGCACGACACGGCGGAGGTGATCGGCGCCGTCTCGGTCGCCAAGGGCGCGTCGCTCTGGCCGTACTGCGTCCTGCGCGGCGACGTCGATCGCGTCGTGGTCGGCGAGCGCTCGAACATCCAGGACTTCACGATGATCCACTGCCGCGAAGGCAAGCCCACGGTGGTGGGCCGCGGGGTCACGGTCGGCCACCACGTCACGCTGCACGGCTGCCGGATCGGGGACCTCTGCCTCATCGGCATGGGCTCGAAGGTCATGGAGGCGACGATCGGCCGCGAGTGCCTCGTCGCCGCGGGCGCGCTGGTCCTGGCGGGCCTGCGGATCCCGCCCAGGTCCCTCGTGATGGGCTCGCCGGCCCGCGTCGTCCGCAGGCTCAAGCCGGAGGAACTCGCGTCCCTGCGCCGGAGCGCGGACAGCTACGTCCGGCTCGCCGGACGCCACGCGAGGACCTCCAAGGTGGTGTTTCGGTGACCTGGGCCGCCGCGGGCCTCGCGCTCGGCCTCGCCGTGGGCTGGGCGGCCCGGATGGGGTGGGAACGCCGTGACCGCTTCCGCCGGGGGCGGATGCTCTCGTTCGTGGCCCACGAGCTGAACACCCCGCTGACCGCCGTGAACATGACCGTCCTCAACTTCATGTCGGGCATCTTCGGTCCGCTCGGGAAGGACCAGCAGGACTGGATGCTCATGATGAAGGAGCAGGTCACGCGGCTCAACGGCCTGGTGGGCGAACTGCGCGACTTCATCCACCTCGAGTTCCAGCGCGACCTGCGCATCCGGCCCGAGCCGTGCGACCTGGGCAAGATCCTGCAGACGGTGCTCAGCCAGAGCGAGGGGACGGTGACCCGCAGCGGCGCGCGGCTCAACCTCGACATCCCGTCCGACCTCCCTCAGGTCAGCGGCGACCCCGACCGCCTCCAGCGCGTCCTGGCGAGCGTCCTCGCGCACGCCCGGAAGTTCCGCAAGGACGGGCCCATCGCCGTGTCGGCGCGCGTCGCGGACGGGAAGGCGGAGGTCCGCTTCGCCTACACCGCGAACACGCTCCCCGGGGCCGAGCCGGAGCGGATGCTCGACCTGTACTACCCGATCCAGGGCGGCGCCTCCTCGCAGCTGCTGTCGAGCGTCGGCACGGGTCTCGGCCTCTGCCGGATCCTGCTCGAGAAGCAGGGGGGCTCGCTCGGGATGAACATCGACGGCGCGGGCGCGACGGAGCTCAGGATCAGCGTTCCGCTCGCCCAGCAGTAGTTCGTGCTTGCGCCCCAAGGTCGTATTCGTTAACATCAGCGTATCAGGGATCACGAAAACATGGCTAAGGTACTCGTCATCGAGGACGATTTCACGGTCGCCGACAACGTGCAGGCGCTCCTGAAGGTGAAGGGGTACCAAGTCGCCTTCGCGGCGGACGGGCAGACCGGCGTGGAGCTGGCCCGGAAGGAGCAGCCGGACGTCGTGCTCCTGGACATCCTGCTGCCGAAGCTGGGCGGCTTCGACGTGTGCCGCATCCTCAAGTCCGACCCCAAGACGAAGCCGATCAAGATCATCATGCTGACCGGCCTGGGACGGATGGGGGACGTCGAGACCGCGTTCTCCGCGGGCGCCAACGATTACCTGATCAAGCCGTTCGAGAACGAACGGCTCGTCAAGAAGATCGAGAAGGTCCTCGCCAGCCCGGCCGACGGGAAGAAGTAGCTCCCGCCGCCGAGATGACCAACGGGGAAGTCGCCGCCCTGCTGTCCGAAATGGCCGTGCTCCTGGAGCTAGCCGGGGAGAACCCCTTCCGGGTTCGGGCCTACCAGCGGGCCTCCCTCGCGCTCGCCTCGCTCCCGAGGCCGGTCTGCGGCCTGTCGGAGAAGGAGCTCAAGCAGATCCCCGGCGTCGGCGCCGGCATCGCCGCCGCGATCGTCGAGATCGCGGGCGGCGGGACCTTCGCCGATCTGAGGACGCTCCGCGAGCGGTTCCCGGCCGGGCTGATCGGGCTGCTGCGCGTCCCCGGCCTCGGCCCCAAGCGCGCCCGCATCCTCTTCGACACGGCGGGGATCGACAGCCTCGAGCGCCTGAAGGCGGCGGCCTCGGCGGGCAAGCTCAAGGGCCTCAAGGGCTTCGGCGACAAGGTCATCGAGAGCATCCTGAAGGGCCTCGAGTTCGCGGCCGAGAAGCCGCGCCTCCTTTGGTGGGATGCCCGGGCGCTCGTCGGCGAGCTGCTCGGGGCGGTGAGGGCGCTGCCCGGCGTCGCGAAGGCCGAGGCCGCGGGCTCCTTCCGCCGCGGCCGCGAGACGATCGGCGACCTCGACATTCTCGTCGCCGCCTCCGACGGCGGCGCGGTGATCGACGCGTTCACGCGCTTCCCCCAGTTCGCGCGCGTGCTCGCGGCGGGGGACACCAAGGCGAGCGTCGTCCACGCCACGGGCGTCCAGATCGACCTCCGCGTCGTGCCCGAGGCCTCGTTCGGGGCGGCGCTCCAGTACTTCACCGGCTCGAAGGACCACAACGTCGCGCTCCGGGAGTGGGCGCTCAAGCGCGGGCTCATGGTCAACGAGTACGGCGTCTTCAAGAAAGACGACACGAAGCACGCGCGCCCGCTGGCCGGGAAGACGGAGGCCGAGGTCTACCGCGCGCTCGGCCTCGGGTGGATCCCGCCCGAGCTCCGCGAGAACCGCGGGGAGCTCGCCGCGGCGGCGGCGGGTCGGCTGCCTCGCCTCGTCGAGGCGAAAGACGTCAAAGGCGACTTCCACAACCACTCGACCCACACCGACGGCCGGCACAGCCTGGAGCAGATGGCCCGCGCGGCATTGGCGCGCGGCTGGGAGTGGGTCGCGCTCGGCGACCATACGCAATCTTTGACCGTGGCGTCCGGGCTCGACGTGCCGCGGCTGCGGGCGACGATCCGGGAGCTGGCGGAGATTAGGAAGAAGGTGAAGGGCATCGAGCTCCTGCGCTCGATGGAGGTCGACATCCTCGAGGACGGCCGGCTCGACTACGAGGACCCGGTCCTCGACGAGATCGACGTCGTCATCGGCTCGGTCCACTCGCGGTTCAAGCAGCCGCCCGAGGAGATGACCGCCCGGCTCGTGAAGGCCGCGTCGAACCGGCGCTGCGACATCATCGGTCACCTCTCGGGCCGCCTCATCAACAAGCGCCCCGCCTACGGCTTCGACGCGGAGGCGGTGCTGCGCGCCGCGGCCGAGACGGGCACCGCGTTCGAGATCAACGGCCAGCCCGATCGCCAGGACGTCGACGACGTGCGGGCGCGGAGGTGTCGCGAGCTCGGGGGCCCGCTCGCCGTCGACACGGACGCCCACTCGACGGGCGAGTTCGATTTCATGGAGATGGCGCTCGTCATCGCGCGCCGGGCCTGGCTCGAGCCGAAGGACCTCCTCAACTGCCTCAGCTACCGCGAGCTCCGCGAGTGGCTGAAGGGGCGGAGCTCGTGAGTCCCGGGGCGGCGTACCGCCGGCTCCTCGAGCGCTTCGGGCCGCAGGGCTGGTGGCCGGTGAGCCCGAAGAACGGGACGAGGCCGCGCTACCGGCCGGGCCACCGCGGCCGGCTCGACGAGCGGGAGGCGTTCGAGGTGGCGGTCGGCGCGATCCTGACCCAGAACACGGCCTGGACGAACGTCGAGCGCGCGCTCGAAGCCTTGCTCGCGGACGGGCGGCTGACGCCGGAGCGCGTGGGCCGCCTCCCGCGCCGGCGCCTGGAGCGCCTGATCCGCTCCTCCGGGTACTTCCGCCAGAAGGCGGTCAAGCTCCGCGATTTCGCGGCGGCGCTGGCCGCGCGCGGAGGGAGCCTCCGGTCGTGGCTGCGGCGCGAGCCCGCGCGGGAGCAGCTTCTCGAGGTGCGCGGGATCGGGCCCGAGACCGCGGACTCGATCCTGCTCTACGCCGGAGGGCGCGACAGCTTCGTCGTCGACGCCTACACGCTCCGGATCGGCGCGCGCGTCGGGTGGTTCCCGGCGGGGACGCGCTATCACGACGCGCGCGAGCGGCTCTCGGCCGCGCTCGCGCCGCTCGGGCGCGGCCCGGCCGGGCGCGCGGCCGTCTACCGGGAGTTCCACGCGCTCCTCGTGGAGCTGGCCAAGCGCCATTGCCGCACGACGCCGATCTGCGGTTCGTGCCCGCTGAAGGGAGGTTGCCGGCATGGCCGCGCTGTTTAGCCTCCTCGCCGCCGCGGCGCTCGCCGCCGACGTGGGCATCGTGCTCGGCGCCGGAGCCCCGCCCGAGGGCTGGGCGAACCCGATCCTCGTGCAGCGCGTCTGCCGCGGGGTGCGGGCTTACCGCGACGGCGAGGTGAAGCGCCTTTTGATGAGCGGCGGCTACACGTCGGGCCACATCGCCGAGGCCGAGATGATGCGCGCCGTCGCGGTCGCCGCGGGCGTCCCGGCGGCCGAGGTCTCGCTCGAGGACGCGGCCGTCAACACGATGGAGAACGCGGCCTTCAGCGTGCTCTGGGCCAAGAGCCGGCGCCTTCGCTCGGCCCTCGTGGTCACGCACGCCTCGCACCTGCCGTGGGCGGGCGAGACGTTCGGCCGCGCCGGCGGCGGCTACTGGACGTCGCTCTCCACGGCCTCGGCCGACGGGACGCCGCCGTGCCTGCCGGCCGGGCGCGCGCTGCCGCTGTCGACCACCGCCGAGATGCTGATCGTCGACGTGACCGAGGCGGAGCCCTTCGAGGCCATCCTCGACCGCCCCGCGGATGTCCCGAGCCGCGCGCTCGTCGAGGCCGTGCTGTCGGCCGCCTCCGCGTACCGCGCGGGGGCCGCGAAGCGGCTCTACTTCGCGCTCCCCGAGCCTTCGACCGGCACGTTCTCGTCCGGGCGCGGCTCGGCGCGCGGGCATATCTCGCGCACGGAGCTCGCCCGGGTGCTGGCCTCCGCGGCGGGCGTGGCCTTCGACGACATCTACATCTCCTCCGGGCGCCGGATGGGCCAGATTCCCGGCTCCGTCGAGCCGGCCGACAACCCGTGGCTGCGGATCCCGGGCGCCCGCGTCGCGATCGTGTCGACGCCCGAGCAGCGCGCGTGGTGGCGCGCCCATTTCAAGACCGGCCTAAACGCGCTGCTCCCTCCCCCGGAACTCCTGGACCGATGACCCATCCTATGAGGCTCCTCCGGCTCCTCGGCGCCCTCTGCGCGGCGGCCGTTCCAGCGGACGCGAGGCTCCAGGCGGCCGCCGGCAAGGTCGACGTCACCCCCGATCCGTCCCTCTCGACCGTGTGGCTCGCCGGCTACGGCGCGAGCGGCCGGAAGGCGACCGGCGTCCAGGACCGCCTCCACGCCCGCGCCCTGCTCCTCTCCGACGGGAGGCGCCGCGTCGCGATCGTCGCCGTCGACTCGATCGGGCTGCCGCGCGAGGATGTCGTCGCCTGGCGCAAGGAGCTCGGCTGGGCGGACGGGAAGGACTACCTCTTCGTCGCCGCCACGCACAGCCACTCGACCCCGGACACGATGGGGCTCTGGGGTCGCTTCCCCGGGGTCTCGGGCGTGGACGCGGGCTACCGCCGCCGGCTCAAGAACCAGGTGGTCGCCTTGATCAACGACCTGGCCGCGAGGCTCCGCGACGCGGAGGTCGTGGCCGCGGCGAAGGATGTCGACCCGCGAGGGCTGTGCGTCGACGACCGCGACCCGATGGCCTTCGACCCCGAGCTCCACGCCGTGCAGGTCCGCGACCGGAAGGACCGCAAGGCGATCGGCACGCTCGTGCGGTGGTCGTGTCATCCGGTGACGCTGACCGAGGCCAACACGAAGATCTCCGCCGACTTCCCGGGGCCGCTCTGCGACCGGATCGAGGCCGGCAAGGGCGGCACCTGCGTCTACGTCTCCGGGTCCATCGGCGGGCACCTCATCCCCGAGACCGACCGCAAGGCGCCGGTCGAGACGCAGTACGCCGACGCCGACCGCATCGGCCGCCGGATCGCGGAGCAGGCGCTGGCGGCCTTGAAGCGGCCCTCCCACGTCGGCTCCGGGCTGGGCTTCAGCTCGGCCGTGGTCCGCGTGCCGGTGGAGAACTCGCGCTACCTCCTCTTCCTGCCGAGCCTGACCGCGGGCCACGCGATCTACGACGCCGAAGGGCGGCGGCTGTCCGGCTGGCGCGAGTGGTGGCTGCCGCTGCGCCACCTCGTTCGCTTCCCGCTGCCCGAGCGCCTTCGGCCGTGGGTCGAGACGGAGGTGGGCGTGGTGCGGATCGGCTCGGTGAAGGTGTTGGCCGTGCCGGCCGAGATCTTCCCCGAGCTCGTCGTCGGCGGCTACGACGGCTCCCGCCGCTATGGGCGGCCGGTGGTGGGGGAGACGAACCCGAACCCGCCGCCGCTGGCCAAGGCCCCGAAGCCGCCGTACCTCCGACAGAGGCTGGGCACGAGGCACGGGATCGTGGTGAGCCTCGCCAACGACGAGATCGGCTACCTCGTGCCCGAGTACGACTTCCAGGCCACGGCGTCTCGCTCGATGCTGCCGCAGCCGCAAGGGACGCACTACGAGGAGACGAACTCGATCGGGCCGCGCGCGACCCGGATCCTGCTCGAGGCCTACGAGGCGCTGCTGAAGTGACGCTCCTCGCCCTGGCGGGCGCCGCCGCCACGGCCGCGCCGCCGCGCTGCGCCGCCGTCTTGTCCTCGACTCCCTTCGAGGACGCGCGTCTGAAGTCCGCGGCGGCACGTCTCTTCGAGCGCGGCGGCCCCGCGATCCGGGTCAGCCGCGACGCGGCCGTGAACCCCGGAGGCTACGCGGTCTCGGTCGGCCGCGCGGGCCTCGACGTCGCGGCCTCGGACGCGGAGGGCGCGTTCCGCGGGCTCGTCGAGCTCTCCGGCCGCTGCGCGGGAGGGACGTTTTCCGTCGGGAAATCCAGCGGGGCGCCGGGCTTCGCGTGGCGCGGCGTCCTCGAGGGGTTCTACGGAAAGCCGTGGACGTGGGAGGAGCGACTCCGGCTCGCCGACTGGATGTGGCGCAAGCGGATGAACCTCCTCGTGATCGCCCCGAAGGATGACCCCGGCCTCCGGGCCGACTGGCGGCGGCCGATGACGCAGGAGGAGCGGAGCGAGCTGGCGCGGTTGACCCATTTCGCGCGGGAACGTTTCGTCGAGGTCGCCTGGACCCTGAGCCCCGGCCTCGACGTCGACTTGGGCTCCGCGGCGGATCGGGAGGCCGCCGCCGGGAAGCTCTCGGCGGCCGCGGCCTCCGGCGTGCGGCAGCTCGTGCTCGCCTTCGACGACACGGACCCCGAGCGCGGCCATGTGCGCCTGGCCAACCGGTTGCTGAAGGACCTCGGTCCGAAGCACGCCGGCGTGGAGTGGACGTTCGTCGGGGCCGAGTACTGGGGCGAGGCGGCGCCTTCCCGCTACCTCGATCACGTCGTCAAGCGCCTCGAGCCCGCCTTCCGCCTCGGCTGGACGGGAGGGAAGGTCCTCTCGCCGGCGATTCGCGCGGAGGAGGGGGCGCGGTTCCGGGAGTACGCGCGCCGGCCGCTCGTGCTCGGCGACAACTACCCGGTGCAGGACCGCCTGTGGGGCGCGGGCCGCCTCTTTTGGGGGCCGCTGCGCGGCCGCGAGGCGGGGCTCGAGCGGTCGCAACTCGCCTACGTCGCGAACGCCTCGCCGCTGGCGGCCGCCTCGCGCCTGCCGCTCGCGACCGCCGCGGAGTACGCGTGGTCACCTTCCACCTACGACCCGGCCGCCGCGTGGAAGCGCGCGATCGCGGAGCAGAGCGGCGGCGCGGCTCTGGCGCGCTTCGCCTCCTACAACGGCGCCTCGTGGCTGGAGCCGGCCGGAGGCTCCGCCCCCGACGCGCTCGGCGACCTCCTCGAGGCGTTCGCCGCCGGGCGCGGCCGGGAGAAGGCCCTGCGAGAGCTCCGCGCGCTGGCGAACCTGCGTGAGCAGCTTCACCGAGGCCTGCGCGGGGATCCGGAGCTCCGGCGCCAGCTCGACCCGTGGATCGTGAAGCTCGACGCCATGGCCCGCGCGAGCCTCGCCGGCCTGGAGCACGAGGCCCGGCCGGGCGAGCGGGCGCTGGCGGCCCGCTTCGAGCGCCTGGCCTCCGACGCGGAGGCGCTTCCCGGCGTCGTCGCCGGACAGGCGCTCGATCGCTTCCTGCACCGCGGCCTCACCAAGCTCTACGGCGGCGCGCCGCCGGATCTGCGGCCCCTGCGCTGGCGGATCGAGCGCTTCGTCGCCGGCGACCGCGGGGCGGACTTGCTCCTCAACGCCGCCCTCGACCGGCTCGCGGGGGGGCCCGCCGAGCTTCTCCGCGCGCCGGGGAGGCCCTCGGCGCTCTGGCGCGACGCGCTGCCCTGGGTCGGCCTGCTCGGCGACGCCGCTGCCCGCGCGCGCGAGGCGTTGGGCGCGATGGGCGGAGCGAAGGCCAAGCGGGGCTTCCTCGACGAGCGGCTCGCGCGCTGGCGGGCGCGCGGACACTTCATCGGACTGGCCGCTGCGCGCGAGATGATGGAGGGATTTTTCGCGGAGGCCGAGGGGGGGAAGGCGAAGGGCCTACCCTGGACGCTCCGGCTGTGGCTCGCCGTCGAGCGACGGCGCTCTCCCACCGGGCTGTCGGCGCGCCTGGCGGGCGCGCTCGAGGCCCGCGGGCGCGGCGACAAGGCGCCGCTCTCCGAGCTCTTCCGCACGCTGGCGGACCTGCCCGCGGTCATCCGCCAAGGCATGGCGGGCCGTCTCGCGGAGGAGGGCGGGCCCTGGCTCGACAAGGTGGGCGAGTACGGCCGGCTGGGGCTGATCGCGCTCGAGGGGAAGGCCTCCGGGCCCGAGTGGCAGGAGGCGAGATACCGCCTCCGCTCCGCCAACGGCCTCGAGCTCGTCTTGGAGCTCAAGCTCGAGCTCGACGCGCTCGCCCGCTGGGCCGGCCTGCCGCCGGCCGAGCGGCCCACGCGCCCGGCGGTCGACTGGCCCGCCGACCCGCGGGACATGTTGTAGAATGAGGTAGCGCGCCAGGTCTCGATCGACTGGCGTAACGAGAGACCAGGGACGCACCGGATAGAAACGCAAGTGTCGATCGAACGGCTCGAGCGCGCGCGCCAAGCGCTCGAGGACGGCGGGCTCCGGGAGGCGCTGCGGCTCCTCCCGGGCCGCGCCCGGATCCCGGCGGCGCTCCGAGGCGAGCGGGACCTCGTCGAGGCCGACGCCCTGCGCGGCCAAGGCTTCTTCGGCCGCTCCGAGGAGCTCTACCGGCGCCTGCTGTCTTTCGCCAAGCGCGACCCGCACGTGTGGCTCGAGGCCGCGCTTGGCTCGGCGGCCGGGCTCCGCTCCGTGGGGGACACCGCGCGGGCGACGGCGCTGCTCGATTCCGCCGAGCGCCTGGCCCGGCGCGCGGACGGCGCGTGGGCGCTGCCGAAGATCCGCCTGGAGCGCGTCCTCGTCGCGCGGGCCGAGGGCCGCTGGTCCCGGTGCCTTCCCGAGTTGCAGCGCCTGCTCGCGGGCGCCCTGCGCGAGCGGGACCTATCGCGCGCCTCGTTTCTGCTCTGGGCGATCGGCGGGGCGCTCCGGTTCTCGGGCGACCTCGAGGGCTCGCGCCGCGCGTTCGAGCGCTCGCGGGCGCTGGCGCGCCGCGCCGGCGACGCGTCGGCGGAGGGTTACGCGGTGTTCGGCCTCGGCGGCGTCACGCGCATCCAAGGCGATCTGAGGTCTTCCGAGCGCTGGTATCGCCTCGCGATGAAGTCGTTCGCGCGCACGGACGACCGCTTCGCGCAGGCCTACGCCCACTGCGGGCTGGCCAACAGCCTGCGCCAGCAGGCCAAGCGGGCGGAGGCCGAGCGGCACTACCGGCTGGCGCGCGGTCTGTACTCGAGTTTAGGGGATCCGGTCGACCTGGCTTACGTGGACTGGGGCCTCGGCAAGCTGCGCTTAGACGACGGCCGCCCGCGGGAGGCGGCGCCGCTCCTTGAGCGGGCGCTCGCGGCGTTCAGCCGGGGCAACGAGCTGCGGGGCGAATGCCTATCGGAGGTCGCGCTGTCGCAAGCGCTGCACGCGCTGGGCCGCACGACGGAAGCCGAACGGCTATTCACGCGGGCGGTGCGCCGTGGGCGCGCGGGCGGCCTGCACGCCCACCTCGAGCTCTACACCTGAGCGAAAGCTGACACTGGGGACAGTCCCCAGTGTCAACTTTCGTGCTAGTCGGCCTGCTGGGCGGTGCTGAGGCTTTCGTTGATCGACGCGTTCAGCTCGCGGACCTTGGCCGTCGCCGCGCGCGAGATGCCTCGCTTGAGCGCGTTCCGCTCCGCCTCGAGCTTGTCCAGCTCCCGCCAGAGCGCCTTCGTCTCCTGGGCGAGCTGCTTGAGCTGCTCCTTCGAGGACTTCGAGCCGGTGAGCTTGAGCTTGGTCGTCTGGGATTCCTTGGACTCGATCTCGGCCTTGAGCGTGGTCTCGCGGTCCGAGAGCTCCTTGGCCTGTCCGGAGACCTCCTTCACCCACGCGGAGAAGTGTTTCTGGGCCTCGCCGTACGCGTCGATCACGCCGACGTAAGGCGCCGCCGCGCCGACCGGCTTGAACTCCTCGGCCTTCTTGGCGGGCACCTCCAAAGCCTTTTTCAACTCCGCACTCCGGGCGGGCGGTTCCTTGACGGGCGGCAGCGGCTCCTGCTCGGGCTCGGCGGCCTTCTCTTCCTTGGCCGGCGCTTTCGCGGCCGGCTTCTTGGCCGCCGGCGCGGGCTTGGCCTCGGGCTCGGTCGCGGGCGGCGCCTTGTCCGGCTCCGGCGCGGGCTCCGCGGCCTCTTCCTTCGCGGGCGCGGCCTCGGCCTTCGGCTCCTCCACCGGGACCTCGGGCGCGTCCTCCGCGTACAGCGGCGCGGCGGCGACGAGTGCGGCGAGCGCGAGCCAGGGGAAAATCTTCATGGGCGTTCTCCTCGCCGGAAGTATACTAAGAACCGCCGCAGGACGGGAAACACAGGCGAAACGCGCGCGAAATACCCGCGTAACACCTTCCGCATAGACTCATGAGCGATGCGCCCCCTGTCCCGCGGAGCTCTCGCGCTGCTCGTGGCCGTGCTGGCGGCCGTGCCGGCCTCGCTGGCGGGCAGCTTCGCCCGGCCCGCGGCGGTCGAGGCCGCCCGGCCGTCCCTCTGGGGCGACATCGCGCAGGACCCTGAGTTCCGCGCCGCGGTCGGCGCCACGGTCCGCGCCCCGGCCGCCGCCGGACGGACACTCGGCGACGCGATCGGCACCGTCGGAGAGATGATGCTGACGGACGTCCGTCGCTTCGGGCGGTTCCTGCGGACCCGCCTCACCTTCGACACGCGCCTCGAGGAGAATCCGTTCTTCGTGGCCCACAAGACGGCCGCTCTCGTGGCCGAGCGGGTCGACGAGCGCTGGGACCTCGCCTGGGCCGTTCCCGAGGAGCTCCGGACCGCCGGCGCCTGGCGGGCCGCCGTGGCGAACCTGCCTCCCGCCTCCGTACGCGGCACGCGCGCGACGCCCGAGCACGGCGTCTCCTTCCTCGGCTGGCCCCCGAAGGCCGAGTAGCTACATCTGGAAGTCTTTGCTGAGGTAGAACTCGCGGGCCTTGGGGTTCTCCGTCAGCTCCTTCGTCGTGCCCGCGAAGAGGATCTGGCCGTCGTAGATCAGGTACGCGCGGTCGATGATCGGCAGCGTCTCGCGGACGTTGTGGTCGGTGATCAGGAAGCCGATCCCGCGCTCGCGCAGGCCGAAGATCGTCTTCTTGAGCTCGCCGATCGTGATCGGGTCGATGCCCACGAAGGGCTCGTCGAGGAGAATGATCTTCGGGTCCTGGATCATCGCGCGGGCGACCTCGAGCCGGCGCTTTTCTCCGCCGGAGAGGGTCGAGGCCTGCTGATGCCGGAGCCGCCAGAGGCCGAACTCCTCGAGGAGGTCCTTCACGCGGCGCATCTGCTCTAGCCGCGAGCGGATGGTGCGCTCGAGGATCGCGCGCAGGTTCTGCTCGACGGTCAGCCCGCGGAAGACGGTCGGCTCTTGCGCCAAGTAGCCCACGCCGCGCCGCGCGCGCTGGTACATCGGCAGCGCCGTGATGTCCTGGTCGTCGAGCACGATGCCGCCGCCGTCCGGGCGGATGAATCCGACGAGGCTGTAGAACGTCGTGGTCTTGCCGGCGCCGTTGGGCCCCAGGAGTCCGACGATCTCGCCGGCGGACACGTGGAGATCGATGCCGCGGACGACCCGGCGCTCGCCGTAGTCCTTGATCAGCTTCCGGGCCTCGAGCTTCATCTCAGGGCCTTCATCCGGGCGGGGCGGTCCTCGAAGAGCACCCAGCCGCGCACCTTTCCGTCCGCGGTGATCCCGCGCGGGCGGTCGGCGGCCGAGACGCGGTCGGCCTGGACCGCGCCGTTCCAGTCCGTGGCTCCGGAGACGAGCACCGGGCGGCCGCCCGTGAGCTCCAGCCGCCGGCCCTCGACGTCGTAGGCGGCCCGGTCCGCCCAGCTCTTGCCGCTGGGGCCCCAGGTCCGGACGTCGCCGTCGAGGACCATCCGGTTCGCGCGCATGTCCCAGTCGAGCCGGCGCGCGACCCCGCGGTCGGGCTCGGGGATATCCGCGTGCTTGCGCGAGAACTGGAGCAGGCTCCCGGGGAGCGGGAGCATGTGGCCGGTGTCGCGCTCGCCGTCGTGGCGCGCCTCGTGCCCGCTCGCCTCGAGCACGGTCCGGTCCCGCATGCGCCACACGGCGCGGACGCGGCCGCGCAGGTGCCAGCGGTCGCCGTCGTGCCGTCGCTCGGCCCAATCGGCCCATACGTCGCGCTCGAGCTGGTGGTAGTACACGTCGCCGGTCCACTCCTCGATGACCCCGTCCTTGCGCTTGAGCGCGTAGTCCTTGCTGTGGACGGCGAGCCCGGCCAGTTTCTGGCGGGGCGGAGCCCCGCCGTGCCGGCGCTCGC
>JACQPK010000341.1 GCA_016207565.1 Elusimicrobiota bacterium
CGACTTCGAGGAGGAAAACCTCCGCCGTGGACTGAAAGCCCTGGGCGCCCTGGGCTACCGCCCTCGCGCTCCCGTCGCCATCGAGGACTTCGCCGACGCGGGCAAGCGCGCCTCGTGGATCCGAGAGAAGGACCTCAAGGTCTTTTCCTTGTCGAGTCCGGCGCAGCCGGCGACCGAGATCGACCTGTTCGTCGAGCCTCCTTTCGATTTCGCGGCGGCCTACGCCCGCGCGCAGCGCTTCGACGTCGCTGCCGGCCTGCCCGCGAGCTTCGTCTCCTTCGACGATCTGATCATTCTCAAGCGGCGCGCCGGTCGCCCCAGGGACCTCGACGACATCGAGCACCTGCGGCGGATCCGCGCGGACCAGGAAAGTGGCTGAAGCGCGCGACGACGATAGGCGGTGGGAGTCCGGCTTCGAGGGCCACGAGCGGGCCCAGGCCGTCCGCCTCGCCCGCCTGAGCCTCGCCGATAAGCTGGCCTGGCTCGAGGAGGCACAACGCCTCGCCGACGGCCTTCAAAAGCAGCAGCCCGGCCGCCCCCGGCCCGGCTGACCGGCGGCGCCGGCCCTCATGGGCGCACCGCCAGGCCGGCCGAGGCGAGCGCGCGCTTGGCCTCGGCTATCGAGAGCTTGCCGTAGTGGAGGAGGTGGGCGGCGCTCACCGCGTCGGCGCCGCACTCGTGCACGGCGCGCGAGAGGTCCTCGGCCGAGCCGGCGCCCCCGCTCGCGATGACGGGGAGCCCCACCGCGGAGGAAACCCGCCGGACGAGCTCCCAGTCGTAGCCCTTCTGCGTCCCTTCCCGGTCGACGGAGGTGATCAGGATCTCCCCGGCACCGAGCGACTCTCCGCGGCGCGCCCACTCGATCGCGTCGAGGCCGCTGCGCTCCCGGCCGTTGTCGGTGTAGGCTTCCCATGAACCGTTCGGCTGGCGCTTGGCCTCGATCGACAGCACCACGCACTGCGAGCCGAAGGCCTGCGAGGCCTCCCGGAGGAACTCGGGGCGCTTGACCGCGGCCGTGTTGACCGCGACCTTGTCGGCCCCGGCCCGCAGGAGCGCGACGATGTCCGAAACCGAGCGTACGCCTCCGCCCACGGTGATCGGGATGAAGACGTCTTGGGTCGTGTCTTCGACGATCCCGATGAGGTTGTTGCGCCCGTAGAGGCTCGCCACGATGTCGATGTAGAGGAGCTCGTCGGCGCCTTGTTCGTAGTAGCGGCGGGCGAAATCGGCGGGCTTGCCGAGGACGCGGAGCCCCTCGAGGTGGATGCCCTTGACCAGGTTCGGCGCCTTCACGTCGAGGCGCGGGATGACGCGGATCGACGCCATTCGGCCATCGTAGCAATTTCCTATAATGGGTCCCCAATGCCGCAAGAGACCCGCGCCGAGGCCAAGCTGGAGACGTATTTCGGCCTGCCCCTCGAGGTGAGGTTCTGCCGCCACTGCGTGATCTCGAACCAGCGGCCGAACTCCACCGTCGAGTACTCGCACACCAAGGAGTCCAAGAAGCAGACGATCGCCTTCGACGGCGAAGGCGTCTGCGACGCCTGCCGCTTCGCCGAGCGCAAGCGCGCCTTCATCAAGTGGGACGAGCGCGAGGCCGAGCTGCGCGAGCTGTGCGATCGTTTTCGCAAAGGTGACGGCTCCTACGACTGCCTCGTGCCTGGCTCCGGCGGCAAGGACTCGATTTACGCCGCGCACGTCCTGAAATACAGGTTCGGGATGCACCCGCTCACCGTCACCTGGGCGCCCCACATCTACACGCCGTGGGGCTGGAAGAATTTCCAGGGCTGGATCCACTCGGGCTTCGACAACTACCTGTGCACGCCGAACGGCCGCGTCCACCGGCTCCTGACCCGCCTGGCGGTCGAGAACCTCTTCCATCCCTTCCAGCCCTTCATCATCGGCCAGAAGGCGCTGGCGCCGAAGCTCGCGGCGAAGTTCGGCATCCCCCTGATCTTCTACGGGGAGAATGAGGCCGAGTACGGCAATCCCACCGGCGACAACATGAAGCCGGTCCGCGACTGGGAGTATTTCACGGCGCCCGACCAGGCGAAGATCTTCCTGGGCGGGACGTCCCTCAAGCAGCTCAAGGAGGAGTACGGGCTCGAGCAGAACGACGTTGAGCCGTACCTGCCCGCCGATCCGGAGTCGCTGCACCGGCTCAAGGTCGAGGTGCACTACACCGGCTACTACCTGAAGTGGCACCCCCAGAGCTGCTACTACCACGCGGTCGAGAACGCGGGCTTTGAGGCCTCGCCGGAGCGCACGCCGGGCACCTACAGCAAGTACAACTCGATCGACGACCGGATCGACGACTTCCACTACTTCACGACGCACGTAAAGTTCGGCATCGGCCGCGCGACCTACGACGCCTCGCAGGAGATCCGAAGCGGGGACATCACGCGGGAGGAAGGCGTGGCGCTGGTCCGGCGCTTCGACGGGGAATGGCCCGAGCGCTTCGCCCAGGAGATCTTCGATTACCTGAGCCTCGGGCCCAAGGAGTTCCCGGTCGCGTCCGCGCGCTTCAAGACCCCGAAGGTCACGAAGGAGAGCTTCCTCGAGCTCGCGGACCGCTTCCGCTCGCCCCACCTCTGGACCCGCGAAAACGGCACCTGGCGCCTGCGCCACCAAGTCCAGTAAAAATAGTAAACCTTGGGGACAGTCCCCAAGGTTTACTTTTTTACTTTATTAGGAAGGCGCCGCCGGTCGGCGACTCGAAGAAGAAGCGGACCTTCTTGTCCGCCAGGTACTCGTCGGCCGCCTTCTTGGCGCCCGGGAACTCCGCGAACCCGTAGTCGTCGAGGACGAGCGCGCCGCCTTCGGCCAGCCGGGGGAAGAAGAACGCGAGGCTGTCGCGGATCGGCTCGTAGAGGTCGACGTCGATGTGGACGAACGAGAACTTCCGGTCCGCGACCTCCGCGAAGCGCTCCGGGATCCAGCCCTTGTAGAGCTTCGCGAACGGGAAGGGCTGGAGGACGCGGCGGACCTCCTCCTCGGTCGAGGCGAAGAGCTCCTTCTGCGCCTTCACCTGCGCGGGCGTCAGCTCGTAGCGCTCGTTCTTGTCGTGGGCCGAGAGAGCCGAGAGCCCGCCCTCGAAGGAGTCGAAGACGTGGAACGTCCCCTTGAAGCCTCCCCGGCGGAGCAGCGTCGAGACGAAATGCGTCGAGTGGCCTTTCCAGCAGCCGCACTCGGCGGCGTCGAGCTCCGGGTGGTCGCGCACGGCGTGCCGCGCGAGCTGGTAGAGCGAGTAGAAGCGGCACTGCTTGCTGAAGTTGTCGCTCCACTCCATCCTCGAGGCCCTGAGCGACTCCTCGTAGAGCGCGCGGACGTCGTCCTTGTGGAAGAACGACGAGACCGAGTTCCGGTCGAAGGCGACGAAGTCCGCCTTGCCGCCGTTGCGGAAGACGACGGCCTTGTAGCCCAACGCGGCGAACAGGCCCTCTACGGCTTTCTTGGCCAGCGCTCTGATGGGACCCTCACTCGCCGCCGGTGACCGGCAGGACCTGCCCCGTGATGAAGGAGCCCCCGGGACCGGCGAGGAACACGGCCATGCGGGCGACCTCCTCCGGCCGGCCCATGCGCTTGAGCGGGATGAGGCGGACGCGGCTCTTCATGTCCCGCTTCAGGCGCCGGTGGATGTCGGTGTCGATGACCCCGAGGCGTATCGCGTTGACCAGGATCTTGTGCGGGGCGCCGAAACGCGCGAGTCCGGCGGTGATCGCCTCGACCGCCGCCTTCGAGGCGCCGTGATGGAGCGACTTCGGCGAGCCGCCGTATTTCGCCGCGATCGAGCTGATGTTGATGATGCGCCCTCCGCCCCGGCGCTTCATCGCCTTGAACGCCTCGCGCGACAGCAAGAAGACCGCGGTCACGTTCACGCGGAACGCCTCCTCCCACGCGGCGGGGGAGAGCTCGAGGAAATCCCGGTAGTCCGCCATCGAGGCGGCGTTGTTGACGAGGAGGTCGAGCCGGCCGAGCTTGGACGTCACGCGCTCGACGAGGGCCTGCGCCCGCCGCAAGTCGCGGAAGTCCGCGCGAAACACCTCGGCCTTTCCGCCGGCGCGCCTCAGCTCCGCCGCCAGCCGGCGTGCCCGGGCCTCGCGCGCGCCGCAGTGGAGCGCGAGGGTCCAGCCGTCGGCGGCGAACGCGCGCGCGAGCGCCGAGCCGACGCCGCCGGAGGCGCCGGTGATGAGCGCGACCCGGCGCGTCACGCGGCCCTCGCCACGGCCATCACGGTGTCGCAGCGCCACCGTGCCTTGAGCGCGTCCGCGTAGGCCGCCTCGAGGGCGGGCGTGAAGAGCTCCTTGAACCGCCCCGCCCCTCCCGGCTTCTGCTCCATCATCCACACCATGTGGTTCGAGAGGTCGTAGCGCTGGACCGGCAGCACCTCGCAGGTCAACCCCGCGCGCTCCAGCACGGCGGCGAACGTCTTTTGGGAGTAGTTGAAGTAGTGGGCCTTCTGCCAGTAGAAGGGCGCGAACGCGGGGATGCGGTACGGGCCGAGCAGGACGTCGTCGACGTTGGGCACCTCGAGGACGAGCCGGCCGCCCGGCTTGAGACGCTTCTTGAGGTCTTTCGCCGTCTGGACCGGGTCCCGGAAATGCTCGAAGACGTAGTAGCCGAAGATCACGTCGAATGTCCGCTCGCCCAGCTCCGCGACGTCGCTCACGGTCTTTAGCCCGCGGGAGACGGCGTGCTCTCGCTGGAGCGGGTTCGGCTCGACCCCGGTCACCTCGCGCACGTAGCCGCGGAGATCATCGAGGAAGTAGCCGGTCGCGCTGCCGATCTCGAGCGCCGAGTCGTCCGCCTTGAGGTAAGGCCGGACCAGCGCGAGCCGCCGCTCGCCCTCCGGCTGGTACGAGACGAAATGGGACTCGGGGCTCTTCCAGCCCGGGCCGGAGCGGCCCGCCATGTACTTGTCCCAGTCCGCCTGGTAGAACGCCTTCTCCTCGCCGGGCGTCATGATCGGGTGCAGGAAGACGAGCTCGCAGCCCCGGCACTTGTAGACCTTGCTCCCGGGAGCCTGAAACACCTCCGCCCCGAGGGTCTCGTGCTCTTGGCCGCGGCAGAGGTAGCACGCCGGAGCGCTCATCGCTTTCGTCCTCCCGGCGTCGCCGCGCCGGCCCACTCCGCCATGGCCTTGAGGCCGTCCTCGAGCGCCGTCTTCGGCTGCCAGCCGAGCTCGGCGCGGGCTCGGGTGATATCGGCGTAGAGCCCGAACTGGTCGCCCGGCGTCGGGGCCTTCTCTGCGATCGGGTACGCGTCCGGCTTGCCCGTGGCGCGCAGCAGCGCGCCGAGGAGCTGGCGGACCGTCGTCTGCTTGCCGCTGCCGAGGTTGTAGACGAGGGAGAGGGTCTCGGGCTTGCCGAGGGCGGCGACCCAGCCGTCCACGACATCGTCCACGTAGACGAAGTCGCGGAAGCGGTCGAGCGAGCCCTTCACCGGCACCTCCAGCCCGCGCAGGATGTAGGCGAGGTAGATGCTCGCCATGCCTTGCTTCAGGTTCCCCATGTTCTGGCCGGGGCCGTAGACGGAGAACATGCGGAGGCTGGTCGACTTGAGCCCCTCGCGCCCGGCGATCCTCAGGAAGTGCTCGGACGCGAGCTTCGAGACGCCGTACGGCGACAACGGCGCGCAGGGAGACGACTCGCGGGCCGGAAGCGTCTCCAGATCGCCGTAGACCGCCATCGAGCTGGCGTAGAGGAAGCGCGGGGGCCCTTGGCGGAGGCACCAGCGCGCGAGCCCGACGGTCGAGCCCGCGTTGGCGCGCAGGTCGTAGCCCGGGTCCTCCGAGGAGATCTCCCCGGAGGACTGCGCGGCGAGGTGGCAGACCGCGTCGAAGGGGCCGGCGGGCAGCTTTTTCTCGAAACTCGGGGAGGCGAGGTCGAGCTTGATGAACTCCGCGGCTTTCGGGACGTTGTCGCGGGAGCCCGTCGAGAGATTGTCGACGACGGACACTTCGTGTCCGTCGTCGCAGAGGCGCTGGGCGAGCTTTGAGCCGATGAAGCCCGCCCCGCCGGTGACGAGGACCTTCATGGCCGGATGGCCTCGTACAGGCGGCTCAGGTCCGCGTCCGGCTTGCCGAGCTTGCGGGAGGCGGGGCGCTTCGCGAACTCAACCGGCAGGCCGTCCTCGGCCGAGCGATACAAGGCGTTGAGGAGCCGGATCGCCCGCGTGCCCTCCTGGAAGCCCACCGGGTGCGGGATGCCGTCGAGGAGGTCGGCGGCCACGTCGGCGTAGAACGGCCAGTGCCCGAAGCCGTAGGGGTCCGGAAAGTCCTCGCACGCGGTCTTGCAGGCCTCGGGGTCCAGCGTGTAGGTCACGAGCTGGTTGGACGCGATGCCCGACAGCACGGTCGTGCCCCTTTCGGAGAGGATGGAGATCGACGCCTCGATGTCGGCGGGCCGCGCGGCCGTCGTCACCTCGACGGAGCCGAGCGCGCCCGACTCGAAGGAGAGGACGCCTACGCCGGTATCCTCCACCTCGACGTCCACGAGCCTTGTTGCGGTGCGGGCGTAGACGGTCTCGGGGTCGCCGAGGAGATACTGCAGCAGGTCGAGATAATGGATGCCTTGGTTGGTGAACGCGCCGCCGTCCATCGCCCAGGTCCCGCGCCACGGGTCGCGGTCGTAGTAGGCCTGGCCCCGGCACCAGCGCAGCCGGACCGCCCCGACCGCCACCTTGCCGAGCGCGCCGCGCATCAGGTCCCGCCGGACGCGCTGGACCGCCTTGTTGTAGCGGTTCTGGTACACGGGGAAGATCTTCACTCCCTTGCGGTCGGCCGCGGTCTTCATCCGGACGAGGTCGCGCAGGGAGAGCGCCATCGGCTTCTCGACGAGGACGTGCTTGCCGTAGGTCTCGATGACGTCGAGCGCGTGGGTGGGGTGCATGCCGCTCGGCGTCAGGATGCTCACGACGTCGACCTTCTCCTTTGCGAGCATCTGGTGGTAGTTCGAGTAGGCCCGGACGCCGTGCTGGGCGGCCAGCGTCTGGGCGAGCCCCACCTTCAGGTCGCAGACCGCGACGAGCTTCGCCCGCGAGGAGTCCTTGAGAGGGCCGACGTGGTTCTTCGCGATGCGGCCGCAGCCGATGATCGCGAATCGGAGGTTGGTCATGCGGAGGCAAAGGGGATTCTATCAAATTGATATAATCCCAAGAGAATTTCGACATGATCTGCGCGCTCATGCTGGGCCGCGACGGCAGCCGCGGCTTTCCCGGAAAGAACACCGCTCCCGTCCTCGGCCGGCCGCTGATGGCCTATCCCCTGCTCGCGGCCAAGGCCTCGAAGTTCGTCGAGCGGACCTACGTTTCCACCGACTCGCCGCGGATCAAGGAGGTCGCCCGGGAGTACGGCGCGCGGGTGATCGACCGGCCCGCCGAGCTGTGCACGCCCCAGGCCCTCGGCGAGGACGCGTTCGCCCACGGCTACCGCCTCATCCGCGACGAGGTCAAGGCGGAGGGCTCCCCGCTCGAGCTGCTCGTGCTGCTGTTCTGCAACGCGGCGACGGTCGACGGAGCGCTCATCGACCAGGGGATCGCGGCGCTGCGGGCGAACCCCTCGGCCGACTCGGCCGTCAGCGTGTCGCGCTACAACATGTGGAGCCCGCTGCGCGCCCGGCGCGAGACGAAGGAAGGCTTCCTCGAGCCCTTCGTGCCGTTTACGACCTTCGGCGACCCCAAGACGCTCAACTGCGACCGCGACTCGCAGGGCGACGTGTGGTTCGCCGACATGAGCGTCTCGGTGGTGCGGCCGCGCTGCCTCGAGGCCCTGCAGGACGGGCTGCTTCCGCAGAAGTGGATGGGCCAAAAGATCCACCCCATCAAGCAGTGGGGCGGCTGCGACGTCGACTACGAGTGGCAGATGCCCGGGGTCGAGTTCTGGCTGCGCAAGCACGGCTACACCGAGGCGGAGCCGTCGCCGGTCCGATCGTGAGCGAGCTCGCCTCCTGGCTTCAGCAGTTGGTCGCGCTCCTCCCCGACGGCAAGGTCGGCTACACGCTCCGGCGCTGGTTCTACCGCGGACGCCTCAAGGCCTGCGGCCACTTCGCGGCGATGTCCGGCTTCAAGATCTTCGGAGCGGAGACCGTCTCGATCGGCTCCCGGGTGACCTTCAACGTCGGCGTCGTGATCGACGGCTCGCACGGCGAGATCCGCATCGGCGACGACGTCCTGATCGGGCCCTACTGCGTCCTTCGGGCGGCCGACCACGGATTCTCCGACGTGACGCGTCCGATCCGGGAGCAGGAGCGCGTGAGCGGGACGATCGTGATCGAGGACGACGTCTGGCTCGGCTCGCACGTCGTCGTGACGCGCGGCGTGACCATCGGCCGGGGCTCGGTGATCGGCGCCCACAGCGTCGTGACGAAGGACATCCCGCCCTATTCGGTCGCGGTCGGCGTCCCCGCGAAGGTCGCGAAGACCCGAGGCGCCAAGGAGCCCGTCGGATGAGCCGCCCCGTGCTCGTGACGACCTCCTCGTTCGGGGCGGGCGATCCCGCGCCGCGAGAGGCGCTCGAGCGCGCCGGCCTCGAGATCCACCTCAACCCGCACGGCCGCAAGCTGACCGAGGCCGAGATCCAAGGCCTGCTCCAGGAGCGGCGCCCCGCCGGGCTGATCGCGGGGCTCGAGCCGCTCACCGGCAGGGTGCTGGAGTCGGCGCGGACCCACCTGAAGGTCATCTCGCGCTGCGGCGTCGGCCTCGACAACGTCGACCAAGACGCCGCCAAGAGGCTCGGCATCCGCGTCTACAGCACGCCGGAAGCCCCGTCGGAGGCGGTGGCGGAGCTCGCGATCGCGTTAATCCTCTCGTGCCTGCGCCGCGTGGCCGAGGCGGACCGGGCGCTGCGCGCCGGCCAGTGGAAGCAGCTGCAAGGCGCTCTGCTCGGCGGGAAGACGGTGGCCCTGCTTGGCTACGGGCGGATCGGGCGCAGAGTCGGGACGATCCTCAAGGCGTTCGGGTGCCGGCTCCTCGTCCACGACCCGTTCGTGAAGGCGGAGCCGGGCGTGGAGCTCGTCGGCCTCGAGGCGGCGCTCGAGGTCGCCGACGTCGTGAGCGTGCACGCCCCGCTCACGCCCGAGACGCGCGGCCTGCTCTCGCGCGAGCGACTCGCCAAGCTGAGGCGGGGCGCGATCGTCGTCAACACGTCGCGCGGCGGGCTCGTCGATGAGGCCGCGCTCGCCGAGGCGCTCAAGAGCGGCGCGGTCGGAGGCGCGGGCATCGACGTGTTCGAGCGCGAGCCCTACGACGGCCCGCTGAAGGAGTGCGCGACCGCGGTGCTGACGCCGCACATGGGCTCGGCGGCGAAGGAGTGCCGCCTGCGGATGGAGAGCGAGGCGGCGCGCAACCTGATCGACGGCCTCAAGGCGGAGGGACTCCTATGAAGAAAGCGGTGGTCTTCGGCGGCTCGGGTTTCTTGGGCAGCCACGTCGCGGACGCTTTGACCGAGGCCGGGTACGCGGTGAGGATCTTCGACCGGGCTCCGTCGCCGTATCTGCAGGAAGGACAGGAGATGATCGTCGGAGACGTGTTGGACGCGGAAGCGACCCGCCGAGCGGCGGCGGGTTGCTCCTACATATATAACTTCGCGGCGATCGCCGACATCGACGACGCCCGCCGCCGTCCCGTCGAGACGATGCAGGTCAACGTCGTCGGGAACGTCAATATCCTCGAGGCGGCCCGTAAAGCCAAGGCCGAGCGTTTCGTGCTGGCGTCCAGCGTCTACGTCTACAGCAACTCGGGCTCGTTCTACCGCGTAAGCAAGCAGGCCTGCGAGCAGGCGGCCGAGGTCTATCACGACGAGTTCGGCCTGAGCTACACGATCCTTCGCTACGGCTCCCTCTACGGCCGCCGCTGCGGCGAGACGAACGCGGTCTGGAAGCTGCTGCAGATGGCGCGCGCCGAGGGCCGGGTCCGCTACGGCGGCACCGGCGACGAGCTGCGCGAGTACATCCACGTCTCCGACGCGGCCAGGCTCTCCGTCGAGATCCTCAAGCCCGAGTACGCGAACCTCCCGATCATCCTCACCGGACATCAGCCCATGCGCGTGCGGGACCTGCTGGAGATGATCCGCGAGATGCTCGGGGGCAAGGTGAAGGTCGAGCTCGGCGGCGAGCCCAACACCGCCCACTACAACATCACGCCCTACGTCTATCACCCGAGGCTCGGCAAGAAGCTGGTCGGCACGCTTTACACCGACATGGGCCAAGGGCTCATGGACATCCTGACCGCGATGAGCGGCGAGAAGGCCGCCCCGCACAAGGGGCTCTCCGGGCCTGGCGGCCCGGGTGCCCCGCTGCCGCGGCCGAAGAAAGCGCGCCGGTAATGCTCAAGGCCGTCGTCTTGGACTTCGACGGTGTCGTCCTGCAGTCCGTCGACGTGAAGACGAAGGCCTTCGCGGAGCTGTTCGCGGGGGAAGCCCCCCAGGCGCGGCGGCGGATCGTGGACTACCACCTCGCCAACGGCGGCATCTCACGCTTCGAGAAATTCCGGTGGGCGTACCGCGAGGTGCTGCGCCGGGAGCTCCCGGCGGACGAGGAGGCTTCCCTCGGGCGCCGCTTCAACGAGCTCGTCGAGGAGGGCGTCGTCGCCGCCGAATGGGTCCCCGGCGCGCGGGAGTTCCTCGACTTCGCGCAGGGTCGTGTGCCCCTGTACGTCGCGTCCGGCACTCCGGAGGATGAGCTGCGCCGCATCGTCGAGCGCCGCGGACTCGCGAGCCGCTTCGCCGGGGTCTTCGGCAGCCCGTCGAAGAAGGCGGAGATCCTCCGCCGCGCCGCCGCTTCCTCGGGATCCGCTCCCGGAGAGCTCGCGATGGTCGGCGACGCGATCAACGACTACGACGCCGCCCGGGCCGCCGGGTCGGCCTTCGTCGGCGTCGTCGAGCCCGGCCGGGAAAGCCCTTTCCCGAAGGACGTCGTCGTGCTGCCCGACCTGCGCGGGCTCGCGAAGGCGCTCGGCCTGGCATGATCCGCTTCCGCGGCCCGTCGGATGCTCCCCACTCGGGCGCGTGGACGTATCTCGGCGCCGGCGTCTCCGAGCGTAGAGAGCTTGAGGCGCTCTACGGCTCGGCGCCCTTGCCGCTGGGCGGCGCGCTCCACCGGGAGGCCGAGCGGCTGCGCGGCCCGTTCCTCGATCTCGTCGCCGAGCTGGGGCGGGACCAGGAGCCGGAGGCATGGTGGGCGGGAACGCTCTCGTGGAAGTCCTGGGCCGCGTCGGACCTCTTTTGGGGCTGCTGCCAGCTGGCGGCCGGGGAACGGCTGGCCGCCGAGCCGAAGCCGCTCGGGGCCGCCGAGCTCACCGTCGTCGTCGAGGACCCGTGGGTGCTCCGCGCGCTCGGCCCGGCGGTCGCCGGCCGTCCGCGCGTCGACGTCGCGCCGCCGAGCGGCCTGGTGCGGCGCCGGGTGGCGGCCCTGGCGCTGGGCGCCCTCCGGCGACTGTATTGGGCGCTGCGGATCGCCGCGAGCCGGCTCGCGCATCTCGTCCTGCCGCGGCCCGCGCCGCCCGCCGCGTCTGCCGTGCTCTTGTACTCGTACGTGACGCCGCGCGCCGTGGCCGTCGATCACGGCTGGGCGGACGCGTACCTCCCCGGGCTCGAGGAGGAGCTCGAGGCCGGCGGGGCGGCGGTCTACCGCACCGCCGACCCCGACGTCTCCGGGTACGAGACCACGCTTTGCCGCAAGCCACGCTTTTTGCCGCTCGTCGCCTACGGCACGCTGCTAGGCTTCGTGCGGGCGCTGCTCGCGCGGCCGCCCGAGCCGCCGGACTCCGTCCGGCTCGCGGGGCTCGACATCGGCCCGCTGCTCGAGCGAGAGTGGTGGCACGACGTCTCGCGAAAGGGCCGCTGCGCGCATCTGTTCTTCTTGGACGCCGCCCGGAGCCTCTTGAAGGCGGCGCCGTGGCGCGCCGTCGTCTTGCCCTGGGAGGCGCAGCCTCAGGAGAAGTTCCTCGTCCTGGCCGCCCGCGAGGCGGGGGTGCGCTCGGTGGGCTACGCGCACAGCACGGTCCCGCCGCTGCTTTTGTCGTGGTTCTTGGGCGCGCGGGAGGCGGAGGGCTGCCCGCTGCCCGACGTCGTCCTCACGGCGGGGGAGCACCCGCGCGCGCTCTTGGCGGCGGGTGGACTTCCCGGGGCGCGCCTGGCGAACGGCGGGAGCCGCCGCTTCTCCGCGGGGGGGCCCAAACCGCTCGGTCCGCCGGGAAAAGACGTGCTGGTGCTCCTCCCCGAGAACGCGCGCTACGCGGAGGCCTTGCTCGATGCCGTCGCGCGCGCGTACCCGTCGGGGGGCGAGGGATTCTCGATCGTCGTGAAGCCGCACCCCGCCGAGCCGCAGCTCGCCGAGCGCCTGCCGTTTCCGGCGCGCGCGGCGGACGGCGCGCTCGAGGAGCTCCTCGGCTCGGCCGCGTGCGTGGTATTCGCGGCCAGCACCGCGGGCCTCGAGGCCCTGAGCCGCGGGCGCGCGGCGGTGCGTTTCCGGCCCGACGCGCTGGTGGACGTCCACCCCTGCGACCTGCTCGGCCCCGACGCGCTCCCGGTGGCGGGGGAGGCGGACCTGCGCGAGAAGGTGGAGCGCGCGCGGACGAGCCCGCCCCCGGACCCCGCGACCTACTCGGGCGCGCTCGAGCGGCTGTTTGCCCCGGTCGACCGCCCTCTCTGGCTCAAGACGATCTTAAGTAAGTAAAGTGGGGACGGTCCCCACTTAACTTACTCAACTAACGAGCCAGAGGGGGGAGCGCAGCTTGAGGACCGGCCAGGCGGGATCGCCGCCCTGCGCCAGCTTCTCCAGGACCGCACGCTTGCGCGGGCCCAGCGCGATCACCCATATCCTCCGCGCCTTATTAAGGTAAGGGAGCGTCATCGTCACCCCGCGCAGGCCGTCGGGGCGCTTCACCGCCACGGCCCAGCGGGTCTTCTCCCGCAGGGGGGCCTGGCCGGGGAACAGGCCCGCCGTATGGCCGTCGGAGCCCACGCCGTTGATCGCCAGGTCGAGCCCCGCCGGCGCGGCCCCGCGGAGCAGCCGGTCGTAGTCCCCGGCGCCCCACGCCGGAGCCTGCGAGCCGTCGATGGGGAAGCTGCACGGCCGAGGGCCGGCGAGCCTGTCGAGGAACAGCCGCCTGGCCGCGCCGTAGTTCGAGCGCGGATCGGAGGAGGGGACGCAGCGCTCATCCGTCCAGAACAGGTCCACGGAGTCCCATGCCACGCGCCGCGTCAACAACTCGGCGAAGAGGGGGCCGGGCGACTCGCCGCCGCAAACGGCGAGGGCCGCGCGGCGACCCTTCCGCCGCGCGGCCCCGATGATCGCGGCGATCTCGTCCGCCGCGTACGTCGCGAGCGCACCCGCGCTGTCGAAGCGCTTCAGTCCTTGTCCTTCCAGCGCTGCTCGAGTTGCGCCAGTATGCCCGCTACGCCCTTCGCTCCTCTCTTGGCCGGGGCCCGCCGCAGCATCGCCTCCATCGCGCGACGCTTGGGCTGCTCCTCGGGCGACATGTTCACGAGCCGCTCGAGGGCGAGGCGGTGCCACGTGACGTCCAGCGGCACGCGCTCGAGCACCTCCCGGGCCTCCTGCTTGCGGTCCAGCTCGTAGAGCAGGTTCCCGAGATACTGACAGGCCGGCCAATACTCCGGGTCCAGCCGTATCGCCTCGCGGATCGCCTGCTCCGCGAGGTCCAAACGTCCGAGGCGGTGCAGGCACGCCCCGAGGCCCAGATGCGCGGGCGGGTACGGCTCGGACTCCTCCGCCGCGCGGCGGTAAAGCGCCTGCGCCTCCACGTAGCGCCGGTGATCGAAGAACAGCCGTGCGACCTCATGTATGAAGGAAGGGTCGTTCTCCGTCTTGATGGCTTCGGTCGCCGCCTCCCGGGCGGCGTTCACCCTTCCGAGCTTCAGATATGCGTCCGTCAGACCCAACAGCACGTCGCCCCAGTCCGGGCAACGCGCGCGGAGCGCTTCGAGGGTCTCGACCGCGTTGATGACGTTTCCGAGTTTGGCCTGGCACATCCCGATCCCCAGCTCCAAGTCCTCGTCTTTTGGGAAGCGGCGCAGGCCTTCGCGGAAGGTCTCCAGGGACTCTTCATAGCGGCCGTTCAGGAAGAGTTTCCGGCCCTGCTCGTCGTACTCGTTGCTGTCCATATGAGCCCCTCCCCCAGCGTGATCGCCGATTTCAGTGCCCTAAAATGCAGCCCCCGGTCCAGCGGTAGACCGGGGTCATGCTTGGTTTTTTCCGTTGAGGCCAAGGCCAAGTCAGACCCTCAGTCCAACCGCCGGTACTGCAACGGACCAGCAATTTCAGTGTAACAGCGGGGTCTCAGACGGTCAAGACCCATACGAGCGCGGATCCTGCTCCTGCAACTCCTGCACGAGCCAGGCCCGCAGGTCGCGGTAGACCTGCTCGGCGGCCTCGTCGAGCAGATGGCCCGCCCCGTTGACGTATTTGAGCCGCTTCGGCTCCCGAGCGGCGGCGTGCAGGCGGGTGGAGCACGCCGGCGGCAGCAGGCGGTCGAGGAGGCCGTGGATGAAGAAGGTGGAGCAGCGCGGCCCGAGCGTGTCGACGCCCTCGACGCCGTGGCTTTGCGCGGCCAGCGCGACGACCGTGCGAACGGCCGCGCATCGCGCCGCCGCGCGGAGCACGGCCGCGGCGCCGACGGAATGGCCAACCAGCGCCACGGACGTCGCGTGGCGGCGCTCGAGATACTCGACGGCCGCCAGGCAGTCGTACTCGGCCTCCGCCAACTGCGTGGGGTCGCGGAAGCGGAGGCGGAGGCACGCGATCCCGTCCCCCGGCAGGTCGGCGCAAAGACGGGGATATAGCCCGTGCGCCGGCGTGTCCCAGCCGCCGCCGACGCCGCCGACGAACAAGGCCGCTCGCGCCGAGGGGACGGGATAGAGGCGGCAAGACACGGGGCCTCGCCCGGTCACCAGCCGGATCGATTCGAAACCCTGCTTCGACGTGCCCTCATGGACCGCGTCCAAGAGCGGGTTGCCCGCGGCGGCGTCACGGCGGCTCATGCTAAAGCACTCTCCGGCCGAACGCGGCCGGGTGTCACCTCATTGTAGCACCGCCGGATGTCTGCTATCCTCGGAACGGGTGGTCTTCCCGTGGCCGATGACGAGCTGAAGCAAAACGCGCCCTGGCTGGTCATACTGCTGACGATCGGGGTCGCGATCGTCACGATGCTCCTGACGCTCTGGCTTAGGGGCAAGGACGAGACGCACTACGTTCGCACGGAGGGCTTCCCCGAAAGGCCCGCCGCCTCCGCCGCTCCCGCGCCGGCCGCGCCGGCGGCGCCGAGCCCGGAGGCGCCCGCGGTCACCTACGAAGCGCCGCTCCCCGAGCCGGCCGCTCCCGAGTATGGCGAGCATCGCGGGCCGGTCGACGAACCTCCTTCCCGGCCGTCCGCCGCGCCTCCCAAGGCCGCGCCGCCCGCGAAGCCGACGCCCGCGCCCGGCACGCACGACGGGATCTTCTCCCTCAAGGTGGTGCAGAAGCTCGACGACGTCTGGACCAAGCACGTCGCGAAGTCGCCGGTGGTCCGCAAGTATCGCGCCGAGATGTACAAGGACCCCTATCTCAAGGGCCTGATCGACAAGTACAACGCCGACGACGACCTGTCCTCCTGGCTCAGGGGCGCCTTCGCGTCCCCGAACTTCCGGAGGATGACCATGAAGGCGTTCGCCTCCGCGGATACCGTGAAGATGCTCACGGACTTCATCCGCCACACGCCCGCCGACAGCCTCACGAAGGCGGGTTCGGAGATCCAGCGCGACGGGTCGATGGGGAAGTTCGTGAAGGAGGTCGGAGACGCGAGCGGCCTCCCGGTCGGCTCCATCCTGGCGGGCAAGCAGCCCAGTCAGGAGGAGCTGATGCGGGCCGCGATGAAGCAGGTCCCCGATCTCGAGAAGCTCAACGTCCAGCCGCCGCGCCGTTGACGCGGTACTCGAGGAGATCCGAGAAGAAGCTCGGGAATCCGAGGAAGACCTCGTCTTCGCGTTCGCGCAACAGCCACTGGATCCGCCGGATCAACGTGTCGTAGCCGGGCGGGATCGGGTACTCGTTGAACATGGGCCAGGTCCGCGCGCGCCGGAGCCCGCGCCCCTCCAAGACCCCTTCGAGGTCCGAGACCCGCGCGCCGAGCATCGGGAGCGACAAGCAGAGATAGAGCCGTTCCGCGCCGGTCCGGGCGAGGCACGGGAGCGACGACTCCAGGAAGGCGCGGCACACGCCGTGCCCGTAGGGCGGATCGACGCAAACCACGTCGAACCGGCCCGCGAGCTCGCCGGGCGCGCCGGAGAAGAGGTCCGCGCGATGCGTGACGACGGGAAGGCCGCGCTTCGCCGCCTCGGCGCGCACGACCTCTAGGACGCGGGCGTCGATGTCGACGACGTCGATGCGCCAGCCGGTCTTGTGAGCGAGGCGGAGGCTGACCAGGTCGTCGTCGCCGGCCAGCAGGACACGGGGCGGGCGGCTTCCCGCCGACTCGGCCACGAGGCTCGCGCGATCGTTCGCCGTGCGGGACGTGCACGGCTGCTGGTGGTAGCGGCTGTCCGGCGTGTCGAATACGGGGAGGCCGTCCCCGCCTTCGCGCAGCCCGTGAGCGTGCTCCTCCCAGCGCCGGACGAGACAGGCTCGGGCCTGCTCGAAATAGAGGTCGAACAGGCCCGTCGGCCCGTCGAGGCAGGCCTCCTTCCAGTTCTCGTTGAAGCATCCGGCCACGAGCATGAACAACGACCGGATCTGCGTCCAGCCGTAGAACGGATGGACCTCGTGGCAGCGGACCCGCTTGAGCTCGAGCGCCGCCAGGATCTCGTGGAAGGCGGCGTCGTCTCTCGGCGGCCACGCGAGCTCGCGGCCGGAAAGCCGGCCCAGGCGGACCGCGAGCCGCTCGCAGAAGGCGCGGTCGCGCGGGTTCAGCCGAAACTCTCCCGCCAGAGGTCGAGGACGCACCAGGCCGCGGCTCCGAGAAACAGCAGCCCCGCGGCGCCGTTGATGCGGCCGAGCACGGCGGCTCCGCCTCCGGCGCCCAGGGCCGCGCCCAGCCGCGACAGCAGCGCGAACCACGCGGCGTCTCCGGCGGCGACGCCGGCGAGGAACGCGGCCGCGGTGGGCGCGCCCGTCGCGAGCCAGCCGCCGTCGCGGCACCACGAGATCACCGACAGCCAAAAGCCCAAGAACAGCGGGTTCGTGGCGCAGAGCGCGACACCGAGAGCGAATTCGCGCCCCGGGGACGCGGCCCCGGCCGCGGCCGGCGCATTCGGACGCTGCCACGACCGGAGAC
>JACQPK010000342.1 GCA_016207565.1 Elusimicrobiota bacterium
ATCTACGACAACCTCGAGTTCCTCATGGACCGCCCGCACGCCGAGGACGCCGAGCTCGACGTGCAGATGCGCGTCGACCAGAACAAGCTCGAGATCGAGGCCGTGACGTACCTGCGCGGCCGGACGCTCCCGAACCAGTACATCATCATCGACGACGCGCAGAACCTGACGCCTCACGAGATCAAGACGATCATCTCCCGCGTGGGCCAGGGCTCGAAGATCGTCCTGACCGGGGATCCGCACCAGATCGACAACTACTACCTGGACGCGGCGTCCAACGGCCTCACGAACCTCGTCGAGCGCTTCAAGGGCCAGCCGCTCTTCGGGCACGTGACGTTCTCGAAGATCGAGCGCAGCCCGCTGGCCGCGATGGCCTCGGAGCTGCTCTAGCTCATGGCCGCGGCGAGGAAGTCCGTCGTCCTGGTCGACGACGAGCCGATCGTCTGCGAGACGGTCCGCATCACGCTGACCGCCCGGGGCTATCGCGTGAAGACCGTCGAGGACCCCTCGCACGCGGTCGATACGATACGTAAGGCGAAGCCCGACCTGATCATCCTCGATCTCTACATGCCGAACATCGATGGGGCGAGCCTCTGCCGCCAGCTCAAGGAGGACGAAGAGCTGAAGGACATCCCCGTGCTGTTCTTCTCCGGCTCCTCGAAGCCCGTCGACGTCATGAGCGGGCTCAAGGCGGGCGGGTACGACTACGTCGCCAAGCCGATCGACGGCGAGGAGCTGCTGGCGAAGGTCGAGGCGATCCTGGGGCTCAAGCGATGACGCCCCAAGGAGCGCCCTCCAAAGTCGAGATCAGCAAGGTCTACGAGCCCAAGCCCGTCGAGGAGAAGTGGGCGGCGGCCTGGCGCGAACGGCGGATGTTCCACGCCGAGCCGAAGGGCGCTCGCGAGAGGCGGTTCGTCATCGTGATCCCGCCGCCCAACGTGACCGGGGCGCTCCACATCGGCCACGCGCTCAACAACACTCTCCAGGACGTCTTGATCCGCCACCACCGGCTCCTCGGGAGCCCGACCTGCTGGGTGCCCGGCACGGACCACGGCGGCATCGCGACGCAGAACGTCATGGAGAAGCAGCTCAAGGCCGAGAAGAAAGCCAGGGCCGACCTCGGACGCGACGCCTTCCTCGAGCGGATGCAGGCGTGGGTGAGGGAGTGCAAACAGACGATCCTGGGCCAGCTCGCGCGGCTCGGCTGCGCGCTCGACTGGGACCGCGAGTCCTTCACGATGGACGAGGCGCGAGCGAAGTCGGTCTACGCCGCCTTCGAGCACCTCTGGAAGAAGGGCCTGGTGTACCGCGGCCACCGGATGGTCAACTGGTGCGTGCGGTGCGGCACCGCGCTCTCCGACATCGAGGTCGAGCACGAGGACCGGAAGACCAAGCTCTGGCACATCCGCTATCCGGCGGCGGACGGCGGCGAGGGCGTCGTCGTCGCGACCACGCGGCCGGAGACGATGCTCGGCGACACGGCGGTCGCGGTCCACCCCGACGATGGCCGCTACGCGGCCATCGTCGGCAAGAGGGTCAAGCTTCCTTTGACGTCGTTCGAAATCCCGGTCGTCGCCGATCCCATGGTCGACCAGACCTTTGGGACCGGCGTCGTCAAGACGACGCCGGCCCACGACGTCAACGACTTCGAGGTCTGGCAGCGCCATCCCGAGATCGGCAGCCGCCAAGTGATCGGCTTCGACGGCAAGATGACCCCGGCGGCCGGCCCGGCCTACGCGGGCCTCTCGCGCGAGGCCGCGCGCGACAAGGTGGTCGCCGACTTGGGCGAACGCGTGGTCAAGGTCGAGGACCATGCGAACGCGGTCGGCATCTGCTACCGGTGCGCCTCGGTCATCGAGCCGATGCTCGCCTGGCAGTGGTTCGTGAAGATGGAGCCGATCGCCGGGCCCGCGCTCGCCGCGCACCAGGACGGGCGCTTCAAGCTCTTCCCGGGGTCGTGGTCGAAGCCGTACGCGGAGTGGATGAAGGGCATCAAGGACTGGTGCATCTCCCGGCAGATCTGGTGGGGGCACCAGATCCCCGTCTGGTACTGCCTCGAGTGCAACGGCGACATCTCGAACCGGGCCTTCCAGACGATCCCCGACCTGAAAGGCACGGTCTCCTTCGCGAAGCCTCCCGTGTGCGCGCACTGCGGCTCGAGCCGGGGGAGCTTCGTGCAGGACCCCGACGTCCTCGACACGTGGTTCTCCTCGGCGCTGTGGCCGTTTTCGGTGTTCGGCTGGCCCGAGAAGACCCAGGACCTCGCGTTCTTCTACCCGACCTCGGTACTCGTCACCGGCTACGAGATCCTCTATCTCTGGGTCGCCCGCATGCAGATGATGGGCCTCGAGCTCATGGGCCTCGTCCCGTTTCACACCGGCGTGATCCACGGCATCGTGCGCGACAAGTCGGGCAAGAAGATGTCGAAGTCGCTCGGCAACGTCATCGACCCGCTCGTGATGATGGACAAGTACGGGACCGACGCCTTCCGCTTCTCGCTGGTCGCCCAGGCTCATCCCGGCAAGGACATCCCGTTCGCCGAGGAGTCGATCGTCGGCGCGCGCAACTTCGCGAACAAGCTGTGGAACTCGTCGCGGTTCGTGCAGATGAACCTGCCGCCCGAGCCGCCCCAAGGCGGCTATCGGCTCGAGTCTCTGGACCGGTCCAAGCTCGAGTTGGCGGACCGCTGGATACTGGCGGAGTATGAGCGCGCCTTGGCCGACGCCAAGGCGCGCTATGAAGCATACGAGCTCGCCGGGGCCTGCAACGTGCTCTACGTCTTCCTATGGGACACGTTTTGCAAGTGGTACATCGAGCTCGCGAAGGTGCGCCTGACCGGCCCCGAGGGCCCGCAGAAGGAGCTCGTCCGGACGATCCTCGTCGGGGTCCTGCTCGGGACGCTCCGGGCGCTGCACCCGGTGATGCCGTTCATCACGGAGGAGCTCTACCAGGCGCTCAAGGCGTACGGCGGCGAGACCGCCGACACGATCCTCGACACCCAGCCCGCCTCCGTCGGCTCGTGGTCCGACGCGAGGGCCGTCGCCGAGATGGCGACGGTCACGGACGTCGTGGCCGGGCTGTGGAATCTGCGCTCCGAGCTGAAGGTGCCGCCGGAGCTCCGGATCAAGACGTTCATGCGCGGGCCGGAGGAGGCCGTGCAGCTCCTGCTCGCGCACAAGGCCTACGTGACCGCGATGGCCAAGCTCGACGAGCTCGCCGCGGGCCCGAAGCCCGCCCATTCGGCCACCGCGCTCGCCGGCGGCCTGAGCCTCTATGTCCCGCTCGAGGGGATCATCGATTTCGCCAAGGAGCGCGCGCGGCTGGAGAAGGAGCAGCGTGAGATCGCGGCCCAGCTCGACCGCTGCAAGAACCAGCTCGCGAATCAGGCTTTCGTCTCGCGCGCGCCAAAGTCCGAGGTCGACACCATCCGCCAGCGCCAGGTCGACTTCGAGGCCAAGCACCACCGGATCAAGGAGATCCTGGAGAACCTCTCATGACCAAACGCGTGAAGTCCAAGAAGGCCGACGACGCCGCGACGGGCGTCTACCGCTACGACAAGGCGCTCGGCAAGGTCGTAAAGGTCTCCTCGCGCGTGCCGGGTCTTTCGAAGTCGGCCAAGGGCAACCCCTGGGAAGCCCCCATGCCGTCGTGCCCTCCCGAAGGCTGCGGCCGCTGCCACTAGTAAAAAAAGTAAACCCTGGGGACAGTCCCCAACGTTCACTTTTTCAGGCGCGGGTGGGGGAGCGGGGGGGCGTGGCCTGCCCCGCGAGGAGCTTCCAGAAATCCGTCGCCGTCGGCGGGCGCTTGTCGGGGTCGGGGTCCAGCGCCGCGTGGATCGCGTGGTCCGCGCTCCCCGCCAGCGCGTGGTCGATGGTCGAGATCCGCGCGTAGCTGTGCCCGCGCTTGGCGAGGGCGCGGCCGGGCGCCGGATAGGGCACCTTCCCCGTGAGCAGCTCGTAGGCGACGACCCCGAGCGAGAACACGTCCCACGGTTGGCCGACCGCCCCGTCCTCGGCCTCGGGCGGCATGTAGAGCGGCGTCCCGGCGACCGTGTTGGTCATGCTGAGGCGCACGAGAGAGTCCTTCGCGATCCGGGCGATGCCGAAATCCATGACCTTCACCAGCCCGGACGGCGTGACCATGACGTTCGAGGGCTTGAGGTCCCGGTGCACGATCTTCTGCGCGTGGGCGTAGTCGAGCGCCTCGCAGACGGGCCTGAGCAGCGAGCACGCCTCCTCCTGAGGCAGCCGGCCCCGCTCGCGGAGCAGCTCCTCGAGCGTCCGGCCTTCGACGAACTCGAAGACGAGATAGATGTCGCCCTCGAGCTCGAAGACGGCGTGGATCGAGACGATCGAGGGATGCTGCAGGCTCGCCACCAGGCGCGCTTCCTTCAAGAAGCGGTCGCGCTCCACGGAGTCGAGCCGGAGCTCTTCGCGCATGCGCTTGATCGCGACGCGCCGCTCGAGCGACTTGTCCCACGCCTCGAAGACGACGCCCATCCCTCCCCGGCCGATCTGGCGCCGGAACTCGAACGGCAGTTCGGGGGCCGAACGGTCGGAGCCGGCCGCCGGCTCCGGGGCGGGAGCGGCGTCGATCCGGCGGCGGGTGGTGATCGCGCGCCGTCCGAGCAGGCCGAGCCCGATCAGCCCGCCGCCGACGAGCGTGGCGAAAACGAGCAGGGTGTGCCGCCGGGACGCGGACGCGCTCCGGGGCGCCGCCGCGGGCGCGGCCGCGCCGTCGAACAGCGAGGCGTCCGCCTCGAAGGCGACCGGCTCGATGGGGAGATCATACTCGCGCGCCTTCGCCTCGTAGCGGGCGAGGTAGCGGCGGTCGAGCGCGGCCGCGCGGCGTAGATCCGCGGCCATCGCTCGCAGTTGGCCCAGCCCCTCCTCCGCCTCCGCCGCCTCGAGGTACCCGAAGGGGCTGCGCCCATTGAGCTGGGTGGCGCGCCGGGCGTCGTCGAGCGCCGGGCGGAACAGCCGGAGGGCGTTATGGGCGTGGGCGCGAATCTCCAGCGCCGGGACGTTCTCCGGGCAGTGCGCCAGCGACGCGCCGGCGTCCGTCACCGCTTGGCGGTGCTGCCCGAGCCGCGAATAGAGGTCGGCCCGCACGTTTAACGCGTCGCAATGGCGGGGATTGAGCTGCAGGGCGCGGCTCGCCAGGTCGATGCCTCGAGGATGGTCGCTCATGCTCCGCGCGGCCTGAGCCTCGCGGACGAGGCGGCGGCTCGCGTCCCGCGGCGACTCTCCGGCCAAGACCGCGGCGGCGCGGGCCGGCCCGGCGGGACCCCGCTGCGGCGCTTGCCGCCCGGGCCGCGCGTCGCCGAGCGGAGCCCCTTCGGCTACGAGCTCATCGGACGCGAGCGTCGACTTGAGCCCCTGGCCGAGCCGCGCGGCGCGTTCCGCCGCCTGGCGGCCGCGTCCCTGCGAGAGCTCGAAGCTCGTCTCCGCCTGGCGCAGCAGCGCGAGCGCGCCCGGGTCCCCCGGGGCGAGCTCGACGGCGCGCCGGGCGTCGGCCACGGCGGCCTTCGCGTCGCCTTGGCCCAAGGCGACGGCGCTGCGCACGGCGTACCCCGCGGGACTTTGCGGGTCGGCGGCGATCGCCTCCGTCGCCAGGCTGCTCGCCAGCCTCCGGTCATCGACGAGCTGGCTAGTCTTTTGGGCGACCCAGGCGAGCTGGGGCGCGCTGCGGTACTTGCGGCTCTCGTTGGCGAAGCGCGCCAGGGCTTTCCGGACCTCGTTTTCGCCATCGCGGGCGCCGTTCGCGATCCCCGCAACGGGATGCTCCGCTTCGAACGTCTTGATCACCCTCATCGACTCCTGCAACTGCGTGTCCTTATGGGCGGGCGGCTCCTGGAGGTGCGGCCTGACGGCGTCCCAAAACCCCGAGGCCATCGCGCCCGCGGCGGCCTTGGCGTCAGGGGAGTGCTCCCCCTGCTGGAGCATCAAGGGCACGACCGGCGCTCCGCCAGGCCCCTTCGGAACGACGGATTCCTGAAAACCGGTCTTGGGGAGCTCCCCTTTTCGCTGGTTCGTCGAAGTGCCTTGATCGGGGCCGCCGGCGAAGGCGGTGGCCACGAGGACGGCGGCGAAGGCCGGGAGGACGAGGGGGGCCATCCCCCGCAGTGTAGGCCCCGACGTGCGGATTTTCAATGGGAATCCGTCGACAATCTAGGTCCTTGGGAGGAAGACGGAGGGGGTCGAAAAAGAGGACCCCGGCGGTCCGAAAGGCCCGGCTGTTTTCTCTCATTCGGTCCTATACTCGGCCCGTGGCCGTCAACCCGACGCCAATGCGACTCCTCGCGGTCGTCCTCTGCGCGGCGCTCATCGTGGTTTCGCCCGGGCTCGGAGCTTCCCGGGCCGCGGCGCAGCTGGTCCAACAGGCGGGCGCCGCCGGCGTCCGGGTTCCCTCCGCCAACGTCCACGTCCCGCCCGCCGCGTCGCTCTCCGCCCCGGCGCTCGGCGCGGGGGCCTCGCTGACTCCGGCGTCCCTCCGGCTCGCGCCTACCGTGGTGGCGTCCCCGGTCCAGGCGTCCGCGAAGGCGAGAGCGCATACCCCGGCCGGGAGCGTCAAAGGCGGCCTCTCATTGCAGGCTCTCGCCCCGGCGCTCCATGAGCGCGTGCTGGAGCCCGTAGCGGCCATGCTGTCTAAGCGCGAAGCGCCGCAGGGCACGGGCGCTCCCGAGGACTCGCACGGCGAGGGCCGGCGCCTGCAAGAGGCGGCCGAGGGCGTCTCGCGACGCGGGTCCGGGACGGTCCACGGCCCCGAGGGGCAAGGGCCTTCGGACGACCAGGGGCTGCCCGATCCGATCTCCAAGAAGGTCGCCGCGCTGCGCTCGCTCGTCGCCAAAGACAAAGAGGCGGGGAGGGCCGAGGCGTTGAAGGCGCTCGAGGACGGCAGCGACAGCCGGCTCGAGCTCCGGTTGACGGCCCTGCGCATCGCCGCCGCTCAGCCCGACGCCGGGGTCTTCGCGGCGGTCACCCGGGTCGTCCGGGATACTAAGGAAGACTGGTATCTGCGTCGCGAGGCGGCGCGGCTCTTGGCCAAGTGGGGCCCGCAGCTCGCCTCGGCCGCGCCGGAGGCGGTCAAGGCGCTCAAGGTCGCGCGCGGCGATCTCCTCAATCACTCCCTCCACCTCGCGGCGGGCGACGCGCTGCGCGCGTTGGGCGAGGATCCGGGCCGCGACCGGCACTTCTACGTCTCCGAGTCGGGGATGCAGTCCAAGATCGAGGAGATCGCGCAGCGGCACAAGATGCCCGAGCCGGCCAAGCCCATCGGCCTGGGCAAGATCTTCGGCTGGGGGCTGGCCATCCTGTTCGGCCTTTGGCTCCTGGCGGCCCCGGCCGCCAACGGGCCCGCCGTCAATCCCGGGCGTCCGCAGACGACGATCGAGCAGGTCCAGAAGGACACCACGCAGGCCGCGCCGCAAGACGCGGCCAAGGCTGCCGAGGCCCCGCGCCCCGCCGACCCCATCGAGCGGATCGAGGAGAACACCCGCAAACAGGCCGAGGCGATGGACCGCGTGGCGAAGATCGTGGAGAAGAACGCGAAGGAGCCGACCGGCGGCGAGCGGGTCTTGGGCATTTTGGGCCAGCTCGCGTTCCCGCTCCTTTTCCTGTTCCTCATGTTCTACATGATGCGCGGGGCCGGCGGCGCCGCGGCCTCGAAGATCGGCAAGGCCAAGGTGAAGGAGACCAAGTCCAAGGTCCGGTTCAAGGACGTCGCCGGCATCGACGACGCGAAGACCGAGATCGAGGAGATCATCGACTTCCTGAAGAACCCCGACAAGTTCCGCCGCGTCGGCGCGAAGATGCCGAAGGGCGCGCTCCTCGTCGGCGAGCCGGGCGGCGGCAAGACGCTCCTGGTGAAGGCGGTCGCCGGCGAGACGAACTCGAACATCTACTCGATCTCGGGCTCGGACTTCGTCGAGATGTTCGTCGGCGTGGGCGCCGCCCGCGTCCGCGATCTCTTCGAGCAGGCGAAGGCGAACGCCCCGGCCATCATCTTCATCGACGAGATCGACGCCGTCGGCAAGAAGCGCGCCGGGAGCGGCGGGTTCTCGGGCGGCCACGACGAGCAGGGACAGACGCTGAACCAGATGCTGGTCGAGATGGACGGCTTCGACAACTCGACGGGCGTCGTGGTCCTAGCGGCGACCAACCGGCCGGACGTGCTCGACCCGGCCCTGCTGCGGCCCGGCCGGTTCGACCGGCAGATCCACGTGCCGAAGCCCGACGTCCTCGGCCGCGAGGCGATCCTGCGGATTCACGCGGCCAACGTGCCGCTCGGCCCCGAGGTCGACCTCCAGCACGTCGCGCGGCGCGCCACGGGCCTGACCGGCGCCTACCTCGCGAACATCGTCAACGAGGCGGCGCTCATGGCCGCCCGCCGGGCCGGCACCCGGCTCTCGACGGCCGACTTCGACGAGGGCGCGGACCGGGCGACCATCGGGGCGTCCCGGCACATGACGCTCTCCGACGACGACAAGCGCTGGACCGCCTACCACGAGGCGGGGCACACGATGGTCCGGCTGCGCGGCCGCAAACCGCAGATCATCAACAAGCTGACGATCGTCCCCAAGGGGAACAAGGCGCTCGGCTTCGCCGAGATGGGCTCCGAGGAGGACGTCCTCAACTACCGCAAGTCCGAGCTCGAGCAGATGATCGCGGTCGCACTCGGAGGGCTCGTCGCCGAGGAGATGATCTTCGGCGAGCACTCCACGGGCCCCGGCTCGGATCTCGAGCAGGCGACCCGAGTCGCGCGCGCGATGGTCGAGCGATTCGGCATGGGCCGAGGGACCGGCTACTCGGTCAGCGCTCCCAACGAGAACGATCCGTTCGCCCGCCGAAACGTCAGCGAGGAGACCGCGCGGCAGATCGACGTCGAGGTCAACCGCATCCTCGACGAGGCGAAGGCCGAGGCGGCCCGCATCCTCAACGCCCACCGGGACGAGTTCGAGGCGCTGGCGAAGGCCGTGCTCGAGCGCGAGACGCTGCAGCGCGACGAGATCGAGGCGATCGTCCCGCCCGCGCCGCCCGCGAAGTAAAAAATCCCTGGGTCCTTTTTGGGTCTTGATTTTTTTCCATTTCCTGTTAAAGTACCTTAACAAATGAAACGGGCGCCCGAGGAGCTCTACGACGCGGTCACCGGGGCGAAGCTGTTCACGGTCCGCGAGGCCGCGAAGCTCCTGAACTACCATCCGTTCTCCGTCTATCGCCTCGTGTGCCAAGGCAAGCTGAGGTTCCGGCGGCTCGGCCCGAAGACGCTGCTCTTCTCGCGCGAGGACCTGCTCCGGTTCCGCGAGCGCTTCGAGCGGCGCGGCCCCGCGAAGGGAAAGCCGCTGACGCTCGTGGACTCGTCGGAGCCGCTCCTGAGCGCGGCCGTGACCTACGACCTAGCCGGGCGGCGCCGCCGGGAGGACGGCAAGGCCTGGAGCCAGTTCCGGTGGGAGGTCATCCCGCTGATCCGCGCGAAGCTCGACTCGCAGCATGGGCGGCGGCTGAAGGGGCTGAGGATTTCGGTCCGTGGAAGGGAAGGGGAAGCCTGGAACGTCGTGTATCAAGCGCCGAAGATCTAGGGGGACCTATGAAACGCCGAAAGCAGGACCTGAAGAGGCTCGAGCGGATACTGGCTCAGATCCAGTCTCACCCGGGGGACCGGCGCGTCGCGATCGGGCTCCTCGGGCACGCCGAGGGGCTGCGGCGGGGGGAGATCGCCTCCGACGCGCCGCTGGGCTGGAGCTAGCCTCGCCGCGTCATCTCGAAGAGCTGGGCTGCCTGCCCGCCGAGGAAGCCCTCGAAGCCGCCGCTGCGTTCGGCGAGCTCGAAGTAGGCGTAAGGCCAGCGTAGGCGGCGCTTCGGCCCGCGGACCTCGGCGTCCGCCTCGGCGGCCGCGGTAGCGGACTGGCGGAGCTTGGAGCCTCGCGCGCCTTCGATCTCGGCCTTCATGGGAACACCGGCCTCGCGCAGGGCCGCGACCGTCCTCTCGATGCCGGCGAGCGCGGCCACGCCGTGCGCGTTGATGGAAGCGGTGAAGTGGTTGACGCGGTAGCCGAAGAGGAGCGTCCACGCCGCGTACTGCGAGACGCGGTCGAGCGCCAGGACGTCGGAGGCCTTCGGCGCGGGCCACGGCCGGTCGAAGTGCCGCAGCAGCCGCGCCAGCATGCGCGCGGGCGGGCCGCCGGGCGCGGCGAGCGCCGCGAGCTCGGCGTCCGAGAGCCCGGCGATTCGAGGCCTCACCGACCGCCGGATCCTGGCGCGGGCCGGAGCGGGCAGCTCCCAGACCCGCAGCTCGGACACGAAGACTTTCGGAAAGGACGCGTCCGGGTGGCGGAGATGCAGCGCCGACAGCCCTTTGTCGGGGAATCGATAGGCGGTCTCTCCCACCCAGCCCAGCGCCTCGAACGGCCGCGCGACCTGAAACAGCCCGTCTTCGGCCTGCAGCGCGAAGGTGCGGAAGGCGACGTGGTCGTTGGCGAAGCGGCCGCCTGCCTGGGCCAGCACGTCCTCGTAGACGCGCGCGTACGGGACCCGGGAGCGGTAGTCGCGCCACAGCGCGTCGAGGAGGCGGAGGGCGAAGCGTTCGCGCGGCGTCAAGCGGAGTCGACGGTACGGAGGGACTCGAGGATCTTCAGGCCGCGCTTGCGGATCTCGCCGATGAACTCGCGGTGCGGCAGCGCGATCTCGGGCGGCTCGGCGCCCGGCTTCACCTTGCCTTTGACCTGCAGGGCGAGCGCCGCGGCGGCGGGGAACGCCGAGCTGCGCTCCACCGCGGAGAGCTTGGTCGCGGGATCGAAGCGGTCGACGAGCTCGTAGGCGGCCTCGGTGGGCCGGCCGAGCTTCTTGCCGCGCGCGGTCACGCGGAGCACGACCATGTCCTTCTCCTCCTGGCGGCCCCAGGCCTTCTCCGCCAAGGCCAAGAAGAGCTCGCGGGGAGCGATCTTCCCGCCGTCGATCTGCACTGGCTTCTCGCTCAAGAATCCCATCGCCTGCATCGCCGCCATCTTCTCGAAATGGCCGGGGTAGCGGAGGGTCTTCTGCTCGAAGGCGACGAGGCGGTTCTGGAACGAGTAGGGGCACGTCGACGCCGAGCCGCCCGTCACCGCGGCCTCGAGCCGCCCGACGCCGGAGAACTCGAGCTCCTCGCGGTCGCTCATCGCCGCCACCGTCTCCACTTGGCCGCGCCGCAGCGCGAGCCCCGGCTGGAGGTACAGCGAAAGCAGGCTCTCCACGGAGTACACGGTCGCGTACTCGAGGGGCCCGGCGGGGTGCTGGGGCAGCGCGCCCGCGTACACGCGCACCTCGCGGCAGAAATCGAGGGTCGTCATGGCGATCATCGCCAACGACGACGATAGGCCCGGCGCGAGCCCGCAGTCCGGAATCATGCTGACGCCGGCTTTGATCGCCGCCGGCTTGAGCTTGAGGATCGCGCGGGCGGACTCCAGGCCCGAACCGACGTCCGTGTAGTGGGCCTTGGCGGCGAGGGCGGCCGCGGCGGCCGAAGGCGCGGCGTCGCCGGGCAGCGCGCACAGAACTCCGTCCGCGCCCTTGACCGCTTTCGCGAGGTCGCCTTTCTTGGCGGGATCGGCGGCGACCGCCTTGACCTTCGCCTTCTTGCCCTTGAGCAGCCGCTGGACCTGCGCGGCCGCCTCCTTGGCGCGCGCCAGGTCGGCGTCGGCCAGCACGACCTCACCGGCCTCGCCGAAGGCGGCGAGGTCGTAGGCGGCGGCGATGCCGAGCCGGCCGCAGCCGAGGACGACGTAGTTTGGCGCCATGGAGAGCCCGAGTATACATTTATTATGATCGGGGCCGCATGAGGATACTGGTCTGCGGCGGAACCGGGTTCGTGGGGCGGCATCTGTGCCGGCATCTGGCCGGGCTCGGCCACGAGGTGGTCGTCGTCTCGCGCGCCGAGGGCCCCGCGCCGGCGGGGGCCGCCCGCCGGGTCTCATGGGACAAGCTCCTGGAGGCGGTCGAGAGCGCGGAGGCCGTGGTGAACCTCTCCGGCGCGGGCGTGGCCGACGGGCGCTGGAGCGCCCGGCGCAAGGTCGAGCTCAAGGCCAGCCGCCTCACGACCACGTCGCGCGTGGTGCAGGCGATCCTCGCCGCCAAGCGCAAACCGGAGGTCCTGGTCAACGCCTCGGCGGTCGGCTACTACGGCGACCGGGGGGAGGAGAAGCTCGTCGAGTCTTCCGTGCCGGGCGGCGGCTTCCTGGCCGAGCTGTGCATGGCGTGGGAGAATGAGGCGGAGCGGGCCTCGGAGGCCGGCGTCCGCGTCGTCACCGCCAGGATCGGCGTCGTGCTCGGCATTGACGGCGGCGCGCTGCCCCGGATGCTGCCGCCCTTCAGGCTCGGCCTCGGCGGCCCGCTCGGCTCGGGACGGCAGTACATGAGCTGGATCCACATCGACGACGCGGTGGGCCTCCTCTGGCTGGCCGCGTCCCGGCGGGAGCTCAAGGGGCCCCTCAACGTGACGGCGCCGGCCCCGGCGACGAACCGCGAGTTCTCGCGGGCGCTCGCCGCCAGCCTTCACCGCCCTTGCCTGTTCGTCGTGCCCGGATTCATCCTGCGCGGCGCGCTCGGCGAGATGGCGGAGCTCCTGCTCGGCGGCCAGCGCGTCGAGCCGGCGGCGGCGCTCGGCCGCGGCTACACGTTCCGTTTTCCGGAGCTGGGCCCGGCCCTGACGGACCTGACCCATCCCCTCCCCGGCTGACATCGGCGGCGATATTTCTTATAATCGCGTCACCAACATGAAACGTTTCCTCCCGCTCTTCGTCATCGCGTTGGCCGCCTCCGTCGGCGCCTGGGCCTCCCATGGCCCCGACAAGGTCAAGCTCGGCAAGCAGTACTTCGACGGCTTCGGCTGCCAGCGCTGCCACAACATCGCCGGCGCCGGCGGCGACTACGGTCCCGATCTCACCTACGTCGGGTTCCGCAAGAGCCGCGAGTGGCTCGACCTCTGGCTGAGGGACCCGCACGGCTGGAAGCCCACGACGGCGATGCCGAACCTGCACCTCTCCGATCCCGTCCGCGAGGCGCTCGTGGCGTACCTCTACTCGCTGAAGGGCGACGCGTATCGCCTGTCGACCCCGTGGAACCACAAGGGGCTCAAGGAAGACCCTGTCAAGCGCGGCGAGGCCCTCTTCAACCGGGTCGGCTGCGTCGGCTGCCACGGCCGCGCCGGCGTCGGCGGCAACCCGAACAACAACGTCGCCGGGAATAAGATCCCCACCCTGACGCTCGTCGCCGACGGCTTCTCCCGCGAGGAACTCGTCGGCAAGATCAAGGTCGGCGTCCCGAAGCCCGCCAAGGACGACCCCACGGGCCCGGAGCCGCTGATCGGCATGCCGGCTTGGGGCCAGGTCCTCAAAGACGACGAGATCGAGGCGATCGCCGACTACCTGATCAGCCTGAAGCCCAAGGGTGCCGCCGCCTCCCAAGACGACTGGTGAGCCCCCGCGGCCTTCCGCGCCGCCGGGCGATTGGGCGGAGCACGCCCCCGACGCCGCCGCGCAAGTCGCCTCCGCGTTCTCCCTCGGTAAGGAGTCCGTCGTCGTCGACCTCGCCGCCGGCCTCGGGCGGTGGACGCGCCTGCTGCTCCCGACGCGCGCCACGCTCATCGCGATCGAGCCGGATGACGCTCTCCGCTACCGTTTCGGCGAGCTCCTGCCGACCGTCCTGATCGCGCCCGGCGCCCCCGACTTCATCCCGCTGCCCGACGAGACGATCGACGTCGTGACCTGCGCCCAGTCGTTTCACCGCTTCGACGCGTCCCGAGCCTTGCCCGAGATCCGGCGCAAGCTCGTGCCTGCGGGAGGGCTTGCGCTCGTGTGGAGCTGGCCCGACCGCTCCGTCGAGTGGGTCGGGCTCCTCGCGGAGTGCCTGGAAGGCTCCGGCGCGGCGCTGCCGCGCGCACCCGAGGACTGCGGCCTCGCCGCGCTGTCGAGCTCCGGCGGCTTTACACCGATCGAGTCGGCGTCGTACCGCCACGTCCGCTCGATGAGCGCGGCGGCGCTGCTCGAGCGCGTCGGCGCCCTCGCCCGAGGCCGCCGCGCGGTCGTGGGGGAGGCGCGCCGTCTGATCGAGAAGCACCCGGAGACCGCGGGCAGGCCGCTCGTCGAATTGCCCTACCGGACCGAGCTCCACCGCTGCCGCAAGCGGTAGCCCCTAATCCTCAATCAAGGGCCGTCCTCTGCGTCCTC
>JACQPK010000330.1 GCA_016207565.1 Elusimicrobiota bacterium
GCCCTAAGCTTGTACGAAGACGCCGCGGGCCCGGTCCTTGCGCACGGCGTCGTAGGGGAAGCACCGGCCGTTCATCGCGACGTACACGCCCGCCGGCAGCGTCTGCGCGAAGGCCAGCGCCGCGCCCAGGTTGAAGAGGCCGTCGGAGGAGCCGAACTTGTAGGGGACCATCGCGCCGGTGAGCACGATGGTCTTGCCGAGCTTCGCTCGGCCCAGGACCCTCGCCGTCAACACCATCGTATCGGTGCCGTGGGTCACGACGATCCGCCGGGCTCCGCGGCGGCAAGCCCCGAGGATTCGCCTGCGGTCGCCGGGCGTCATGTCGAGGCTGTCGATCATCATGAGCCGCCGCACGCGGGCCCGCAGCCGGCAGCGGCCGAGCGCGAGCATCTCACCCACGTGCGTGCGCCGGAAGAAGAGGCGGCCGCGCCGCTCGTCGTACTCCTTCTCGAAGGTGCCGCCGGTGACGAGGATGTCGATCGCGGCCATCAGCAGGCGTGGATGAGGCCGAGGAACTCCTCTCGAGTCCTTGCGTCCTTCTGGAAGGCGCCGAGCATCGTGCTCGTGACCGTCGGGGAGTGGAGGCTCTCGGCGCCCCGCATCTCCATGCAGAGATGGCGGGCCTCGACGACGACGCCGACGCCGAGCGGCTTCAGCTTCTCTTGGAGCACGGACGCGATCTGGCTCGTCATGCGCTCCTGGAGCTGGAGCCGCCGCGCGAAGACCTGCACGAGCCGCGGGATCTTGGACAGCCCGACGACGCGACCGTTGGGGATGTACGCGACGTGCGCCTTCCCGAAGAACGGGAGGCCGTGATGCTCGCAGAGGCTGTAGAACGTGACGTCCTTCACGCAGACCATCTCGTTGTAGTCGACCGTAAATAGCGCCTGGTTGATGATCTTGTCGACGTCGGCGGAGTAGCCGGAGGTCAGCTCGCGCCAGGCCTTGGCTATGCGCAGGGGCGTGCGTCTGAGCCCCTCGCGGTCCGGGTCCTCGCCGACGAGCTCGAGGATCTTCTGGACGTGGGGCTCGATCGGGTCGCGGCCCTCGGGCCCGGCGGCCTCGGACGTCGCGGGGACCGGGTCGAAGCTCCGGCGCTTCACAGGCCGCCCAGGTACTCGAGCGTCGCGCGCACGAGGGCTCCGGTCCCGCCTTCGGGGCAGTAGGGGCCGTCGCCGTTCGCCCAGGCCGGGCCGGCGATGTCGAAGTGCACCCAGGGTCTTCCGTCGACGAACTCCTGGAGGAACAGCCCGCCGATGATCGTCCCGGCCTCGACGCGGACCTTCGAGATGTTCCGCAGGTCGGCGACCGCGCTCTTGATCCGGTCCTTGTACTCCTTGACCAAGGGGAGCTCCCAGACGTCCTCGCCGGCGCGCTTGGCGGCCGCCCCGTAGCGCCCGAGGAGCGCCTTGTCGTTGGTCATCGCCGCCGTGACGTTCGACCCGAGGGCGACGAGCGCCGCTCCCGTGAGCGTGGCGAAGTCGAGCAGCGCGTCGAGGTTTTGGCGCGAGGCGTAGACGAGCGCGTCCGCCAGGACCAGGCGTCCCTCGGCGTCGGTGTTGAGGATCTCGATCGTCTTGCCGTTCATCGCGCGGACCACGTCGCCCGGCTTCGTCGCGTCCGGGCCCGGCATGTTGTAGGTGAAGGCGCAAAATCCCTGGACCTCGGCCTTGATCTTGAGCCTCTCGAGGACCTTGAAGACGGCGAGGACGAGCGCGGCGCCCGCCATGTCCATCTTCATCTCCTCCATCGACTGCGGCGGCTTGAGAGAAAGTCCGCCCGAGTCGAACGTGATCCCCTTGCCGACCAGCCCGATCTTCCGCTTCGCGCCCTTCGGCCGGTAGGTGAGATGGACGAAGCAGGGCGGCACCGAGCTGCCCCGCGCGACGCTGAGGTAGGAGCCCATGCCGAGCTTCTCGGCCTCCTCGCGGCCGATGACCTGCACGGTCACCGTCCCTCCCGACATGTCCTTGGCGGCCTTGCCGAGGGACTCGGGGCGCTTGTCGCTGGGGCCCCGGTTGACGAGGTCGCGCGCGAAGGCGACCGCCTCCGCGTAGAGCGCCGCCCGGTTCACCGCCGACTCGACCCGGGCGCGCTGGGCGGGGGCCTCGACGACGACCTGGACCTCCGCGAGCTGCGCGTCGGGATCGGGCTTCTTGTACTCCTCGAAGCGGTACGAGGACAGGATCAGTCCTTCGGCGGCCGCCTGCGCGTCGCCGGGCAGCAGCGCGGCGAGGCGCTTGAAGCGCTTGCGCGCGAACTGGCCCATGGAGGCCGCGGCCCGCCGGATGGTCTCGGGCGAGGCGTCCTTTCGCTTGCCGAGCCCGACCAGCACCCAGCGCCGCTGCCGCGCGCCGTCGGAGCCGTGGAGCGAGACGGCATCGCCGGGTCCGCCCTTGAACCCCTCCGCCTTCGCGTGCTCCCAGAGGGCCCGGCGCGCCGCAGGCTTCACGACGGACGCGCCGGCCACGCCGGCGTCCTCGTACGCGAAAATGCCGAGCGGGAGGTCCGAATCCCGGACCGCGCTCCACGGCGCCGCCTTGAGTTGAATCATCGATGCCCTCCTAGCGGGGCGGAGCCCCGCTGTGCCGGCGCTCGCTGGGGCTGCCGCGATCGCCGGCCCGGCGCAATCTTATTAAAAAAGCCGGTGCCGGATGATGGCGATCACCTCGGTGCCCGGCGGGGTGGGTGCGCCCAGGATTCGTAGGTAAAGCGGAGTAACGCAGAGGTACGCAGAGTGAAGTGACGAAAAGGGTCGCAGAGGGCGAATAGAGATAGTCTCAATCAGCCGTCCTCCGCGTCCCTTTTCGTCACTTCACTCTGCGTACCTCTGCGTTACTTCGTTTTACCTACTTTGGGTAGGCGCACCCGGCGGGGTCCTCCGAGGGACGCGGCTCGGGGAAATAGCTATAATCACGTGAGTGCCCCCCGAGCACATCCCGTTTGCCGAGCTAGAACCGAAGTGGCAGAAGCGCTGGAGAGACGCCGGCGTCTTCAAGGCTCCCGAGTTCCCCCGTCCGGGCAAGAAGTTCTACTGCCTGGACATGTTCCCCTACCCCTCCGGGGCGGGGCTGCACGTCGGCCACCCGGAGGGCTACACGGCCACTGACGTCCTCTGCCGCTACCGGCGGATGAAGGGCGAGGACGTGCTCCATCCCATGGGTTGGGACGCCTTCGGGCTCCCAGCCGAGAACTTCGCGCTGCAGACCGGCACGCACCCGAGGATCACCACGCAGAGGAACGTCGCCACCTTCCGCCGGCAGATCGAGGCGCTGGGCTTCAGCTACGACTGGGATCGCGAGGTCGACACGACCGACCCGAACTACTACCGCTGGACCCAGTGGATCTTCCTGCAGCTCTACAAGAAGGGTCTGGCCTACGAAGGGACCATCCCGATCAACTGGTGCCCTTCCTGCAAGACCGGCCTCGCGAACGAGGAGGTCTTCGGCGGCGCGTGCGAGCGCTGCGGCGCGAAGGTCGAGCGCAAAGACCTGCGCCAGTGGCTGCTCCGGATCACCGCCTACGCGGAGCGCCTGCTCGAGGACCTGTCGGGCCTGGACTGGCCGGAGTCGACGCTCGCCATGCAGCGCAATTGGATCGGGCGATCGGAGGGAGCCGAGGTCGCGTTCAAGGCGCAAGACGGCTCCGAGCTCCGAGTCTTTACGACGCGTCCCGACACGCTCTACGGCGCGACCTATATGGTGCTCGCTCCCGAGCATCCGCTCGTGCCGAGGCTCACCTCGGCCGCGCAACGGCGCGCGGTCGAGGACTATATCGCGCAGGCGAAGGCGAAGACCGACATCGAGCGGACCGGCGAGGATAAGAAGAAGACCGGCGTCCCCCTCGGCTCGACCGCGACCAACCCGCTCAACGGCAGGGAGATCCCCGTCTGGATCGCCGACTACGTCCTCGCGGGTTACGGCACCGGCGCGATCATGGCGGTCCCGGCGCACGACGAGCGCGACTGGGAGTTCGCCAAGCAGTTCGGGCTGCCGATCGTCGAGGTCGTCAAGGTCGAGGGCGCCCGGCTGGAGGATGCCGCCTCGACCGGCGACGGCGTCGCCGCCAATTCGCCCGTCATCGACGGGCTCCCGACGCCCGAGGCCAAGGCGAAAATGCTCCGCCATCTCGAGGAGAAAGGCCTGGGGAAGCCGCGCGTGACCTACAAGCTCCGCGACTGGGTGTTCTCGCGCCAGCGCTACTGGGGCGAGCCGATCCCGATCGTCCACTGCGCGGGTTGCGGCATCGTGCCCGTCCCGGAGGACCAGCTCCCCGTGCTCCTGCCCGACGTGCAGGACTACCGGCCGACCGGCACCGGCGAATCGCCCTTAGCGGCGATCGAGGACTGGGTGAAGACGAAGTGCCCGGCGTGCGGCGGGCCGGGCCGCCGCGAGACCAACACGATGCCGCAATGGGCCGGCTCGTGCTGGTA
>JACQPK010000337.1 GCA_016207565.1 Elusimicrobiota bacterium
CGCGCCCGACGAGCCGTCCGCCTATGATCCGAACGCGTACGTCGCCCCCGGTGACCTGACCTACGACGATTTTCTCGCCGCCCTCACTCGGAAGAAGGGCCATCCGGCGGCGGCTGCGTTCTCGCGCGCCTTCCTGGCGGACCCCGAGCTCAAGCATGCGTGGTCGCGGCTGCGGAGCGCCCGGGACGGCGCCGCCCTCCGGAGCGCGTTGGCGACGCTTCGTGACTCGGAGCGCTTCAGCTCCCTCGTGGACCGATTCAAGGACGACATCCAGTTCAAGGCGCTGGCCCACGAGATCATGCGCGACCCGACGATCGCGAGGCTCATCCGCGAGGACAAGGCGGCGCGTGAGGGAGTTCGGGCGGCGGCGGGGGGCTCGCGCGCGGAGCATGATCCGACGCGGCTGGGCGCGATCCCGGAGGTCGGGCGCACGGTCGAGCTCAACGCTCCCCGAAAGCGGGCGCTGGCGTCGTGCGGTCCGGACGACCCGGGCTGCCGCCGGGCGGTGACGGTGGCGGCGCCTCCGGGCTCGCTTCCGTCAGGCGCGGCGGGCCGCCCGGCGGTCTACGACGCCGCGGAAGCTCCGCCCGCGCAGCAGCAGGCGGCCGGCCTGTCGTCGCCGGAGCCGGGGTACGTGCAGTCCCCGGCCTACACGCCGCCGCCGCCGCCGAGCTACCGACCGCCGCCGTATGTCCCTCCGCCGAGCTACACGCCGCCGGCCTACACGCCCCCGCCTTCGCCGCTTCCGGCGCCGGCCCCGTCTTCGCCGCCGAGCGTCGTGGCTCCGGTCGGTCCGAAGAACCCGCCTCCGCCTCCGCCTGCGCCCGCCTGCAGTTGCAACTGCAAGGGGCTGAGCGCGCGCGACTGCGCCTCCTGCCGCGCGCGCTGCATGATGTAGCGATTTGTTAAGATGGCGGCCGTGGCCGAAGCGGCGAAGGTCCTGGTCGTCGAGGACGAGGCGGACTCGCGTTCCGCGGCCGAGGCCGCGCTCGCCGGCGCCGGCTACCGCGTCATCCTCGCCGACACCTTCGAGTCCGGCTGGAGCCTCTTCCTGCAGCACCAGCCCGGCTTGGCGGTTCTCGACCTGCAGCTCCCCGACGGCAGCGGCGTCGATCTGTGCCAGAAGATCCGAGCTCATGAGAAGCTGGGCGCGACCCCCGTGATCATGCTCACGGGCAAGGGGGGGCTCGGCTCCAAGAAGGACGGCTTCGACGCGGGGGCCGACCAGTACCTGGTCAAGCCAGTGTTGCCCGAGGAGCTCTTGATGTGGGCGAAGGCGCTGCTGCGGCGGTTGGCCTTAGACCATGGCGAGGGCGACGTGCTGCGCGCGGGAGACTGCGAGCTCAATGCGAAGGCGCACACGGTGCGTTGGCAGGGAGTCGCGCTGCCCCGGCTGACGTCGAAGGAGTTCGACCTGCTGTATTTCCTCGTCAAGAAGCGGCCCCGGGTGATGAGCCGCGAGGAAATCCTTAGGCAGGTCTGGGACACGATCACCGTCGACAAGGTCGTCGACGTCCACCTCTACAATCTCCGCAAGAAGCTCCCGCCGGCCCTGGCGGACCGCGTCCAGAACATCCCCGGCAAGGGCTTTCGCTACATCGAGTGAAGCTGACGGCGAAGGTCAGCATGTTCCTGGCGGCGATCCTCGGGGTGAGCCTGTGCGCCTCGCTCTGGGTCGCCACCCTGGGCGACGCGAAACGTCAGGCTCGCCGCGTCGATTCGGATATCCGGGCCGCGCTCTCGAAGCTCGCCTCGCGCTGCGGGCTTCCGGTGGCGGATGGCCCGCGCCGGGGGTGCCTCGAAGCGATCGGCTTCATGCAGGCGGTCACCTACCCGCAGGCGTTCTCGCACGCGGTCCTGCTGGACTCGGGCTCGAGGCTGCTGGTGCATTCGGACGCCGAGCGCGGCGGGCTCGGCGACAATCGCCGCGCGTTCGCTTCCGACGCGTATCTGCGGATCGCGGCCTCGGCCGATGCGGGCCGGCCTGTCACCGGACTGCGTCTCGGGGCGGAGGTCGTCGACGCGTACGTCGAGCCGCTCTTGGCGGACTCCGGACGGGTCGGGACGTGGATCGCCCTCTATCGCTCGGTGGGACTCGAGGAGGCGCGGCGCGCCGGGCTCGAGGCCGCGGGGGGGAGGTTCGTTCGGGCGGTCGTGTTCAGCGCGGCGGTCGCGGTGCTCACCGGGACCTGCCTCGTGTACTTTTTCCTGTCCCCGCTCGAGCCCATCCTGGAGGCGTCGCGGCGCGTCGCCGCGGGAGACCTGTCGTACCGCATCCCGGAGGGCCGTTCGGACGAGCTCGGCCAGCTCTCCGCGGAGTTCAACCGGATGACGACGGCCTTGGCCGAGCTCGACGAGCTGAAGGACGGCTTCATGGCGCAGATCACGCACGATCTCCGCTCGCCCTTGTCGGCGATGATGACCCATCTCCAACTGATCGCGGGGGGGCACCGCGGGCCCGTCTCGCCGGAGCACCGGGAGGGCCTCGAGGTGATCGCGCGCAACTCGAAGTCCTTGGCCGAGCTCATCGACAACATCCTCGACGTCACGCGCCTCGAGTCGGGCCGCGCCGAGTTCGAGCCCGCGGCGCTCGAGCTCGAGCCGGCCATCCGCGAGGTGACGACGCTGCTGAAGGCGCGGGCGGACGAGTATCGCGTTCGGCTCGACACGATGATCCTTCCCGGGCTAAGCCAGGTCCACGCCGACGAGTCCGCGTTCCGGCGGCTCCTGACGAACCTCGTCTCGAACGCGCTCAAGTTCACGCCCGCCGACGGCGTGATCACCATCAAGGCACACCGCGGCGCCCCCAACGAGGTGGTGTTCGCCGTCTCCGACAGCGGCATCGGCATCCCGAAGGCCCGGCTCCGCGGCCTGTTCCAGAAGTTCTCTCAGGTGCCGGAGACCAAGAACAAGGTCCGGCCGACGGGCGGCTCCGGCCTCGGCCTCGTCATTTGCAAGCGCATCGTGGAGGCGCACGGCGGGCGGATCTGGGTCGAGAGCGAGCCGGGGTCGGGCGCCACCTTTTCCTTTACCCTGCCCGAAGCCGCTCCCCGCGGCTAGCGAGCGCCTCGCCCGCGGCGGGTCGGCGCGGCCTGTAAACGGACCGGGGGGCCCGCCGCGCAGCGGCGGGCCCCCGGCGCTTCAGTCCCGGCCTATTCGCTGAACGGCCTCGCGTTCTCGTGTATCCGCTCGTCCCAGCGCGGCTCCCGTTCCGGCTCCGGCGTGACCGGGGCGCTCGCGGTCCCCGTCGACCGGTGCACGGTGTCGAACTGCACGCATTGGTAGCCCGACTGGGTCTCGCGAAGCACCGCGCTCTCATCCTTGCACGGCCGGGTCCCCTGCGGCGTGGTCCGGCACTGGTAAGGCATCAGCTCGTCTTTCGACAGCACGAGCTGCCACTCGCCCCCCTGCTGAGCGAGACAGGACTGGCGTGCCTCCTCGAAGAGGATACGCTCGTCCTTGCGGTTGGCGGGATCGCCCATGCACTGGATGAAGAGATCGAGCTGGTCGCTCGACATGTCCTTGGAGTAGCCGCACGAGTAGGGATCGACGACCCCGTCGCGCCCCTCGCGAGACGCATGAATATAGTCGCTGAGGATGCGCGCCTGCGTCTCCTGCTGATACTTCTGGGCGATCAGGTCCGCGTTCGCCTGGGCCTCGTCGAGGTTGCTGCTGCCGTTCCACCAGAGGTAGGAGCCGAGCCCGGTCGCGGCGGCGGAGGCGGCCAGGAGCCAAGCCGCTTGGGCCTTCGTGACCATGGTCACATCCCACCATGCGACCGCGGCCAGCAGGGCCGCGGCGACTGCGGCCAGAGTGACGCCGAAGAAGACCAGGCGCTTGCCGAGCCATTGCTTCCAGTGGCCTTCGTTCATCGCGTCCCGCGCCTTATCCACGTAATGCTGGTACGGCGTCACGTTCTTCGTGCGGTCGGTGGTCGGCACGTGGATGTTCTGGTCGTCGAGCGGGTTGCCCCCGGTGCCGGCGCCCGTTCCGGTGTTCGTGTCGGTGCTCGTCCCGTCGCCCTCGCCGGCGCCATCGGCCCCGTCGCGGGAGTCGTCCTCGTCGGCCAGATTCGCCGCGCCGCCGCTCCCGGAGTCCGCGCCGCTCCCCCCTCCGGTCCTTTTCGTTTCCGGCCCGAGAGCGCCGCCGTCGAAGTTGCGGCCGGCGACGCTGGCCGCGAAGTCGCCGTGGGGCGCGCCCGCCCCCTGCACGGACGCCGTCCGGGCGGCCGCGAGCTGAGAGAGCGCGCTTTGGCCCGGTCCGGCGGAATGACCGGAGGAGCCGCCGCTCGCCATGCGCACCGCTCGGCCCGTCAACCGCCCGACGCGGCCGAGCCGCGAGGCCGAACCGCGGTCGGCTCCGCCAGCGGCCGGCGTCGCGGCCCTGAGGCCGCCCGCCGCGTCGCGGAGCGCGGCCGGGCCGGCCGAGGCCAGGAGGGCGCCGCTCGTCGCACCGCCCGAGCCGCCATAGAAGGACAGCCGCTGCTGCTTGGAGTCGCCCGCGGCGCTCTCCGGAGCCGTCTTCGGGAGCGCGCCCAGGTTCCCCAGCGCGGCGAACGGGTTCGCGTCGCCCGGCGTTTCCCGAGCCTCCTGGCGCTCGGGCGCCTGCTCCCCCGCCTTCTTCTCCTCGGCGAGCTTCGCGTCCTCTCCCCGCTTCGCCGCGGCCGCTTCGCGCGGCTCTTTGGCGATGAGGATCCGGCCTCCGGGGCGCGCGTTGGGAATGCCCTCTCCCTGGGTCAGCTCGCGGTACCGTTGGGAGGTCAACCGGCTGAGGTCTCCCATGAAGTTGAAGTCGCCGTCGCCCCTCGGCAGCAGCGCGCGGCGCTCGGAGCCCACCAGGACGAGCGTTCCGCTGACGGCGACGACGGCGGCCCGCCCTCCCGCGAGCTTCGCCGCCGCTCCGCCGGCCAACATGCGGCCCAGCGCGTTCGTGCCCTCGGCCGCGGCGGGCCTGGCGACGGCCTCCCAGCGGCCCGGCGCGAGGACGCGGCCGAAGGCCGTGCGAAACCAGGCCCACAGCCCCGCCCCGCGGCGCTCGCGTTTCTCCCGTGTCGCTCCGGCGTTCTCGTCGATCATGGCTCCCCCATGCTCCTGTGTTCGTCGCTTGTCACTGCCAACTCGGTTTCACAGCGCGGTTCGGCGCGTAAGGCCGTCGACCACCCCCGGCCGCGGCAGGCGCGGTTGGAGGAGGCGGATCGCCGACACGACTTTCGCGACCCCTTCGGTCAGGCCTCGCGCCGCCGAGAGGAGCTCTTGGCGCTGATCCGGCCTCCGGCCGGAGGCTCTTCGGATCGCCCGGACGTGCACGCCGGCGCGGCTGAAAGCGGCTACCGCCGCGTCGAGCTCGCTCCGCACTTGCCTTGCCTGCTCGGACCGATCTCCCTGCAGGCTGTCGAGGACATCGTCCACGCGGTCTCGCAGCCGCTCGAGCGCTCGGGAGACCGCTCCTTCCTCGGAGCCCGCCGGGCCCGCGACCTGCGACTGGCGCGAGGGGTCGACGTTGAGCCATGGATCGATGGCCAGGCTCGTGTCGATCCGGCGGAACAGCTCCATGATCGAGAGGTCGACGCGTTCGGGCGAGTGGATGCTGGGCCAGAGCAGGGCGAACCCGTCGGAGGCGCCGGTCGTCTGCAGCCCGTAGACCGGGTTGCGCTCGAGGTCCGCTCTCAAGGCCCTCACGTTGGCCAGATTCGCCTGGTTCTCGAGCGACGTCTCGACGAGGCCGAGCGCCCGCGTGGCCTGGTCGACCGTCGCCGAGCCTTCGATGATCGCGCTCTGGAGGCTGCCGACGGCCATGCCCGCGAGCCCGGCCTCGCGCCAAAGGTTGGCGAGCTCCGGCTGCAATTCCCGCGTCAGCCGGGTCCTCGCGCTGACGCAGAACGCGAAGGCCGCCCACGTGTCGTCGCGCTGGAGCTCCTGCGCCGCGCTCCCCAAGGATCGATCCAGCTCCCGGATCCGTGAGTCGAATCCCAACATGTCTCCGGCGAGGGTTCTCGTCATGTCCCGCAGGGAGTCGAGGATCGGCCCGGCGGCCTCTTGCAGCTCGGGGCGCCGTCCTCGGGTCAATTGCCTCAGCTGGCTCGCCAGCCGCAGCGCCAGCGCGTCCGGGATGCGGGAGGGCGAAGGCGGGTTCGTCCCCCCATCGCCGTTGTTCCCACCCGTGCCTGGGTCCCCGGTGTTGCCGCCGCCCGAGGTCGATCCGCCGCCGGTGGTCCCTCCGTTCGAGTCGCCGTTGTCGCCGCCGCTGGAGCCCGAACCGTTCCGTTGGCACGTATAGCGGTTCGGATCGCCGCCCTCGGCCACGACCGGGCGGTAGTCCGCCGGGCATTCCTGTCCGGGCGGCGCGCAGAAGTAGCGGCAGGCATTCCGAGCGGTGGGGGCGCGCAGCGCGTTCTCGCCGGGCCGGCAGCTCGCCGTGCAGGTGCTGGGGATATCGCAGCCTCGCGTGCCTAACTTGCATATCTGCAGATCGCCGCCCGTGGTGGAGGTCTCGGGCCCTGCAAACCAGTCCGAGCCTCCCGTGCGGTTTCCGGACTCGCTCCGGTTCCCCTGGCTGGCGTTCGTCGATGAGGTGTTGCCGATGGCGGGCGCGCCGGCGACTCCGGTCAGCGCGTTCCCGCTGCTGGCACCCGTCATCGGACCGGACGACGACGAAATATGCGCGAATGAGCCGGCCGACTCGGCCAGCCGGGCCGTGGAGGCTTCGAACGCGGACAGGCCGGCCGCCTGAGCCTTTCGCGCCGTCTTGGAGACGCCGAGGGCGGATCGGATCACGCGGCCGGCGCGCGCCAGAAGCCCCTCGGATTGGCTGGGTCCCGAGACCGGTACCAGGCTTCGGTTCTGCGGCCCCGCGGACGGAGCGATCGCCAGCGACGCGGTGGTCGAGGCGCCCCCTCCGGAACCCCCGCCCAGCGCGACGGATCGGACCGCGTCGCGCATACGCTCGCGCGGGTGGTCGCCCGCGCCCAGGCCCCGGCCGCCCAGACCACCCGCCTCGCCTTCGAGCAAGCGGCGCAGGCCCGCCTGCGCATCGTCCGTGAATCCCCCCGGAAACCGGCCGGCTCGCTCAGGCGTCTTGCGGAGCTCGGGGGCCGGTATCTCAGGCCGATCGGGCTTGGGGCCTCTGAGTTCAGGGGCGACCGGCAGCGGAGGCAACAGCGAGGCGCGCCTGGGCTCCATTCCTGGGAGCGCCGCGTTCCCGGGCTGGCGCGAGGCCAGGTAGCTCGTCGCGTGGAGCATGCCCGGCTTGAAGACGAGGCTCTCGGTGGACGCGGGGGATGTCCACCGAAGAGCCCAAAGCGTCATCCACAAGGCGGCGACTCCGGCCGTGCCCGCAAGGAGAACGGGCGTATACGGATGGAAGCGCCGCGACGTCTCGCCGCGAAGTCCGTCGAACAAGTCCCGGATGGACCGCTGCGAGCGCTTTCCGTGGTTCTCCATGGCCGTTTCCTCCTTCATGCCTGTAGTGTGTTGCCACGGACCCGGAGGGGCCACGCCAAGAGCAAGTTAAGGAAAAGCGATGTAAATACAAATATTATTTAAGATATGCGGCTTGGGGCTTACTGTGGCTTTGCTTCGGTCGGGCTCGCTACGTCACGTTCAATTGGCGCAGCGGGAGAGGCAGGACTGGCAGGCGCGGGGAGTCATGCCCGAGCAGTTGCACGAGCAGGTGGAGGGGGGCGGGGGAGGGGGCGGTCCCTTGGGCGGCGCCTTGGGCGGCAGTAGGACCGGGAGAGTCCCTTGTCCCCCTGGCGGGGGCGCCGCCGGAGCCGGCGAAGGAGCGGGGGCCGGCGCTGAGCCTCCGGACGAGCCGCCCGAATAGCCGCCGGATGAGCCTCCCCCCGGAGGCGGACTATACCCTTGGTACGACGGCGGAGGGGTATTCACGGCGCCCCCTCGGACGGGCTGGACGAAGGAGCCATGGACCCTTCGCTCAGGATTGCGCGGGGGGTCGGCGGGCGCGGCCCCGGCCCAGGTTCCCACCGCCGGCGGGTTGGGCGCAACGACGGGCAAAGGAGCCGCGGGAGGGGCGGCGAGGGAAAGGGCGCGGCGGCAGCCTGCGTCCCGGCTGCACAACGACGTCGCCTGATTGCACGCCTCACCGATCCCGGCTGCGGCGCAGGCGGATTGGAGGTCGCCCGATCCGTCGAGGAACTCCCCGAGCTTCTGGCGGTCGGCCTTGCTCAGGAAGCCGAACAGGTGCTGGCGCGCGGCACGTGCGTCCACCGCCCGTCCCACCGCCGGGATGTTCAACCGGGCGGAGCTGACCGCGCGTCCCCGCTCGCGCAACACGCCGGGCCGGCCTTGCCTCACGGCCTCGTCCTCCCGTATCAGCGCCCGGATGCTTGGGTCGCGCATCAAGTCGTGCGCGAGCGCCTTGAACTGGAGGTCATCCTCGTATCGAGCCATGAGCGCGGCGAAGCGGTCGGAGTCGCGCAGTTCCGCCAACGCCGAGCGGAGGGCCCGGCCGTCTTTGGCGTGGTGCAACTCCGCCCATGCTCGGCGGAGCTCCGGGTCGCCCAAGAAGTCGCGGGCGAAGGCGATCGCAGCGGGATGGCTCTTGCGCGAGGTCAGCGCGGCTAGGAAATCCTCGTAGGTCAGGTCGGCGGGATCGAGCCCCTCGTCAAAGGCTTCGGAGGCCGACGGCGTCCCCGGCGGGTTTGCGGAGAGCCTAACGCGGCTGCCTGGCCGAAGCCGCCCGTCGCGGGGATCCGGCGACGCATGCCAGCGCCACCACTCCGCGCCCGAGACGAATCCCAGTGACACCAGCGCCAGCACGACTAGGACGCGCGAGCGGCGTTCCTCGAAAGGATTCCAACTCATCTCGGGGCCTTCCCCAACCGAGTATAGAGGGGAGGCCGACGAGCGTCAAGATTAGGCGTTCGGTGCTTTGGCGGAGACGTTGAGCCGGAGCAGCCGCTTGTTGCCGCGCGGGATCTGCAGGCTCCAGGCGCCGCCGACGAACACGGGGATCATGCGCACGTTGCCTTTCTGCATGCGCTTGCCCCAGGCCTTCAACAACGACGGCGAGGGCGAGATGGGATCAGTCCTGTCCATGAGAATGCTCTCCTTCACATTCCCGTGGTCTCATCCCGTTCCGGCGGGATCGTGGATACCCCGGGGCCGATTCCCCAGGCTACACAGGCGATGCTGCATTATGTGCCGGATCCCGTTTTCACAAAAGGGTCTCTGAGGAAGTCTTTCCGTGGGAAAATGGACCTCGCTCTCGTGGGACCATGGACCCCACATGTCGAAACGGCTTCTAGCGCAGTTGGTCGATGTAGTTCGCCAACCGCGCTCCGAATCCCGCGAGAGCGGCGGAGTCCAGCGCGCGCGCGAGCGGCGCCGCCGGCTCCCCGTCGGCGAACGGGGCGGCGCCGTGGCGGCGCTCGTACTCCTTCGCCCACTCCCCTCTCACGCCGGGATTCGTCGGGACGAAGCCGCTCGGGCCCGTCGCCGCGCGCGACGCGGCGACGTCGAGCAGGCCGAGCGCGTTGCGCTTCCGGTACTGGTAGTCCGCCACGGTGTTCGAGAAGTGACACGCCTGGCAGGACTTCAAGTTCGTGCGCATGAAGCGCACCGAGCGCTCCGCGCCCGCTTCGCCGAACGCGACCTCGACGGGAGGCATGCCTTCGTAGCGCTCGAGCCGGAGCCTTTCGCCGGGCGAGGGGCGGGCTGGGTCCGCGTGCGAGTACGTGCCGAACGCCCACTCGCCGCCGGCAAGAAGCGTGAGGATCCGGTACTCGAAGATGGGCCGGCCCGGCGCGCGCACGCGGATGCTGTCGATGAACGTCGCTCCGACCGGATAGTCCCAGTGCTCGCGACCGAGGGCGTCGCGGCGCGAGCGGATCACCGCGCCCGGCGGCAGGCGCGCCCAGGCCGTCTCGAGGAAGGCCTCGGCCTGCCGTTGGCGAAAATGCGGCGAGTCGAAACCCACGGCGACGCCGTCGTAGCGGAAGGCGCTGCCTACCGGCGTGCCCGTGAAGCGGCCCCGGCGAAGGCTGCGCGACTCCTCCTCGGAGAGCTGCTCGAACTCGACGAAGCCCAAGTGCTCGAGGTAGTCCTCCGGCAGCGTCCGCGGCAGCGCCCGATACGGCGGCCCGGGCTCGTCGCGGTTGCCCGCGGCCGGCGGCTGAGCGAGCCGTCCCGCGGCCGGCGCGCGCGCGAGAACCGGCGTCACGCGCCCGAGCGGTCGAGCGCTCCAGACGTCCGGGCCTTGAGGCAAGAGCGGCGCTCCGGCGGCCGGCGCGCGGACGGCGGCCGCGCCCGCGGTCGGGACGGCCGGCTCCGGGAGGACGAGCGGCGACGTCCGCGACTGCGCCCAGGCGGTGGCGGGCGGCGCGATGGCCAGCGCGAGCAAACCGGCGAGCGTCCGGGCCTTCATGCTTATATAGGGTAGGAGCCGCGGGCGGCGCCGTGGAGGGTCTTGGGGGGAAGGCTTCCTGGGACTTTCGGTCCCCAGGTTAGAACATGAACGTGGCGCCGACCGGGACCTGCCAGTCCGGCGCCGACCGGGAGACGCCCCGGCGCAGCCCGGTGTCGAGGTGGACCTTCTCCGAGAGCCCCCAGATGAGCCCGAGGAACCCGGACACGGGATCGGGGTGGCCGTCTTGCGCGACGTTGCGCGCGCCCGTGATCTCGGTGACGGCCCACCAGCGCCGGACGAGCTCCTGCTCGAAGGCGAGCCCCCAGAAGTGGCCGCCGGCGACGCGGTCGTCCGCCGTGGGCCGGAAGAGCCCGTAGCCGGCGGCGGCGTGGAGCGCCCGGCTTCCGAGCTTCTTCGAGGCGACCGCGGCCAGCCCGTAGCCCGTGTAGCCGGCGCCGAGGCCGCTCGGAGCGTCGCCGTTCGAGAGCTTGGCGAAGCCCCGGAACAAGACGGAGGGCCGGGCGTCGCGCTCTTCGAGTGCGAGCGCCTTGACCGCCGCGGTCACGTCTCCGAACCCGGAGCCCGTGGGCCCCGCGGCCGGGCGCCGGAACACGACGGGCGTCTCGAGCGAGAGCTCCAGACGGCGCAGGACGCCGTAGTTCGTCACGAAGACCAGCGCGTGATCGCGGGCGCCGTCGGGGCCGCGGAAGTGCTCCCAGCTCGTCTCGAGCTCGAAGCGCCGGTGCTCCGCGACGTACGCATCCTCGGTCTGCAGCGGCCGGTATGCCAGCGCCTGAGGCGGGGCCAGGAGCAGGACCAGAAGCGAGCGCACCGGGCGACGGCCGAGCGTCCGGCTCAGCGCGCGCCTTCGAGGCGCGCGATCCGCTCCTCCAGGGGCGGATGCGTCGACAAGAGCGCCAAGAGGCCGCTCGGCTGTCCGGAGATCTTCAGCGTGGCGACCGACGCGTGCTCTTCGACGCCGATCCGCTCGGTGTAGCGCTTGAGCGCCTTGAGCGCCTCGACCATGCTCGTCCCGCCCGAGAGCCGGGCGCCGCCCGCGTCCGCGCGGAACTCGCGGCGCCGGGAGAACCAAGCGACGACCATCGCGCCGAGAAAACTGAGCGCGATCTCGAGGACGATCGTGACGATGAAGTTCACCATGCGGCGAGACTCCTCCTTCACATTCTGGCTCACCGCGAAGGCGATGATCCGGGCGAAGAACATCACGAACGCGTTCACCACGCCTTGGATCAGCGTCATCGTGACCATGTCGCCGTTGGCGACGTGCGCGACCTCGTGGCCGAGCACGCCCTCGAGCTGGCTCCGGTTCATGCGCTCGAGCAGCCCGGACGAGACGGCGACGAGCGCCCGGGCCCGGGTCGGGCCGGTGGCGAAGGCGTTCACCTCGGGGCTCTCGTAGACGCCGACCTCGGGCATGCGGGGGAGGCTCGCGGAGCGCGCGAGCCGGTGCACGGTCTCGACGAGCTCTCCGAGCTCCCCCGGCCGCTGCGGGTCGATCACATGGACGCCGAGCATCCACTTCGCGGTCACCCGCGACAGCGCCAGCGAGATGAACGCGCCGCCCATGCCCCAGAGCAGGCAGAAGACCATGAGGGCCTGATAGTCGAGGCCGTAGGCCGTGAGGTAGGGCCGCAGGCCGAGGGCCTGCGTGACGATCGAGATCGTCAGCAGGACCAAGACGTTGACGACCATGAAGAGGAAGAGGCGTTTCATCATGTTCATAGGCCCTCATTATAGCCGGGAGCTAGTAATAGGTCAAACAGATAATATGGTACACTCAGTAAGGTTAAAACGATGATTCCTCTCAATTACCATCATCTTTACTATTTCTACGTCGTCGCCTCGGAGGGGAGCATCGCGAAGGCGCGCGGGCGGCTCCTCTTGTCGCAGCCCACCATCAGCGGGCAGATCCGGCAGCTGGAGGCGAGCCTCAAGCGCCAGCTCTTCGAGCGCAAGGGCCGGGGCCTGCACCTGACCGAGGAGGGTCGGTTCGTCCTCGACTACGCGGAACGCATCTTCGACCTCGGGCGCGAACTGACCGACGCGTTGGGAGACCGGCCGCCGGAGGGCCGGCTCCGGGCGCAGATCGGCCTCGTGACGGGGACGCCTCGCGCGATCGCGCAGGAGCTCGTCGACCACCTGTTCGCCGCGTTCCCGAGGGCCCACCTGACCGTCCGCGAGGACGATCTCGGCGACCTCGAGGAGGCGCTCCGGACGCACCGCATCGACCTGATCCTCTCGGATACCCCCGTGTCCGGCGAGGCGGGCGCGGAGCTCGTCACGGTGCTGGCGGGCAGGCTTCCTGTGTCCTTGGCCGCGTCGCCCGCCTTGGCGCGCCGTCTCGGCCGCCTGCCCAAGGCGCTCGACGGGGCGCCGATGATCCTCCCGGCGCAGCCGAGCCAGGTCTACGAGCAGGTCCTGAACCTGTTCGCGCGCTGGAAGGTGAAGCCGGACGTGGTCGCCGAGGTGCAAGACGTCGAGCTCGCGCGACGCCTGGCGCTGGCCGGGCGCGGCATCGTCCCGCTCAATCGCGAGACGCTCAAGCTCAGCGCCGGGCGGCTCGTGGCGCTGCGCGCGCCGAGCCTAGGCGTCTACGAGCCGGTCTACCTGATCGCGCGACAGCGGCGTTGGCTGAACCCGCTGGCGGGCCGGGCCCTCGACTCTTTCCGCGTTTGACGGTCTCGTCAGGCCGGCTTCTCCAGGAGGCTGACGACGCAGCAGTCCGTGCCGGGCTCCCCCGTGGGCTCGACGTCGCCTTCCTTGAGCAGGCGGAGTCCCGTCCCCTCGGCCAGCTCGCGATAGGCGACGCGCTGCGGGCGCGCGCCCCGGGCGTGGCTGTGGGCGAGGAGGAGCCGCCCGTCCGAGGGCAGGGCGGCGGCCATGCACCGGAGCAGGGGCGAGAGGATGGACCCCGCGCCGATCCCGAGCGCCTTGAGGAGGTCGGCGCGCTCGCCCAGATGGTAGAGGACCTCGCTTAGGACGATGAGGTCGAAGCCGCCGTCCCCTTCGGGGACCCAGTCCCGGATGTTCGCGCGCACGAGCGAGACCCCTTGCCGGTCCCCGAGATTCCGGCGCGCGTGCTCGACCGCCGCGCCGGAGACGTCCATCGCGACGATGCGGTCGCACAGCGTCGAGAGCTTGTCGGTGAAGTGTCCCTGCGCGCAGCCGACCTCCAGCGCCCGGCCGTAGCGGCGGTCCTTGAGGTAGTCCTGCATGAGCGCGAACCTTCGCTGCTCGAAGCGGAGCGTGTCGTAATGCCCGTGGTCGGCGTCTTTCCGGAAGAATCCCTCGTACTTCTTGCGGACGAGGCGGTCGTTGATGAGCAGAGCGGTCCGGATTCCGAGCGAGTACCAGCGCGTGGCGGGCCAGACGTCCGTCATCGGACGCGATGATAGCGTTTCTAGCCGCGCTCCGGGAAGAACCGCGCGAACCGGCGCTTGACCCAGCCGACCCAGCCGTCGACGGTGACGTAGGCCGCCGGGATCAAAAAGACCGTCATCGGCATCGCGAAGGTGAGGCCCCAGGCGAGCGCGAGCGCCATCGGCGCCACGAACGGCTCGTAGCCGCCGAAGCCGTAGGCGGTGGGGAACAGGCCCAGGAGCGTCGTGATGGAGCTCGCCCAGATCGGGCGGAGGCGCTCGGCGCCGGCCTCGGCGGCCGCCTTGTCCACCGGGACGCCCTGGGCGCGTTTGTCGTTGATGAACGCGACGAGCACGATCGCGTTGTTGACGACGACGCCGGTCATCGCGACGACGCCGAGCATCGCCATGAAGGAGGCGGGCTGGCCGTGCACGATCAGCGCGTAGAC
>JACQPK010000338.1 GCA_016207565.1 Elusimicrobiota bacterium
CCTCGTCGGCAAGGAGATCTACCGCTTCCACGCCGTCATTTGGCCCGCGATGCTCATGGCCCTCGGCGTACAGCCGCCGAGGGCCGTCTTCGCGCACGGCTGGTGGACCGTCGAGGGCGAGAAGATGTCGAAGTCGAAAGGCAACTTCGTCGACCCGACCGAGGTCACGCGCGAGTACGGCGTCGACGCGTTCCGCTACTTCCTCCTGCGCGAGATGCCGTTCGGCAACGACGGGAACTTCTCGATGGAGTCGCTGAACACGCGCTACAACTCGGAGCTGGCCGACAACCTCGGCAATCTCGTGAGCCGGACGGTCCAGATGGTCGACAAGTACCTCAACGGCGAACTGCCGCCGAGGCCCGCGGCCGAACTCGCGCCGAAGAGCCGCGAGGCGGCCGCCGCGGCGGACGGGATCTACGACGCGATGGACCGGCTGGCCTTCTCCGAGGCGCTCGAGCGCATCTGGGCGGTGCTGCGCGCCCTCAACCTGCACATCGACCAGGAGAAGCCGTGGGTCCTCGCGAAGACGGATCGCGAGAAGCTGAAGTGCCTCCTGTTCGACGTGGTGACCGCGCTCAGGCTGGTCGCGGGCTGGATCTATCCGTTCATGCCGCAGAGCGCCGCCAAGATGCAGTCGGAGCTGGGCGTCCGGAAGTTCCCCGCCGGCCTCACCGCCGAGGAGGTCCTCGAGGGACCGTCCGGCGCGCGGATCCAGAAGGGGCCGCCGCTATTCCCGCGCAAGCCCCCCTTGTCCGCCGTCCGGTGACCCGGCGCGAGCGCTGGCCGTGGGCCCTGCCGCTCGCGGCGTTCCTGCTGTCCGTCGGCGTCTCGACCTGGTCCTTCAAGCGCCACTTCGAAGGCGCCCTGACGCACGAGTTCTGCAACTACGCCGAGATCGGGCGGAACATCGTCGAGGGACACGGCCTGCGCACCCGGATGGTGTATCCGTTCACCCTCGCGCTCCTCGACGCGCGCGGCCTGAGCTTCGACGGCCTGGCCCCGGTGCTCGATCGCTTCCCCCTCCAAGCCGCGCTCTCGGGGCTGGTGCAAGGCCTGTTAGGCGTCAGCGACGCCTCGGTCGCCGCGCTCTCGGCGCTTCAGCTCGGGCTCGTGGCGGGCGGGACCGCGGCGGCGGGTCTCGTCTTGTTCGGCCCGGTCGAGGCGGCGCTGGCCGCGGCGCTGATCGCGCTCGACCCGTCGTTTCAGCGGGCGTTCGTGCTCTGGGGCCAGCCCGACTTCGGGTTCGCGGCCCTCGTCCTCGCGCTCACGCTGCTGACGGCGACGATGGACCGGCGAGGCGCGCTCGGCGCCGCCGCGGCCGGCGGTATCGCCGCGCTGGCGTGGATGCAGCGGCCGAATCTCATGCTGTGGCTGCCTCTCTTCGCCTGGTCGCTCTGGCGCGGGAAAGACGGGCGCCGTCGCCTCGCGCTGTTTGCCGCCTCCGCGTTCGTCTGCGCCCTCCCGGCGATGCTGTACTACCGGAGCTGGTACGGGTCGCTGTCCCCGCCCACGCTCTCCTGGAACCTGGCCCACCACGTCGTCGTCGACACGCCCCCCTGGCTGCATTACCGGGTGTTCACGCTCGCCGAGTGCCTCGAACGCCTCCCGGAGCTCTCGCGCAAGTTCTTCCGGTACCTCTTCCTGCAGGTGCGCGACCTGCCCGGCTGGTGGCAGATGCTGCTCATCTCGCCCGCCGCGGCGGCGGGCGCGTGGCGCCTGTCTCGGGGCGAACGCGCCGAGGCGCGGACCTGGGTCGCCCTGCACGGCGCGATGCTCGCCCTCCAGCTCGTCGCGTTCTCCTTCCTCCGCTTCGAGCTGCTCGGCCCCTGGGTCGGGGGACGCTACTACCTCTGGGCGGCGCCGTGCCTGTTCCTCCTGGGGGCGCACGCGGCGGTCGCTTGGGGAAAGGCCTGGGGGCGGCCCGCGCTCGTCGTCGGTCTTTTCACCGGGGCGAACCTGCTCATCTTCCTGTCCGGGCTCGCGTCCCGCCAAGGGCCGCCCGCCTACCCCGGCGGCCGCTACGCCGCCGACTGGCCCGAGTTGGGGGCCGTCGCGCGCCTGACCGCTCCGGACGGCCTCGTCGCGACGAACCTCCCGGGCCAGGTGTCGTGGTACGCGCGTCGTTCCGCCGTCGCCTTGCCGGTGGACCCGGCGGACCTGCTCAAGATCGACGAGCGCCATCCCGTCGACACGATCCTCGTTAGCCGTCTGCCCCTGGGCGAACTGGTCAACACCCCGGGCTGGAAGCCCTTCGTCGAGGACCTCGGCGCGCTCCAGCGCTTCGCCGCGCAGCGGCGCTGGGTCCCCGTGAAGGACTTCGGCTCCTCGATCCTCCTCGTCCGCGCGAAGGCGGCCTCGCTCGAGCCCAAGCCGCCCGCGCGCCGCGCCAAGCGCCGGAAGTCTTGATATAATCCCGGCGTGACGATCCCGAGACTCCCCCTCGCCGCGCTGGCCGCGGTCGCCGTCCTCGCCGCCTGCCAGAGCGTGCCGATCACCGGCCGCAAGAACCTCGTCCTCGTCTCGCAGTCGAAGGAGAAGCAGCTCGGCGAGGAAGCGTACAAGGAAGCGCTCACCAAGGGTAAGGTCTCGACCGACCAGGAGAAGATCCAAATGGTGCGGCGGGTCGGCCACCGCATCGCGAAGGCCGCGAACCGGCCTGATTTTCAATGGGAGTTCAACGTCCTCGAGGACGACAAGCAGATCAACGCGTGGTGCCTCCCCGGCGGGAAGGTCGCGTTCTACACGGGCATCTTCCCCGTCACGCAGACCGAGGCCGGGATCGCCGTCGTCATGGGCCACGAGATCGCGCACGCCCTCGCCCGCCACGGCGCCGAGCGCATGAGCCAAGGCATGCTCGCCCAGTTCGGGGCGCAGGCGGCGACGCTGCTGCTCGGCGGAAGCTCCCCCGCGACCAAGACGCTTTTCGACCAGGCCTACGGGCTCGGCGCCAACCTCGGCATCCTGGCCTACAGCCGCAAGCACGAGTCCGAGTCCGACAAGATCGGCCTCATCCTCATGGCGAAGGCGGGTTACGACCCGAAAGAGGCGGTCGAGTTCTGGGGCCGTATGGACAAGGCGGCGGGCGGCGGCAAGCGCGGCGACGCCCTCGGGAAATTCCTCTCGACGCATCCGCCGAGCAAGGAGCGCCAAGCCCAGATCCGGGAGTGGCTGCCCGAGGCGCTCGAGCACTACCGGAAATGACGCGGCGGCGGCTCTTGGCCGCCGCCGGGGCCGGCGCCGCCGCCTTCACGTTCCTGGGCGACCTCGTCACGCCCGGCCCGGCAACCGCGCCTCTCCCAAGCCGCGGCTCCGCGCCGGTGGCGGTGATCCTCCCTCAGCTCGCGCCCCGCAACGTCGGGCGCTACGGCAAGCCGGGCGACCCGCTGAACCTGGTCTTCGTGGGCACCGAGGCGCAGGTCGTGGGCGCGCTCGAGGAGGCCGGCTGGACCCGGATCCCGCTGCGCATCCCCGCGGCCTTCCGCGCCGGCCTGGCGGAGCTGCTCCACGGGAAGAGGTTGGGGGCGTTTCCTCCCATGAACCTCTACCGCCTCGACGGGAGGCCGCAGGACCTAAACTGGTCCCAGCCGATCACGCCGATCACCAAGCGCCACCATTTCAGGCTTTGGCGGAGCGGCTGGACCGACGAGCGCGGGCGCGAGGTCTGGTGGGGCACGGGGAACTTCGACCTGGACGTCCGCTGGTGGGACCTCTCGCACACCCCGGACCCCGACATGGACGCGGAGCGCGACATGATCGCGGGGACGCTCAAGGGCTCTCGCTGGGTCGCCTCGCTCGAGCTGAGGCCCGCGCCGCAGGTCCCGCGCGAGGGCGCCAACGACAAAGGCTACGCCTTCCGGACGGACGGCCGCGTCCTGGTGGCGACCTTGACGGACCCCGGCTGAGGCGCCGCGTCCGTCAGTACTCCACCCATTGGCTTCCCTTCGTATCGGTGTGCGTGCAGTTGAGCGAGAACTCGCCGAATATCTCGGACCCGTAGGTGTTGCCGTAGATCCAGCCGCCGGTGTCGTCAAGGTCGTCCTCGGTCGCGACGTGAAGGACGGTGGCCCGATCCGGATGATAGCCCCCGAGTTTCGCCTTCGGGATCGACTGGAGATACTTCCCGTTCACCGTCAGAGTCTCGAAGCGGGCCGGGTAGAGCCCTTCCATGTCGGCGTAATAGATCGACAGCGCGCTCTTGAGGGCCCCGAGGTTGCCTCGCGTGCTGCCCTCGTTCGATTTCCTGATGAGCTCCGCGAACTTCGGGATCGCGATCGCGGCCAGGATGCCGATGATCGCCACGACGATCATCAGCTCGATCAGCGTGAAGCCCCCGCGCGCCCTCCGGCTCATCGCCATACCATATACCCCGCCAACAGAGCCGCCGCAAGCGCGGCTCGGCGTCATCTCTTCGTCTTGGCCGCGGCCTTGCCCAGGGACTCGACCTCTCGGCGGTAGAAGCCCTGGAGCTGCTCGTAGCGGGCCGGGCTCTTGAGGATGCCGAGCATCTGCTTGTATAGCACGATGCCGTCGGCGACGGTATAGGCGACCTCGGCTAGGTCCTCGCGGGTGTCCGCGTCGGTGATCGTCCTGAGGTCGGTCTTGAGCAGCTCGTCGGCGTCCTTCTCGAGCGAGGCCCGGCGGCGCTCGTACTCCTCGATGAGCTTGTCGCGGGGCTCGCGCAGCAAGGACGGCTTGCCGTCGTACATCGCGTCCACCATCGCCTGTAGCGCGGGCACGCCGCGGTCGAGCTCCTCGAGAATCCGGCCCGCGGTGCGCTCCACCTCGAGGATGCGGGAGGGGTCGCTCCAGAGCTCCGGACGGACCCGCACGGCCTCGCGGAACACCCGGGCCTCGTCTAGGAACGAGATGTACTCTCCCTCGAGCGGATTGAGCTTGAGATCGATCCCGAGCTGCCGCCGGATCCGGTCGCGCGTCATGGCGTGGCGGATCTCGTGAATGGTCGTCGGCAGGAACTTCCACGCGAGGATCTCGGGGATCGCCTCCTCGGGAGCTCCTTGGCGGCGCAGCTCGCCCGCGCCCTTCATGAGCTCGTCCTGATTGATGTACATCGCGTTCTCTTCCTCTATATACGAGCCGATGGCGGTGGCCGGGAGCCTCTCGTTGGGCTCGGTCACCTTGAGGTCGATGCCGCGCGCCTTCACGAATCGCAGGTGCTCGGCCGCGGACCGGAGCCGCTGCAGCGCGGCGACGGTCTCATTCGCGAAGCGACCGTCGAGCGGGTCCCAGGAGTGGAGCGCTGCCTGCTCGCGTAGGGCCTTCTTCCAGGAGGGCTCTCCGGCGGAGACGGGGACCGGAGCGGCCAGAAGCGCTGCCAACAGCCAGGCCTGCATGCGCGCGCTAACCCTCCCGGATCATGATCACGACGTTCTCGCCGTCGACGACGGGCATCGTCGAAACCTCAAGCGTGAGCTTGCGCTCGCGCACCTTCATCGTGATCCGGCCCTCAGGGCCGGCCAAGACCTTGAGGCGCGCGACGATCGCCGGCAGCAGCTCCTTCGGCGGAGGCATCCGCTCGTAGAGGACTCCGTCGACGCGGAAGCGCAGGCTGGCGCGCTCCCCGTGGCGCTCCAGATGGATCGCCGTCGCCTTCTCCGACACCGCCTGCTTCAAGACAGCGTTGATGAAGACGATCACGTCCGGTTCGACGCGCGGCGGTCCGTAGAACTCGTCGATCGCCTCGAGGAGCTGTCCCTTGGCTGCGACGAAGGGCTCGATCTCCCAACCCGAGATCAGGCGCAGGTCGTCCAGCCGCGTCGGATCGTCGGGATCGGCCATCGCGACCGCGAGCGTCTTCCCATCCAAGAACAGCGGCAGGACGAGGTGCTCCCGCGCGTACCTCTCCCCGATGACGCGCTCGAGCCCCTGGGAACGCTCGGTCCGGAGGACCCGGTTCTCCCGCGAGGCATAGGGGACGCCGAGCTGCTTGGCGGCCGTCATCGCGAGCTGCTCCTCCGAGGCGTCGCCGGCGGAGCCGGTAAGCGCGCGGCGAAGCTCCCCGATGATGGGCCGAACCGCGGCCTCGACGCTCTCGCTCGGGGCCAGGCGGTTCGCGTCCGCGTCCCAGGGCACGCTCGCCACCGGCCTCTCGCCGTTGTCGCGCAGGAGCGCTTCGATGCCCTTGGGAGCGTCCCGGTCGGCTTGGTTCACGACGAGCCTGACCGAGGCCCGGCCGTCGATCGCGCGAGTATGCTTCAGCCAGCCCAGCGCCACGCCCGCCTCGAACGGGTCTCCCGACAAGACCCAGAACGTCACATCCGCCCTCCGGATCGCCTCCGCGAAGGCGTGATGGGATCGGGGGACCTCGAGGAACACGTCGCCGCTCTCCGAAATCCGCTCGAGGGAGGCGTCGACGTTGTGCGTCAGCGGCGCCTGGGCACCCGCCGCCAGCACCTGCACGCGGCGCCCCGTCTCCCGGTGCCACGACCAGGCGGCGGCGGCGGCGATCGTCGATTTGCCGACGAGGTCTCCGCCGGTGAAGCACACGATGCGGCGCCGGGTCGGCGCGCCCGGCGCGCCGGGCGGCACGGTGCCGACGGCCGTCGGCGGGTGGACGGGAGGGCGCGCGCGGCTCCCCCGGGTCTTTTTTCTCGGCATGCAGGTAGTATGGTCCCGCATCGCGGCCGTCGCAAGTGGGGTGTTGACCCCAAATCCTCAGTCACGTCGGGAGCCTCCTCGGTACACTTTTCACCTGCCTGGTGACAATGTCGTTATCCC
>JACQPK010000002.1 GCA_016207565.1 Elusimicrobiota bacterium
CGTGCTTCGACTCGAGCCACTTCTTGTACTGGGCGCCGCCCTTCTCCGAGGTATGGCATATCTTGCACTTCTTGACGCCGACGTACTGGTGAACGGCCTTCGTCGCGGCCTTGGCGGCCGCCGCGGTGTCAGCCGGCGCCGCGGCGGCGGTATCCGCCGAGGCCGCGCCCACGCTGTCGCCCGGGGCGCCGCCCGCCGGCGGCTCGTCGGCGACACCGACACCATACAGGGCCATCGTCAAAACGACCGCGCCAGTCGCCCCCGCGACCTTCCATGCACGATGTTTCATAGCAGCCTCCGCGAGTACCCGCACCGAGTGCGCCAGCCGGCCGCCGGTTCCGATCGCGGCCGAAACCATCGTGAGCAGGCCGAGAATACACAACCGGCCGCGGTCCGACGAATGGGCCTTTGGGATACCTGCTGCGGCCGACCGCGTGAGGGCACGGCGGCCGCCCGCGCCGAACGCTTGTGGGGACCGGACCGCGGTGATAGGGTCCTCTTCGGGCCGGTGCCGCTCGACAGCGGACCGGGCCGCGAAGGGCGACCTTCCGGGAGGCCATAGCCGCCATGCAAGACGTCGGCCTCGTGCTGCCAGCGTTCCTGATCGGAGCAGGAATCGCCTGTTCCACGGGAATCGTGTCGGCCGCCGTCGGGTCCTTCGGCCACCGCGTCCCCCTCTACCTCACCTTCTCTGTCCTGTGCTTCGCCGCCGCGGGATACCTGTACACATCGGGGCAGTACTACTCGGCCCACACGGTGGCCGAGGCGACATCGGCGCTCCGCTGGCAAGTCGCCTGCGTCATGGTCTTCCTGCCCTTCTTCTATTGGTTTGTCGCGCTCTACACAGGACGGAAGCGAGTCGAGCCCTGGCGCTCGATCATCGGAACCATCTCCGCGGTCATCCTGACCCTCGACCTCCTCTCCCCCCACACGATCCGCTTCTCGCATCTCGAGATGGCCGAGCCTCTCCGCCTTCCCTGGGGTGAGGTCCTTTCTCAATTCTCCGGTCGACTCCGACCGTTGGCGATTCTCGCGCACGCGACGGCTTGGGGAATACTCATCTGGGCGCTATGGAGAGCGAGCCTCCTCTACCGCGGAGGCAGGCGGCGCGCCGCGCTCCTGTTCGGAGCGTACCTGGTCCTTCAGTTCTGCACGGCGGTCCAGGGACTTCTCATCGACCTGGGCTTGCTTCGCTCATTCTATGCGGCCGGCTTCGGGTTCCTCGGGCTGGTCCTCCTCATGAGCATGAGCCTCGCCATGGACCTGCGTGACCACAATGTCGCTTTGGAAGCGGCGACGTCCGAGCTCCGGGGGGAGATCAACCGGAGGCGGGAAGCCGAGGGAAGAATTCGCGCTCAAATGGAGGAGCGCGAGTCGCTCGAGTCGGCGCTCCACCAGTCTCAGAAGATCCAGGCAATGGGAGTCCTCGCCGGCGGAGTCGCCCACGACTTCAACAATCTGCTCACGGTAATGCTCGGAGGCGCAGACCTGGGCATTCAGAAGGTGGCGTCGATCTCCGAATCCCGCGAGCGCTTCCGGGAGATCAAGGCGGCCGCGCTCAAGGCAGGTGAGCTGACACAGCAGCTCCTCAGCTTCAGCCGCAGCCAGGTTCTCAGGAAGCGGGTCATCGATGTGAACCGCACGATCGGTGAATTCACCGGGATGCTCACGCGGGTTTTAGGCGAGGAGGTCCGGATCCGCACGAACCTCGAGCCCGACCTGCCGCGGGTATTCGGCGACCCGGGTCAGATCCAGCAGGTCATCCTGAATCTCGCCACGAACGCGCGTGACGCCATGCCCCGCGGCGGGTCGCTGGTCATCGCCACCCGGGCCGTTCCCGGCGAGCGGGGCGCGGCACACGCGTGCGCCGCGGAGCAACCCGCAGCGCGCTACGGCCTCGTTGAGCCGCCGGTCCCCGACGTTGTGATCACGGTCACGGACTCGGGGGACGGCATGGACGAATCGACGCGCGCCCGCATCTTCGAGCCTTTCTACACGACGAAGGAACCCGGTAAGGGCACGGGGCTCGGCCTTGCGGTGGTGAACGGGATCGTTTCCCAGCACGGAGGCCGCGTCGCCGTGAGGAGCGAGGTGGGACGGGGCTCGACGTTTGAAATCCGCCTGCCGTCGGCCCGCGGAGACGAGAGCGCGACGCCCCCCGAGGCCGCCGAGCTTCCTCCGCCGGCGGGAGAGACCGTCCTGTACGTCGAGGACGACGCAATGGTCCGCGACACGACGGTGCGGATGCTGACCGGTGCCGGCTACCGGGTCGTCGCCGCTCCGAATGCGGAGGAGGGGCTGCGTCTGTTCCGGCGCTGGGGCGGAGCGATCGACCTCGTCATGACCGACGTCGTGATGCCCGGTCTCGGCGGCCCCGAGTTGTGTGCGCAGATCAGGATCGAGCGGCCGCACATGCCGGTGCTCTTC
>JACQPK010000367.1 GCA_016207565.1 Elusimicrobiota bacterium
CAGTATAACTACAGTGTAGTCTATAATCAAGACCTGATAATGATCTTCTCTGTTCCCGTTCCAAGTCCGCCGAACGCCGGGCTGAGCCGCGGCGGCTATTGGGTCCTTCCTTGAACGCGCCGCCGTCGGCTCTAGCCGATGTTATGCGGCCACTCCCGCCACGGGGCACCCAAGATCGTATCTCCCACGCGCCCGCCAAGGTCGTTCTCCCTTTCTCCGTCCGTCGCGGCGAACGGCCAACCGTTTCAACGCGTTCGCCGCTAATTGTACGCATAACTATAGATTGAGCTGTTTCTGTCTAGCATCTACGACCTGCAAGGTCATCAGGGAAATGCCGAAGCCTTTATCCTTCCTTTATAACGCAGATGCCTCGGTTCTGCCAGTCTCACAATCAGGCGAATTGGCGCTGATAGGCTGACAAGGCGTGGTCAGCCTAGTGTAGAGGCAATTGTGCAGATGGCCTCCCGGACCGCCTCGGTCATCCAGAAGCACGCCCACGCCGAGTCTCGCACGCGCGAGGTACGGCCCCGAATTCGGGTCGTCGCTGGGCCTGGGCCAAGTGGAAGGAGACGGGGAGGCTACGCGAACGAGTCTTGGCTGGCGACCGGCTCTTCGTCCGGCTCGGCCCCTTCGGGGTCGAGGTTCTCGAATCGCGTGATGTCGCGATTGAATCGCACCTCGACGGAGCCGGTGGGGCCTTGACGCTGCTTGGCGATGATGATCTCGGCCTTCGACTCGTCGATCGTCGGGTCGCCGGGCTTGGCGGCGGCCTCGCGGTAGATGAAGGCGACGAGGTCGGCGTCCTGCTCGAGCGCCCCGGACTCGCGCAGGTCGGAGAGCTGCGGCTTGCCGTCGGCGCGGCCCTTCTCCTCGACGCGGCGGGAGAGCTGCGAGAGCGCCACGACCGGCACGTTCAGGTCGCGCGCGAGGAACTTCAGGCCGCGCGAGATCTCGGCGACCTCCTGCTGGCGGCTCTCGACGCGCTTGGAGGCCCCGCGCATGAGCTGGAGGTAGTCGATCATGACCATCTGCAGCTTCTGTCCCTTGCGCTTGAGCTCGGTGGCGAGGCGCCGGGAGCGGCTGCGGACCTCGAGCACCGAGAGGCCCGGCGTGTCGTCGATGTAGAGCGGGGACTCCGAGAGCCGCGCGGCCGCGTTCGTGAGGTGCGTCCAGCGGTCGCGGCGGAAGAAGCCGCTGCGCACCTCGTAGAGGTTCACGCGCGCCTCGGAGGCGATGAGGCGCTGCATGATGGCCGAGCGCGACATCTCCATCGAAAAGAACGCGACGGGCATCTTGCGCTCGAGCACGACGTGCCCGGCGATGTTCAGCGAGAGCGCGGTCTTTCCTTGGCTGGGGCGCGCGGCGATCAGGATCAGGTCGCCCTTCTGGAACCCGGACGTCTTCTTGTCGAGCTGGACGAAGCCGGTCGGCACGCCGGTCACGGCCTCTTTGCGCTGGTGGAGCTTCTCGATGTCATGAAGGACCTCGCCGGCCAAGGTCGAGGCCTCGACGAAGCCGGTCGTCGCCTGCTTCTGGGCGACCGTCATGATCTGCGCCTGCGCGTCGTCGAGCAGCTCGCCGGGCTCGCGCTCGGAGTAGCACTCGGAGATGATCTTGGTCGACGTCGCGATCAGCTCGCGGAGGATCGCCTTCTCGTGGACGATCTCGGCGTAGTGCTTGACGTGGGCCGCGGTCGCGACCTTGTGCGTGCACTCGGAGAGGTAGGCGACCCCGCCGACGTCGGAGAGCGCCCCGCGCCGGCGCAGCTCCTCGCCCACGGTGACGAGGTCCGCGGCCACGCCCGCGTTATACAGCGTGGCGATCGCGTTGTAGATCGCCTTGTGCGCGTCCTTGTAGAAGTCGTTCTCGGAGCAGGCGTTGAGCGCTTCCTCGACGGCCTCGCTTTGAATGAGCATCGAGCCGAGGACGGCCATCTCGGCCTCCAATGCCTGAGGAGGGACCTGGAGCGAAGGCGCGGCCATGGTTTAGCCGCGCTCGTTATGCTCGGGCGACGATGCTGACCTTGATCTTCGCGGTGACTTCGGGGGCGAGCTTCAGCTCGACCTCGTGATCGCCGACTTCCTTGATGGCGGCGGCGAGCCCGATGGATTTCTTGTCGATCGTAAATCCGGAGGCCTTGAGGCTGTCGGAGATGTCGGACTTGCCGACGGAGCCGAAGAGCTTGCCCTGGTCTCCCGCGGGGCGGGAGAACGACAGGTGCACCCCGGCGAGCTTGCCGGCGATCTCCTGGGCCTGCGAGACCTGCTTCTCGCGCTGCTTCGCGCGGCGCTCGGCGCCCTTCTCGTGCCACTTGATCGCCGTCGGAGTGGCCTCCTGGGCGAGCTTGCGCGGGATGAGGAAGTTGCGCGCGTAGCCGGTAGCGACCTGCTTGATGTCGCCGGCCCGGCCGAGCTTGTCGACGTCTGATCGAAGAATTACCTTCATGAGAAATACCTCGAAAAACGAATTGGCCCCCGCTCCGCGCCCCCCGTGGGGGGGCTTGGCGTCTCAGGAAGCGACGAACGGCAGCAACGCCAGGTTGCGCGCCCGCTTGATCGCCCGCGCCAGCTGCCGCTGGTGCGTCGCGCAGGTCCCCGTCACGCGGCTCGACAGGATCTTGCCGCGCTCGGTCGTGAACGTGCGCAGGATCGGGATCTGCTTGAAGTCGATGTCGTGGATCTTCTCCGCGCAGAACCGGCATACCTTCCGCCGTGGCGCGAACGGCCCGCGCCGGCGCGGGGCGCCGGCTCCGACGGGAGCGCTGGCCGCGGGAGTTGCCGCCGTCGCGGCGCCCGCCGCGGCGGGCTGATTGGTCTGAGTCGTCTCTTCCGTCATTAAAACGGAACCTCCTCTAGGTCTGAGGAGCCGGCCGGGGCCGCTCCTTCGCCGGACTCGGCGGGCGCCGCAGAGGCGGCCCGCTCGCCGGCCATCGCCAAGAACTGCATCCGGTTGGCCACGACTTCGAGCACCGAGCGCTGCTGCCCGCTCTTGTCCTCGTACTTGCGGCCCTGGATGCGGCCCTCGACGACCACGGGCGCGCCCTTCTTGGCCTTGTCCTTCGACCGCTCGGCGAGCTCCTTCCATGCCACGCAGTCGATGAAAAACGTGTCGTCCTTCCACTCGCCGCTCTTGGAGTCCTTCACGCGGCGGTTGACCGCGATCGGGACCGTGAGCTTCGCCGTGCCGCCCTGCGTGAAGAAGAGCTCGGCGTCACGCGTGACGCGGCCGCTCAGCACGACGACGTTGATCTCCGGGAGACGGACGCCGGTCATGCGGCCTTCGCCTTCGCGGGCTTGAGCTTGCGCTCCTTGGCCTCCACGGTGAGCGTGCGGAGGAAGGAGTCGACGACGCGGAAATGGTGGTTGAGCTTGCCGAGCGTCTGGGTCGGAGCCTGGAACTTGAGGTAGGCGTAGAAGCCCTCGCGCGCCTGCTTGATGGGGTAGGTCAGCTTCCGCCGGCCCCACTTGTCTTCGCCGAGGATCTCCCCGCCCTCACCCGAGATGACCTTCTTCGTCTTCTCGATGAGCTCGACGACTTCGGGGTCCGAGAATTGGGGTTTGACCACGACGACCGTCTCGTAGATTGGCATAGAGGGGCACGATAGCAAATTGCCCGCTCGACGTACAACGCAAATGATATATATTCGCCCCATGATTCGAGCCCTTTGCCTCCTTTCGCTGTCTTACGCCGCGCCCCCGGCCCTGCCGCCCCGGCTGGCCCAGGCGAAGCAGCTCGCCGCCCAGGAGGCGCAGCTGGCGGAGTCCCGGGCCGCCGTGACCGGCTCCAGCGGGCCGGCCCGCGCCGCCGCGCAGGCGGCGGTCGTACGCGCGCGCGCGTGGGAGCGCGCCCTGACCGAGGCGGCCTCTGCGGCCGGCCCCCAGGACGCCGACCTCGTCTTGGCGAGAGCCTCCGCCTCCGGGCAGCTGCTTCGGGGCGGCGAGACGCTGCCGCTCCGGGCGGGCCTGCTCCTGCGGGAGGCGGACCAGTTGGCGACCGCCGAAGGGCACGCCGAGCTCCGTTTCCACGACGGCTCTCTATTGGTAGTGGGACCGGGCTCGGCGCTCCGGATCATGCAGGCCCCTCGGAGCTTCCCGCAGCAGTCCGCGATCATGCTCGAGCGAGGCTCGCTCTATTGGAACGCGCCGCCCCCGCCGTTGGCCGGGCTGACGCGGCTCTTGACGCCGAAAACCGTGGCGCAGTTCCGCTCGGGCTCCGCCGAGCTGTCGCTGGACGCCGCCGGCGCGGCGCGGCTATCCGTCTTCGAGGGCTCCTTCGAGCTCTCGGCGAGCCCGCGCGCGGCCGGGATGATGCAACCCGGTTGGTGGGACCAAATAGAACTTGACAGTAAATGACACATGACGTACACTCAAAGCGTAAGGCGCTAAAAGAAGCTAATAAACGTGGCTAAACGGCGAAAGAAGACGGTCCGGAAGTCCTTCGGCGGCCCCCCCCCAGAGGTCATGGACATCAAGGCCCTGGCGCAGTATCTCGGGATGGGGCGGTCCAAGATCTACAACCTGATCCGCCAAAAGAAGATCCCCGCCTCGCGCATCGGCCGCCAGTACCGCTTCTCCAAGCCGCTGGTCGACCAGTGGCTGAAGGAGCAGCTCATCACGCAGCCCACCGAGCCGCAGATGGGCCTGTTCCGGACGCCGGGCAAGTAGACCTCAGGGAATCCCGCAGCCCTCGACGACCGACGGTACCGACGGTCGTCGAGCCTCCGACGAGAAATTCCTTGCAACCGAAAACAGGGTTATGTATGCTCCGCGTACCAACGGGATGACGTGATATCCCCGACGGAGGAACTTAACAACATGGCGGAGAAAGTGGCGAAGGCCGGCGTGAAGCGCGAAGAGGGTTTCCTCTATTACATCGACAAGCAGGGCGATGTTTCTCGCGCGAAGATGGCCCGCGGCGGCAAGAAGGGCGGGAAGCCGGAGAAGGTCTCGAAGCTCGGCGTCAAGAAGGAGTCGGGCTACCTGTACTTCCTCGACAAGAAGGGCGACGTCTCCCGCGCCAAGATGGTCAACGCCTAAGCCAACGCTTAGGTCTGCGGTTTAGCAGCGAGAAGGCCCCTCCCCCTCCGGGAGGGGCTTCTTGTCTTTACGGGCAGTAAGCCGTGGGAAGCTGGTCGGGGGAGGCGGTGCCGAAGGACTTCTCGTCGGTGAAGGCGAGCAGGCGAAGCTTCGCCGGCGGCGGCTTCGGGCCGGGCTGCGGCGCGACCTCGTAGCCCTGCCGCCAGCCGTCGGGGACGCCCCACCGCTCCGAGGGCGGCGCGTCGGGGTTGGCGAACTGCTCGCCCTCGCAGTCGCAGCCCTTCGCGACGGGCTTGGGGGCGAACGGCACGAGGCCGGCCGTCGGCGCGGCCGGGGACGCGGGGGCGACGGGCGCGCCGCGGCGCCCCCCGAACACGGCCAGCCCGCAGACGAGGGCCGCGGCGGCCGCCGCGGCCGCCAGCGATCCGGAAGAAACGCGCGAGGCCTGCCGCGGGGCGGGCTGCGCCGCGGAGCCCAGCGCCTCTCGCGGCCGGGGGTCGGGCGCGGCGTCCATGTCCGGAGGATAGCCCCTGGCTCGGACCCGTTCAATAGGCCATACTCTGCCCGATGAGACGGCTCGCGGCGCTCCTCCTGCTCGCCGCCGTGGAGGCGTGGCCCGCCGGAGGCGACGCGGACCTGCTGCAGCCGTACGCGGTCAGCACGGCCCCGGTGAAACGGGTCGGCGGCGGGCCGATGTGCGTCGCGCGCGGCACGCTCGTGGAGACGCCGTCCGGGCCGAGGCCGGTCGAGTTTCTGGGGGTGGGCGCGGAGCTGCTCTCGGTCGACACCGCCACGGGAAAGGCGCGGCCCGCGCGAGTCGCCGCCGTCCGCCGGAAAGAGGACGCCGAGACGCTCCGGCTCGCCTTCGACGGCGGCACCCTCGACGTCACGGCCGAGCACCCGCTCTACGATCCGCACGCCCGGGCCTACCGCCGCGCGTCGGCGTTCGCCGCGGGAGACCGGCTCGCGCGCCGGGAGGGCGGGAGCCTGGTCCCCGTCGCGGTCACGGGCGTGAGCGCCGGTCCGCGCGGCCCCGTCTTCGACCTCACGGTCGACGGGCCGGACCGCAACTTCGTCGCCGCGAGCGTCCTCGTCCATAACAAGGGCCGCGCGATCCCGCTCGACCCCAAGGCGGCCCAGGCCTACCACCGTATCGTCTCGGCGGCGGTCGAGGCGGTGCGCCGTGAAGGCAAGTACGCGCCGGTCGATCTCAACGACGTCTTCCTCGAGCCATCCTTGCTGGACCGCCGCGTCGCGCTCGCGGTCTTTCCGAGGCACGTCCGCAACGCGCCTCCCAAGCCCTCGTGCTGGCTCGACGCCGACGCCGGCGGGCCGAACCTCACCGGCGCGCTGGGCGCGCTCGCGGAGACGAAGCGCAAGGAGCTTCTCGCCCTCGACGCGGCGACCCGCCGGCACCTGACCCTGTTCATGGGCGTGCTCAAGCGGGCGCCCGCCTTCGACGGCTCGCCGGCGCCCTACCTCGAGGTCGAGGATTTCCGAGATCTCGGCGAGCCGCCTCCCGGCGCCTCGCCCTCGGCCGCGGACATCCTCGAGTCGCCGGCGGCCATGGCCGCCGCCTTCGAGACAGCCGCCGACGCGGCGCGCGCGCGCGGTCGCGCGCTCAAGGCCGACCGTCGCTGGCGCTACGTCGACGTCGACGCCCTGGCGGACGAGCTCGAGCGCTACGTCGGCCGGCGGGTCTCGACCTTCGGCCACAAGACCCTCTACCTCGCCTCGCGCCCGCCGCTGCTCCGGCTGAGCGGCGACGACCTGCAGCCGACCGTGCAGGTGACCCTTCCGGGCGCCTCGCCGGAGGACCTCAGGCGCCTGATGCGCCGGCCGGCCCACCATCGCAAGCTCGTCGTGCGCGGCGAGGTCCGCCGGGCGCCCAACGGCGCCGCCTATCTCGAGGCCCGCTCCTTCGAGGATCTCGGCACCTCGCTGCCGGTCAAAGACATCCTGAACCCGTCGCCGGACCGCATCGAGATCGGGCCCGGCATGGTGGTCCAGCGAGCGACCTGGACCCTCACGGCGGGCGACCGGGACGCCTACCGCCGCCGCGCCCTGGAGACGCTCGACCGGTTCCGGGCCGCCGGCCGCTACCGGATCGTCGACTGGGAGGACCTCGTGCTGACCCGGCCCAGTTCGAGGGCCGGCGAGCGCGTCGTCACGATCGGCATCCCGTGGGAGAACGCCAAGGGGCTCCGGGGAGCCTTCTGCACGATCGGCAACGACGGCGCCGATCCCCAACTGCCCGTCCGCCTCGCGAACCTCGCCGCGCGGCAGCAGTCGGACTTCTACCGGGTCCGGTTCCACTCGCGCCTGGTGGTCGTCGCGGGGGTCGTGGCGCTGGAGGACGGCCGTGGCTATCTCGAGGCCGAGGAGCTCGTGGACCTGGGCGAGTTCCCCGTCGGCGTCGCCGCGCCCGCCTACGAGCTCCTGGAGCCCGCGCCCCCGCAGCCGCCCGACCCCGGCGGGGAGACGCTCCGCCGCCGCATGGCCGCTTTCGCCGGCGACCCGGAGTTCCAATACTTCCGATTCGAGGACCTCGTCGTGGCGCCGAAACGGTATCTGGACAAGAACGTCTCGGTGCTCGGGGCCGCCGGCGAGCTCGAGCCGATCACCAAGCGCTTCAAGCTCCAGTCGTCGTTCGCGGGGCAGAACTTCCTATGGGCCTCCATGGAGCATCTGCCCGCCGGCGACCAAAAGCTCATCGTCCGCGCGATGTTCCCGCCGCGGACCCTGGGCGTCAAGGCGCGGGTCCGCCAGGCGCCCAACGGCGCCGTCTGGCTCGACGTGCAGGCCGTGTCGGATTTCGGGAAGGACAGGCCGGACCTGATAAACAGCTTCAGATGAATCGGCCCCCTAACGGCGCGGAGCCCCCATGGGGGAGCTCCGCCAATTTTGGTAGATTACGCCCTCTCATGGAGCGGCCCCAACTCGCGGTGATCGGCCCGGGAGCGATCGGCACCTGGCTCGCGTGGCGGCTGTCGGCCGTGGCCGACGTCGAGCTCGTCGGCCGGCGTCCCGCCTGGCTGAGCGCCGCGCGCCGGGGCCTGGTGATCCGCGGCGCCCAGCCTTCCGGCCGGAGGCCCCGCACGGCGCGCATCCGGCCCACGCTCTCGCCTTCCGGGCGGCCGGCCGCGGTGTTCGTCTGCGTGAAGTCGCGGGACACGAAGGGCGCGCTCGCGCACGCGCGCCGGTTGGCGGCGGCCGGCACGCCCGTGGTGAGCCTCCAAAACGGCCTGGCCCACGTGGCGCCGTCCGTGCGCGCGCTCGGCGCGGAGCGGGCGGTGTTCGCGGCCTGCTACGCGGCGGTCGAGCGCGAGGCGCCCGCCCAAGTCCGCCACCACGCCGGGCAGACGATCTGGCTGGGCCGCACCGCCGCCAACGCCGCGTCCGTGGCGGCGGCGCGCGGCTTCCTGAAGGCGGCGGGCCTCCACGTCCCGCGCGTCGCCCCCGAGCACCGCGTGCTGTGGACCAAGCTCGTGTTCAACGCGGCGACGAACCCCATCGGCGCCCTGACCGGCCGCACGAACGGCGACCTCGCCCGGCTCGGCGCGCTGTGGGAGATCCTCCTGGCCTCCCTGGCCGAGGCGGAGGCGGCCGCCCGCGCGGACGGGCACCCACCCCTCGTGCACGACATGGCCGCGCTCCTCAAGCGCGCGTGCCGGGCGACGCCCGAGCAGGACAACTCGATGCTGCAGGACCTGCGCGCCGGCCGGCCGACGGAGATCGACGCGATCCTGGGACCGATCCTCGAAGCCGCGCGCCGCCGCCGGCGCCCGGCGCCGGTACTCACGGCGCTGCACCGCTTCGTGAAGCGGCTCGAGAAGGAGCTGGCGGCATGAAGCGCGGGCGCGCGAAGGCCGCGCCGCGGGCCAAGCCCGCGGCCGCCAGGCCGCTCGACGGGCGCGCGCTCGCCAAGGCGCTCCTCGACGCGCTTCCCGCGCGGGTGGCCGCGCTGGCGGACCAGCGGGGCGAGGCGCCGCGGCTCGCGATCCTCGCGATCGGGTCCGACTCGCCGTCGGAGGCCTATCTCAAGAGCAAACTCCAGAGCTGCCGCGCGGCCGGGATCGAGACCAGCGTCCATTCGCTGCCCCGCACGACCACCGAGTCCGAGGCGCTCGTCGTCCTCGACGACCTGGCGAAGAACGCCCAGGTCGACGGCATCATCATCGAGGTGCCGCTGCCCGAGCAGCTCGACGCGCGCCGCCTCACCGCGCGCATCCCGCCCGAGAAAGACGTGGAGGGCGTCACCGAGCGCAACTTCGGCAGGCTGTTCGCGGCGCGCAAGATGGCGGACCTCGAGAGCGGCGGCGTCTTCGTGCCGTGCACCGCCGCGGCGGTCCTGCGCCTGCTCGAGACCACCGGCATCGATCCCAGAGGCAAGGAGGCGGTCGTCGTCGGCCGCTCGAACATCGTCGGGAAACCCGTGGCCCAGCTCCTGACCTGCCTCGACGCGACCGTGACGCTCTGCCATACGAGGACGAAGGACCTGGCCGCGCACGTCCGGCGGGCCGACATCCTGGTGTGCGCGGCGGGCAAGCCGGGGCTCATCAAGGGCCGCATGCTCAAGCGGGGCTGCGTCGTGCTCGACGCGGGCACCACTTACGAAGGCAACGTGGTGAAAGGCGATGTGGATGCTGCGAGCGCCTCCAGGGTCGCAGGCTGGCTCACGCCGGTCCCCGGCGGCATCGGCCCCGTCACGACCGCCGCGCTGCTCGCGAACACGGTGCTCGCCGCCGAGCGCCGGACGCGCGAGCGCCTCGCCGCCTAGCCGTCCGGCCGGTAGGGCAAGTTCAAGAAAAGCAGCCGGCACCGAAAAAGCGTCGCATCCGCCCGCATTCCCGGGAGCCGCTCGATCTTTCCTACGCCGGACGCGCCGGACGGGGTAGCCTACCTTCAGGAGGCTGCCATGAACCTGATGAGAATGGAGAGAATCGCCCTGATCCTCGGCTTGGGAATCCTGTCCGCGGCGAACGCCGGAGCGCAAGTCCCCCCGAGCGACGGGGACTTCATCTTGCGGGACGCGGGGGAGCTCGGCGGGGCCTTGGGCCAGCTCGGAGACGACGTGAAGGCGGTGTACGACACCGAGACGGGGCAGCTCGTCGGCTTCGTGGCCGAGCAGGGAGGGCGCTTCGTCACCTTCACGGTCGACGCCGCGCAAGGCGCGGGGAAGGCGGTCGGCGGGTTCTTCGACAACCTTGGGCGCACGGTGCGCGGCCTCCAGCAGCAAATCGGGCGGGCCATCGACGAGCACAACCCGTACCTCCGCAAGGTCGGCCAGGACTTCGTCGACATCAACGACGCCCTGGTCGCGCTCGACCGCGACCTGCGCCGCGCCAGAAAGCGCGTCGTAGGCGACGGCGTCAAGCTCGTCGGCGAAGGGATGGTCGCGTTGGGAGAGCTCATCGCGGACCGCCCGAAGGGCCCCGTCCGCCACGAGGGCTGCGACGGCCCCATCGCGATGGACGGCCAGAGCCTCTGGTGCCAGGACCTCGAGACGATCAACGGCTTCGTCGAGACCTGGGGCTCCGACGCCGCCGAGCGGTGGGCCTGGGAGCACAGCAAGGACCTCGAGGACGCGAGCTGGCGCACGGTCGCCTACGGCTGGAACTGAGCGGCTTCTTAAGGCGAGTCCCTGCCGGCGGTCTCGGGCCGATCGGTCCCATCCGCGGAGCGATAGTCCTAGCCGCGGGAGCGCCCGATCGGCCCATGCGGTCACGAACGTTCCCGGCTATGCTGACCGCAACTTCGACCCGGCGGAAGATCATGGAGGCCACATGACCCGCACGAGCCGGACGTGTCTCGCCGCCGCCGCCCTATTTCTCGCTGCCGCCGGAGGCGCCCGGGCGCAGCGGGTGGTCGTGCCCACGGCCGTCGGCTGGTCGGCCTCGATGACGAAGCTCTTCGAGGTGATCCCCGCCGAGGTGGTCGCGAAGACCATGCTCGGCGCCGACGGCAGTCCCGTCTTCGACGCGCGCCTTCCCCTAGACCGCGCGCGGCTCTGGGCGCTTTACAGCACGGGGAGGTTCCTGCCGAGCGGCGTCCCGAACGTGACGCACCCGGCCGCCGGCGTCAGGCTCGCCTCGGGCCACCGGGAGCAGGCCGACGCGATCCTGCGGGGTCACGTGCTCGCCTCCGCTCAGGCGGTGACGTCGGGCAAGCTCGACGGCGACAATGCGGAGCGCGCCGCCCAAGACGTCTTCTTCGGCGCCGGCGTGAAAGACGAGCTGTTCGCCTCGAGCGCGGACCGGGCCGCCGTCGACAAGGCGTTCTCCGTCGCCCTGCGCGCGAGCATCCGGCGCATCAACGAGTCGATGAACGCGATCCGGACCGGTCCGGACTTCGATCACTAAAGGTCATGGCTCCTAAGTTAACTGCGCCGTCAACGAGGAAAACGGACTAACGCAAAGGTACGCTAAGGAATTCACTGAAAGGACCGCAGAGGAAGAAATCATGAATAATTCTGTCCTTTGCGTGCCTTTTCGTAATTTCCTTTGCG
>JACQPK010000347.1 GCA_016207565.1 Elusimicrobiota bacterium
CAACTTCAACACGGCTCACCTACGGGATGGCATACAGCGGATCGTCAACCGTCTTTGATCTTCAGTCCTCTGCGTGCCTTTCCGTCACTTTCCTTTGCGTACCTCTGCGTTACTCCGTTTTCCCTGCTACCGGGGAAACTTGGAGCGGACGCCCGTTGACGGCGTGACGGGCACCCCCTATACTTCCGCTGCCGCTATGGATTTGCGTGAGATCGAGGTGCAGTGCCCGTATTGCGGGGAGGCCATCGGCGTGATGGTGGACCCCGTCTCCGGGGAAGAGTCCTACACCGAGGATTGTTCCGTGTGCTGCCGGCCCATGGTCCTGACCGTCGACGCCGACGACGAGGGGGAGCCCGTCGTCAACGCGAAGCGTGAGGAGGACTAGTGGAGCACCTGCAGGGTGACTTCGGCCGTCTGCTGCTGTCGTTCGCGTTGGGCATGGCCGTCGGTCTCGAGCGCGAGATATCGGACAAGCCCGCGGGCCTCCGGACGAACGTGCTCATCTGCCTCGGCTCGACGCTGTTTACGCTGGTTTCGCTTCGGATGGCCGGGCCGCTGACCGACCCCACCCGGATCGCCGCCCAGGTCGTCAGCGGCATCGGCTTCCTCGGCGCCGGCGCGATCATGCGCGAGGGCGAGCACGTGACGGGCCTGACCACCGCCGCGACGATCTTCGTCGTCGCCGCGATCGGCATGGCCGTCGGATTCGGCTTCAGCCGGCTCGCCTGCATCTGCGCGGTCGCCACGCTGATGGTGCAGGTCGTCCTGGCGCGCATGGACATGCTGGTCGACCACATGCGCCGGCGCTACACCTTCCGCATCGTGAGCGACCCCGACGAGAAGGCGATCCACGCGATCGAGAAGATCCTGCGGCTCAACGGCATTCACGTGATGTCCTCGAAGGTGATGAAGCGCAACAGCCTCTATCACAGCGAGTGGGCCACGACGGGACCCACCGAGAAGCAGGCCCGGGTGGCTCACGAGCTGCTGCAGTCCACTCACGTGATGGAAGTAACCTACTAGTGTTACACTTGTAGTCTGTGGACGCTGAACGTCTCGCCCGGACCCTCCAAGCGCGCGGGGAGCCGAAGTTCCGGCTCGCGCAGATCCTGGAGGCCGTCTACAAGAGGGGGGCTTCCTCCTACGCCGAGATCACGAGCCTGCCCGCGCCCCTGCGCGAGGCGCTCGGCCCGGCCGCGCCGATCCTCTCGCTGACGGAGCGGCGCGTCCTGGTCTCGAAGGACGGGCGCGCCCGGAAGGCCGCGCTGGCGCTCGCGGACGGGCTCGCGATCGAGGCCGTCCTCCTCAAGCCGAAGCCGGGCGACGCCTGGTCGGTCTGCGTGTCGGTCCAGGCCGGCTGCGCGGTCGGCTGCACGTTCTGCGCCACCGGCCTGATGGGACTGCGGCGCGATCTGACCTCCGAGGAGATCGTCGACCAGGTCCTCTTCTGGCTCCAGTACTTGCGGCGGGAGAAAGTCCCGGGAAGGATCACGAACGTCGTTTATATGGGGATGGGCGAGCCCTTTCACAACTACGAGAATGTGGCGGAAAGCCTCCGGGCGCTCACCGACCCCGCACGGGCCGGTCTCGCCCAGCGCCACGTAGCGGTCTCGACCTCCGGGCTCGCGCCGGGGATCGACCGCTTCGCCGACGATTTCCCGCAGGTGTCCCTGGCCCTGTCCCTGCACGCCGCCAACGACGAGCTGCGCACCAAGCTCGTGCCGGTCAACAAGGCGTACCCGCTCGCCAAGCTCGCCGCCAGCGTGCGGAAGTACCTGGACAAGACGAACCGGCGGCTCTTCCTCGAGTACGTGCTCCTGTCGGGGGAAAACGACGCCCCGAAGCACGCGGACGAGCTGGCGTCATTCGTCCGTCGCGTAGGCAAGCCCCATCTCGTGCACGTGAATTTGATAGTGTGGAACCCCACGCGCACCGCCCACGCGCCCTCGTCCGCGGCTAACGCGCGGGCGTTTAAGGCGCGGCTGGAAGAGTCCGGGCTGAGCGTGACGATCCGCAAGAACCTCGGACAGGACATCCAGGGGGCGTGCGGGCAGCTGATCCAATGACCGAGACGAAACCCCGGCGGCACGGCTACGAGAAGGTGCTGCAGACGATCGAGAACCGCTGGAAGCGGCGGCCCGCCGACCGCGGGAAGATCATGCAGCACATCGTGGACACGCTCTGGGAGACCTTCGGGGAGACCGGGGCCTTCTCGTGGTGCGGCTTCTACCTGCCGAGCCCCGACGGCAAGCAGCTCGTGCTCGGCCCTTCGCGCGACAAGCCGGCGTGCAATCCCATCGCGATGCACGGGGTCTGCGGCAAGGCGCTGGCGACCGCGGCGACGCAGGTCGTGCCGGACGTCAAGGCGCTGGGCGACGCGCACATCGAGTGCGACCCGAAGAACCTGTCGGAGATCGCGGTCCCGGTGTTCGGCCCGGACGGCAAGCCGTTCGCGGTCTTGGACGTCGACTCCTACGAGGCCGGGGCGTTCGACGACCTCGACCAGCGCTGGCTGGAGCGGATCGTCCGCCCGCTCGAATCGTCCCCCGCCCCCCGCCAGCACGACGAATAACACAACATGGTGCCAGGCACCGTGTTGCATTATTCGTTGCCAAAAAGACGGCCCGCCCGGCTAGACGCGCCTCACGCCGAGAGAAGCGCGTCTAGACGAGCGGGCCTGGATGTCTAGCTGTTGCCGTACGCGAACGCCTTAGCTGTTGGACGACGTTAGAAGTCTAGCCGATATCGATCACGAAGTTATTTCCCGCCTATGAACAATTTGTTGCGCTCATTTAGGTAACATGACGTCGACGATGTGGCAGTTCGGGCTCGTGTACTGCGCGGCCGTTTGGGGCGCGACCTTCTACATGGTGAAGGACGCGCTCGCGGGCGTCGACGCGGTCGCGCTGGTCGGCTACCGCTTCCTCCTCTCGGCGGCGCTGCTGGTGCCCGCCCTGGCGCGGCCGGCGGCGCGCGGCGTCGGCGGCTGGTCCGCGGCCATGCTGAAAGACAGCCTTGGGCTCGCGGGCCTGCTCCTGGTCCTCTATGCGAGCCAGACGATCGGCTTGCGCTGGACGAGCGCCGCCAACTCCGGCTTCATCACGGGACTCTTCGTCCTCTTCGTGCCCGCGCTGCTGTTCGCCTTCCGCGGCGAGCTGCCGACGCTTTCGCAGGGGGCGGCCGTCTTCCTCTCCGTCGCGGGGCTGTGGCTCCTGACCGGAGGGCTCGACGGGATCAACCGCGGCGACGTGCTCACGCTCTTGTCGGCCCTGACCTACGCGGGCCACCTGCTCCTCACTGACCGCTGCGTCCGCGCGGGCCGGGACACGGTGTGGCTCGCGTTCCACCAGTTCTGGATGACGGCGGCGGCCGCCCTCCTCCTCTGCGCGGCGAGCGGCGCCTCGTTCGCCGTCTCGTGCTGGAAGACCGGCGGGGTGATCGTGTTTTTGGCGGTGGTGCCGACGCTTTCGGCCTTCTTCATCCAGCTGCTCGCGCAGCGGCACGTGGAGCCGCTCCGCGTCTCGCTGATCTTCTCGCTCGAGCCCGTGTTCGCCGCCGCCTTCGCCTGGACGCTCGGCGGCGAGTCCTTCCGCGCGCTCAGCGCGAGCGGCGGCGGCCTCATCGTCTTGGCCATGATCGTTTCCGACCTGTCCCCGCGCGTCCCGCCCGAACCGGCGGGGGCGCCACTCGAGGTGAATCCATGACGTCCATCCTGCTAGCCGTACTCGTCGCCGCCGGCCTTCGGGCCGCCGAATCGGTCCAGGCTCCGCTGGCGAACGACCCGATGCAGACCAGCATCCACCGCCTGGGCAACGGGCTGACGGTGTATTTGAGCCCGAACCCGCAAGTGCCCCGCGTCTACAGCTCGATCGCGGTCCGCGCGGGCGGCAAGGACGATCCCGACGACAGCACGGGCATGGCGCATTACCTCGAGCACATGCTGTTTAAGGGCTCGCAGAGCCTGGGCACGCTCGACTTCGAAGGGGAGAAGCGGCATCTCGACAAGATATCGGCCCTCTACGAGAAGCTGTTCGTCACGACGAGCAGCGCCGCGCGCGCCGATGTCTACCGCGAGATCGACCGCGAGAACGTCGCGGCCTCCGCGTTCGCGATCCCCAACGATCTCGACCGGCTCTACAACACGCTCGGCATCACCGAGGTCAACGCCTATACCACCGACGAGCGGACGGTCTACGTCTCGGAGTTCCCGGCGAACCGCGCCGAGCACTGGGCCACCGTCGAGGGCGACCGCTTCGCGCGGCCGGTGTTCCGGCTGTTCCAGAGCGAGATCGAGGCGGTCTACGAGGAGAAGAACCGGTCGATGGACAACCCCGACCGCGCGCTCGGCGAAGCGCTCGAGGACAAGCTCTACAAGCACCACCCCTACGGCCAGCGCACGGTGCTCGGCTCGATCGAGCACCTGAAGAACCCGTCGCTGGCCAAGATGTACGCGTACTACCACGAGCGCTACCGCCCGTCGAACATGGCGGTCGCGCTGTCCGGAGACTTCGACCGCGAGAAGATGCTGGAGCTGATCGAGAAGCACTTCGGCGCCTGGCAGGCGGCGCCCGCGCCTCCGAAGCGGACCTGGCCGCTGCCCGAGCCGAGGGGCCGCGAGACGGTGGAGGTCCGGTTCGAGGCCGAGGAGCGTGCCGTCATCGCCTGGCCGACCGCGCCGACCAACCATCCCGACGAGGACGCCCTCGAGGTGATGGACATGATCATGGACAACTCGCAGGCGGGCCTGATCAACCTGCGGCTGAACCAGGCGCAGCGGCTGAAGGTCGCCGGCTCCTACCCGAACCACCAGAACGACGCCGGCAGCTGGCGGGTCTGGGGAGCGCCGAAGAAGGGGCAGACCGTCGAGCAGGTCGAGGCGCTGCTGATGGAGGTCGTCGATGCCTTGAAGAGAGGCGACTTCACCGAGGAGGACGTCCGCGCGGTCATCACCGACTTCGAGGTCTCCGAGAAGCGGAAGCTCGAGTCCAACGACGCGCGGGTCGGCATGATGGTCGACGCGTTCGCGACCTACGACGAGTGGCCGAACGCCGTCGCGAAGCTCGACCGCCTGCGCAAGGTGACGAAGGCGGACGTCCTGCGCGTCGCGCGGAAGTACCTCGGCGAGAACCGCGTGGTGGCCTATCGCAGGGAAGGCAAGCCGGCGCTCCCCAGCATCCAGAAGCCGAGCTTCACCAAGGTCGAAATCGACCCCAAGCGCGAGTCGGCGTTTTTCAAGGCGGTGACCGCGATCCCGACGAAGAAGCTTGAGCCCCGGTTCCTCGTCGAGGACAAGGACTACGTCCGCAGGAAGGCCGAGTGGGGCAGGCTCTACGCGAGCCAAAACCCGATCAACGACCTCTTTTCGCTCACGTTCGTCTTCGACATCGGCCGCAAGCACCAGCGCACGGTCTGCGAGGCGATGCGCCTCCTCGAGCTCTCGGGCGCGGGCGAGCTGACCGCGGAGGACTTCAAGAAGAGGCTCTACGCTCTCGGCAGCTCGATGAACACCGGCTGCGGAGAGCAGCAGATGGCGGTGAGCCTAAGCGGGCTCGAGAGCAACCTCGAGAAGACCCTGGAGCTGGTGAAGAAGCGGTTCGAGGCGCCCAAGACGGCCACGGACACCCTCAAGAACATGATCGAGGTCCAGCTCGGCCAGCACAAGGACAACAAGAAGAACCAGGGCTACATCTTCCACGCGCTCAACGAGCTCGCGAGGAAGGGCAAGAGGAGCACGGTGCTGCAGGACCTGAGCGACGACGAGTTGAAAAGCCTGGACCCCGAGCTGCTGCGCCGCCAGATCGGCGAGCTGTTCGCGAACAAGCGCGCGGTCCTCTACGTGGGCCTGCGCAAGCCGGAGGTCCTGGCGCCGCTGTTGGGCTGGGGCTCGAAGCCGTGGCGGGCCGCCCCGAAATACGAGCCGCGCCGCTACGAGCGGACCGCCGCTCCGAAGGTACTCTTCGTGCCGCGGGAGCAGGTGCAGGCCAACGTCGGGATGTTCGCGGCCGACGAGATCTACGACCCGAAGAAGGCCGTGGACTACCTTTACTACAACCTCTACATGGGCGGCGGCATGAGCGGCGTGATCTTCCAGGAGATCCGCGAGGCGCGCGCCCTGGCGTACTCGTCCTCCGGCGGCTACGGCACCGGCGACCGCAAGGGCGACGAGAACCTCGTGTGGGGCAGCCTCGGAACGCAGGCGGACAAGACCGTCGAGGCGGCGATGCTGCTGCGCAAGCTGCTGCAGGAGATCCCGATGTCCGCCGAGCGCTTCGCCGAGACGAAGAAGGCGGTCGAAGAGGACTTCCGGACGGGCGTCATCACGTTCCGCGAGGTGCCGGGCACCATCCACAGCTGGGAGGAGCGCGGGATCGAGGGAGACCCCCGGCCGGCGCGCTTCAAGCGGGCGCTGGGCTATGAGCCCAAGGACCTGCAGGCCTTCGCCAAGCGTTTCGAGAAGAAGGTCTTCGCGGTCTACGTGCTCGGCCATGGCGAGCGCGTGGACAAGAAGGGGCTCGCCGGCCTCGGCGAGATCCGAGAGCTGAAGATCGACGACCTGTTCCCTTACTGAAAGACCGTAAAGACGGCGAGGTGGTCGGAGACCCGAAACGACTTGCCTCCGACCAGGATCGACTCGTTCAGCGCGATCTTCGCCTCTATCGCCTTCGGGCCGTTCGACGACACGAGCACGTAGTCGATCCGGCGGTTGTTCGAGGAGGTCGCGCAGTTGCCGTCGCACGGGTCGACGAGCGCGAGGCCGGCGCGCAGCTCGACGACGATCGGATCCTCCGGGGGCGCGTTGAGATCACCCGCCAGGACGACCCGGCGGCCTGCCACCAGCGGCGCGGCCCACTCCACGAGCTGCCGGGCCTGCTGCGCGCGCACGGAAGTGTTCTTGTGGGACTTGTAGTCGGCGACGAAGTGGGTGTCGATCACGTCGATCTCGCCGGAGGGCGTTTCGATGCGGGCGAGGAGCGCGCCCTTGTGCGCGAACTGCTCCCCGTCGAGCCGGAAGCGGTGCTCGGTCCGCTTCGAGAACGAGAGCCACTTCGTCTCGCGGATCGGGTAGCGGGAGAGGATCATCAGCCCGTCGCCGAAGAGCCAGCGCTGCGGCGCGCGGGCCCGGTTCGGCAGTCCGGCGGCGCGGTAGAGCCGCTCGGCGTGGCGGTCGAGCCAGAGCTCTTGGACCGCGATCACGTCGTACTCGCCTTTGGCGAGCAGCTCGCCGATCGCCTTGATGCGTTGGTTGATCTTCGGGTGCACGATCGGCACGCCGGCCACGTTGTAGCTTAGCACGCGGAGAGGCTTCGTCTCGGCGAAGGACAGAGACGCGACGACGGCGATCAGCGCGATCGGGTTCATGGGCTCCAGTCCGTGGCCGCGAGGCGGCCCAGCACGAAGAAATTCGAGGCCACGCGGCAGGGTCCGAGCGCCACATACGCCTTCCCGAGCAGCAGGTCCGGGTCATCCTGGAACGGCTGGACGAGATAATCGCGGAGCACGCGCTCGGGGGCGAGCCGGAAGTTGCGCGGGCTCGCGCCGTAGTCGAGGAGCACGGCGTTCAGGTAGAGGCTGTCCTTCGCGTCCGCCTGCACCCGCGCGACGCGGTAGAAGCCGAAGCGGCGCGGGTGCTCGGGGTGCGGACGGTGGAGCCACGGCCCGTTGAGGCCGTTCTGCTTGACCGGGATGTTGTAGCCCTCGAGGCCGCCGGGCCCGGCGAAAAATCCCTTGATGAACTTTCGGATCCCGAGCACCGCCGTGAACGGCGCGGTGTTGTAGCCGCGCCACTCGTAGCCGGCGACAGACGGCGCGTCCGGCGGCCGTCCGCCGCGGAGATGCTCCTCGAGCTCCCGGTCGGAGGCGCGCGCGAGGCGCTCGTAGCGGAGGCTCACCGCGCCTCCGCGAGCCGGCGCGCCGCCAGCCAGGCGACGCCCATGATCGCCTCCTGCGGGTTCACGCCGAGGTTCGTCGGGAAGATCGAGGAGTCGACGACGTAGAGGTTCTTCGTCCCGTGCACGGCGAAGTCGGTGCCGACGACCCCGTCGCCGGGCTCCGCGCTCATGCGCGCCGTGCCGAAGAGGTGCGACAGGATCATCGAGTAGCACCGAGGGTCGAGCGGCGCCTGCTCGAGCTTCTCGGCCTCGCCCGGCGCGAGGGACTCGGGGAAGCCGAAGATGCCGGGGCGCACCTCGCGCGCGCCGGCGGCGAAGAGGAGGTCCGCCGTGCGCCGGAGCGCCTTGCGGTAGTTCTCCATGTCGCGGGGCTCGGGGTCGAAGCGGATGTCCGCCCCGAAGGCGCCTCGCCGTACGCGGCCGCGCGCGTACGCGCGGAGCTGCACCGCCCAGAGCAGCATGTGGCCGGCTCTAGCGATCTCGCGCACCCAGCGCCGCCCGGCGCCGGGGATCCGCGCGAACACCATCTCCGGCGGCAGCGAGATCGTCTCGATCTTCGCGCGCAGCTCGCGCCGCCAGTGGTCGGCGTCGTAGCCTTGCGTCGCGCCGAACCACATGTTCACGGGCCGGTCGAAGACGCCGATCATCGCCCCGCCGGGGTGGGCCTGAAAATGCAGGCCGAGATGTCCGGAGCGGACGCCCGACGCCGCGAGGAGCTGCGGGGTCTGGATCGCCGACGCCGCCACGATGACCCCGCGCCGCGCGTGCGCGATGAACGGGCGGGGGCCGAGGCCGGGGCCGCCGCGGAGCCGCCCCGCCACGGCCGTTGCGCGGCCGCCGTCGAGGACGACGCGCTCCGCCTTGGCGGAGGCGACGAGCGTCGCGCCGCGCTTCTCCGCGTAGGGGAGGTAGCTCACGTGCATGCTCTGCTTGGCGGCGTGCGGGCAGCCGGTCAGGCACCGGGCGCTGCCCTTGCAGCCCGCGTCGCCGCGGCGCGTGGGCGCCGCCGAGACGCCGAGCTTGGCGGACGCCTCCTGCATCCAGCGGTTGGCGCCCCAGGCGTCCTCGGCGACCGGGCGGACGCCGAGCTCGCCCTCGATCCGGTCCCAGGCCGCGTGGAGGTCCTTGAGCGGCAGCGCGTCGCCGAGCCCGTACTCGGTCTTCCAGGGCTCCCAGACGTCGTCGGGCAGCCGCCACATGATCGCCGAGTTGATGACCGTGCTGCCGCCCAGGCACGCGCCCTGCACGACGGGGATGAAGGCCCGGCCGCGCGCGACTTGCGCGCCCTGCTCGCGGAACATGGTGCGCATCGCGGGCCAGATCGTGTCGCCGAACTCGCGGGTCTCGACCCTCGGCCCCTCCTCGAGCACGGCGATGCTCGCGCCGGTGTCGGCGAGGACGCGCGCCGCGGTCGCGCCCGCGGCCCCCGAGCCGACGATGACCCAGTCGAAGGTCTCCTCGAAGTGGGCCGGGTGCGTCGCGCCGTCGACGATCATGGCTTGGGAAACCCGATCGCGTCGCGCACGCGGGGGTCGGCGCCGTAGCAGAAGGACGCCACGGCCTTGAGGACGAGGCCGAGCTGCCGCAAGGCGTACACGCGGCTCGACACCAGCGCCTCCATGGCGCGCTCGCGGTCGTCGGGCGCGAGCCGGGAGATCGGCGGCAGAGAGCCGATCAAGAGCGGCGCGACCCAGACCGCGGCCCAGAGCGCGGCGGAAAATCCCACGCGCATGCCGGGCGAGGCCTCCGCCCGGAAACGCGCGTAGAATTCGGAAAACCCCGCGTCGAAGAGCCCGACCGGCATCGCCGGGTCCGCCGGGAGCAGGGCCTCCAAGGCCGCGCGTTGGCGGGCGTTCATCGACGAAAAGTTAGCAAAATCGGCTCACGAGCATCATGCCGGCGTCGCCGGGCTTGTAGTAGAATTCCCCCGTGGAGAATTCCTGGGCCGTCGTCTTGACCCATACCCTCATCCTCACGGCGATCGGCCTGGCGTGCGAGGTCGTCTTCACGGCGGTGATGGACTACCCGTCGAACCAGGACCTGCGGCTGAAGGGCTACACCTATCTCTGGATGGTCCCGATCTACGCCCTCGTCTACCCCGCCTGCGTCTTGATCTATCCGCGGATGTCCTACTACCCGCTCCTGGTGCGGGGATTCGCGTACATGCTGATCATCTACGCGGTGGAGTACTCGTCGGGCTGGCTGCTGCGTCGCTTCGTCGGGGAATGTCCTTGGGAGAAGGAGTACCACAAGGCGAAGTGGCACCTCCACGGCCTCATCCGCCTCGACTTCGCGCCCGCCTGGATCGCCGCCGCGCTGCTGTTCGAGTGGACTTTCCGCGTCCTGCGCGGCATCGCTTAACAAGCCGGGTCCTTCGGCCTGGACAGAGCAAGGTCCGAAGGGCCTCGCGCGCCATGGGTCTAAAGGGCACCTTGATCCGGCCTGGGATGCCGTCATCCGAACCCGGCCAGGAGACGCCCATGAACGTGCGCTCGTTGTTCGCCGTACCCATCCTTGTCGCCACCGCCGCGGGGCTCAGCGCCGCGCCGGACCCGTCCTTCGAGCAGGCGATCGCGACCCCGCTCGTCGAGCTCAAGAGGGCGGCCCCGATCCCCGCGCCCGTAAAAGCGGTGCAGGTCTCGCACGACCGGCGCCGGGGCCGCGTCGACCGCTCCGACCGTTGGGACCGCCGCCCGGGCCGCGGCGACTGGGACCGGCCGGGCTGGGGCGGCTCGCGCCGGGAGTCGTGCAACGCCTCCGACCGCGGCTGGGAGGAGCACTGGGGCGGGCACGGCGGCTACGGCTTTACGCCGTCGCAGGCCTGCGGGCAGTGCAAGAAGCCGCACGGCCCTCACGGCGAGTGCAGCTACCGCTGCACGGTCGAGATGACGCAGTGCAAGGCCGTCTTCGTGCGGCAGGACGGCACGACGGGCACCAGCTACGAAGGGCGCCGCGCCTCCGACCGTTACGACGCCGAGGACAGCGCGATGTCCCGCTGCCGCGACGACAACTGGTACAACCGCGACGGCGGCCGGTGCCGCGTGGACGGCTGCCAGCAAGTCGACGAGACGACCGACTCCGGCCGCTGCTAGTTGGCCTTTAGGAAGTCGGCGGCCGACTTGCGGAGGGCGTCGAGCTTCCAGTCCCCGACCAGGAAGATCACGCGGGGCTCGCCGGCCTTCTGGACGTAGCGGCGGCCCTCCGGGTCCTTCTTGCCGACCGTGAAGGCGACGGGGCCGGTCTTCGTCGTCGCCGAGACGCGGAGCTCGGGCTTGCCGAGACCCATGTCCCTCGGCGCGGCCGCGGCGTCGAGCACGCTCTCGGCCTCCAGGTCGCCCGCGGCCTGGCGGGCCTGCCGCACGAGCGAGTCGACCGCCGAAGGAGCGACGAGCCGTCCGCCGACCTTCCACCCGTGGGTCGACTGCTTGAGCTCCCACGTTCCCTTGGGGCCCTTCACCGCCACCGAGATGACCGACTCGGCCATGCCCGAGGCGATGTGTTTGTCCAGCCAGTCGCCGGGCGCCTTGGACCAGTCCGCGCTGCTGAAGCCGTCGGCCTGAACGACCTCGGTCCTCTTCGCGAGCCGGATGAACGCGCTGGGGTAATCGGGGCCGTCGGAGCCGACGTGAAACTCGAGCGCGCGGGCGGAGCCCGCGTCCACCTTGACCAGCGTCGCGCTGGAGGCGGACAGTCCGAACATCGGGTAGCGCTGCGCGTCCTCGGTGACGGGCTCCGACAGCGTGGACTTCGGGAGCTTCTCGAGCAGCTCTTGGAGCGCCTTCGCGTCGGCCGGGTAGCCCGCCGGGGCCGAGGCGACCCACGCCTCCTTCTCGCGCTTGAGCTCGACCCTGCCGAGCGGCCCCTCGATCTCGATGCGGGTGGCCGAGGCGGGCAGGCTTTCCGGGGCGAGCAACGGGCGTCGCACGGGCTGGTTGAGGAAGGCGGCAAACAGCGTCGCGACGACGAGGAGACCGAATACGGCCGCGAGCCGGTTGATGAGCTGCTGGGACACGTCAGGCCTCCGAAGGGGGTGTCGCGCCGACCGGCTCCGAGGGCTGGGCCGGAGGCGGAGGGGCCGGGGGCGGCGTCCCGTAGGCGGCGACGCGGCGGTCGCGCTGCACCCGGCGGGCGCGCCAGCGCCAGAGGCCGCCGGCGACGGCCAAGAGCGGCGGCACGAAGATCAGGGTGTAGCGGATGAGGGCCTTGCGCCCCGCGGGGATCTCGCGGAGCGGCCGGAAGGCGACCGCCTTGTTGCGGATGGCGATGAGCTCGGCGTCGAGCGCGAGCCAGTCCATCAGGTTGAGCATGAAGGCGTAGTTCGCGGCCGGGACGCGGTAGCTCGGCGACATCACGCGAGAGGTGCCGACGACCGCGAGCCGGCCGGGCCGCGCGGCCTTGGCCAGCGGCGCCTTCGGCTTCATGCCCTTCGGCGCGGTCGCGAGCGCCGGCGAGAACTCGGTCTCGATCGCCGCGGCTAGGCCGAACGGGCCCTTCATGTCGTCGGGGCGCGGTCCTTCCATGCGGAAGGGATGGAGCGAGACCGGCTGCTTGTCGGGACGCGCCCACGAGTACGGCGAGGACTTCACGAGGAGGGTCCCCTTCGCCGCCGCGTCGCCGGTGAGCTCGAGAGGGCTGCCGAACGGCACGATGATCGAGTCGAGCCCCTTCGTCACCGGATGGCTGTCGCTGAGGCCCGTGGCCTTCACGAACGGCGGGAACTGCACGACGTTGGTGATCGCGAAGTAGCCCTGCTGGACCGAGATCTGTATCGGCTGGCTCTGCTCGTCGAGGACGATCGAGGAGACGACCTTGACGCCGTGCTTGGCGAGGAACTCGGGCAGCCCGGTCTCGTTCTCCAGCGCGGTAAATGAGCGCATGTCGACGCGCTTGGTGTCGAACGCGACGCCGAGGGAGCGGCCGGAGAGCAGGAACTGGTCCAGCAGCCAGAGGTGCTTCTCCGGGAGCCTCTCCTCCGGGCCGAGGAGAAGCACGGTCTGCACGTCGGCCGGGATGCCGTCGTCGGAGATCCGATCGAGATCGAGGGTCCTCAGGGTGTAGCGGGTCTCGAGCTTCTGGCGCAGGTTCGGGTCGAGTGCCTCGACGGACTGCGCTCGATGGTTGGTGACGAAGGCGATCGCGGGCCTAGACGGCAGCGTCATCGTCCGGATGCGAGAGGTCAGGTCGTACTCGAGCCCCGTGACCTCCTGCAAGAACGGGATGCCCTCCTTCTTCTCGCGGAACTGGAGGCTGATGCCGAGGAAGCCTTCGCGCTGCTCGAATCGGTCGCGGGAGTAGATGTCGAAGCGCACCGGGGCGATGCCTTCCTTGCCCGCCTCCTGGGCGTGCTTCGGATCGGCGTCGGTGTCGATGAACTGCACGCGCACCTTGCCGTTCGAGGAGGCGCGGTACTCCTTCAGCAGGTCGCGCGCGTAGTCGCGGCTCGCGGCGACCTGCGGCGGCAGCTCGCGGGAGCTGAAGAGCTTGATCGTGACGGGGTCGGGGAGGCCGCGCACGAGGCGCTTGGTCGCCCCGCTCATCGAGTATACCTTCCCCTGGCTGAGGTCGAGGCGCAGGTGCGCGAAGTGCGCGAACACGTTGAGCAGCATCGCGATGCCGATCACGAGCATCGCGGCCTTCGACGAGGTCTTGAGCAGCGTTCGCCGGTCCATCAGTCGGTCCTGGAGACCTGCAGCCGCACGAGCGCCAGGAAGAGGAAGACGCCCGAGAGGCTCAGGAAGTAGAGGAGATCGCGCGTGTCGATGACGCCGCGCGCCATGCTGTTGATGTGCGAGTCGAGCCCGAGGAAGTTCGTGAAGGGGGAGAGCCACGGCGGCACGAGCGCGTCGAGCTTGCCGAGCACGTAGAGGACGAAGGCCGCCGCCCAGCCGATGATGAACGCCACGACCTGGTTGCGCGTCATGGCCGAGGCGAACAGGCCGATCGCGGCGAGCATCGCGGCGGCGAGGGCGAGGCCGAGGTAGCCGACGAGCGTCGCGCCCCAGTCGAGGTTCCCGAGCCGGCTCAGAGCGAACGGGAAGCCGAGCGTCATCAGGAGCAGCGCCCACAGCAGCGTCACGGCCGCCAGGTACTTCGCGAGGACGATCTCGTGGTCCGACACGGGCAGCGTCTGGAGGAGCTCGATGGTCCCGGCCTTCTGCTCTTCGGAGAACAGCCGCATCGTGATCGCCGGGACGAAGAACGTGAGGAGGAGCGGCGCCAGGTCGAGGAAGCCGGCCGCGCTCGCTTGCCCCGCGACGAACATCGGCTGCGCGCTGAGGTAGCCGGTGATCGCCAGGAACACCACCGCGATGATGTAGGCGGTCGGGGTGTTGAAGTACGCGCGGGTCTCCTTCAGATAGAGGGCCTTGAGGGGGCTCATGCGGTCAGGCTCCGGAATACCTCTTCGAGGGTCGCGCCCTCGCGATAGAGCTCGAGCACCGGCCAGCGCTTCTCCGCCGCGAGCCCGAACACCTTCGCGCGGAGGTCGCCGGCCGCCGCGTCCGCCGTGAGGAGGATCGCGCGCTCGCCGTCCTCCGTCTCGAGCGAGACGTCGGTGACGCCGTCCAGGCGACGCAGCGCCTCCGCCGCGGTCGCGGCCTGAGGGCCCTCGGGCATGACCAGGCGCAGCCGCTGGCCGCGGGTCGCGCCCGCCTCGAGCTCGGCGGGGCTGCCCTCCGCCACGATCTTCCCGCGGTGGATGATGATCACGCGGTCGCAGGAGGCCTTCACCTCCGAGAGGATGTGGCTCGAGTAGAGGACCGTCTTCTCCTTGCGGAGCTCCGCGATGAGCGCGCGCACCTCGGCCGCCTGGTTCGGGTCGAGGCCCGAGGTCGGCTCGTCGAGCAGGAGGATCGGCGGGTCGTGCAGGATCGCGGCGGCCAGGCCCACGCGCTGGCGGTAGCCCTTCGAGAGCTGTCCGATATCCTTGCCCACGACCGGACCGAGGCCGCAGCGCTCGACCGCGCCCTTGATGGCCGCCGCGGCCTTCTCCGGCGCGAGCCCGCGCGCGTGGCCGCACCACTCGAGGTACTCGGCGGTCTCCATGTCCTCGTAGAGCGGGTTGTTCTCGGGCAGGTAACCGATCGCGCGGCGTCCCTCGAGCGGGCTCTCCGCGAGGTCGCGGCCCGCGACCGTCACCTTGCCGGACGAGGGATAGAGGTAGCCGGTGAGGACCTTGAGCGTGGTCGTCTTCCCGGCGCCGTTGGGGCCGAGGAAGCCGACGACCTCGCGGGCGGGGATCTCGAAGGAGATCCCCCCGACCGCGACGGTCTCTCCGTACCGACGGACGAGGTCTTCGACGTGGATCATGGGCCCCTAATTATTTAGAAAACCGAAACCGGGGCCGTCAAGTCAAGTTAGTAAAGTGGGGACAGTCCCCACTTTACTTTCTTCACTTTCCCGACACCGCGAGCTCGAAGCCGTCGGAGTGCGCCGCCATATCCGGGGCGTACATCGACTGCAGCACCGCCGCGCCCACGCGGTAGCGGCCCGGCGTCGTCGGGCGGACGCGGTAGCGCAGGACGTACTCGCCGTGCGGCAGCCAGCTCATGAAGAAGTTCGTGAGCGAGTCGCGGGGCTCCTCGTAGCGTCCGAGCTGGTCCCACTTCCAGCCGCTGGTCAGCGTCTCGGCCTCGAAGCCCGCGCCTCTGGGGTCCTTGAGGTGGACGTACTCGAACTGGGAGCGCGTCTTTACGACGAGCTGCACCTCGATCTCGTCGCCGACCATGACCGTGTCGCCGGACTTCAGCCGCGCGAGCCTGCCTTTGCCTCCGTCGTCCGTCGTGCGCTTCAAGAAACGGCGCTCGAGCTCGAGCATGCCCGGGCCGGAGGCCTTCGGGAGCTTGTCCGTCGAGTAGATCCAGGTCAGCGACGCGAAGGCGAGGCCCGGCCCGTCTTTCGCGATCGAGACCTTCCCGTCCTGGGGCTTGATGGCGGGCCAGAACTTGACGACGCGGATCGGCTCGGCGAGCCAGTCGAGCGCCCCGACCTCCTTCGTCGTCCGCGTCTCGCCCCAGCGGAGGTCGTAGCGGTCTCCCTTGTCGAGCGCGCCGCGGCTCTTCATCACGTCGAGGAGCGAGTAGATCGCGGCGGCCGAGGCCTTCGTCGACTTCCACTCGTTGCCCTTGCGGTTGAAGAGCAGCCACTGGACCATGCCGGGGATGCGCCGGTCCTTGGGCCGGACGGCCAGCAGCGTCCGCAGGAGGAAGGCGTGCGTCTCGACGTTGTCGTTGTACCAGACCCACGAGATCTTCTCGGGCTGCCAGTAGATCCCCGCGATGGGATCCTCGCGCGCGCCGTCCATGGCCCGGTCGAGATAGGACTCGGCCTTGGCCTTCTCGCCCAGGCGGGAGTAGACGTGCGCGGCGAGCGCGCGCCCGAGCGGCGTGAGCGCGGCGCCGTGCTTGTCGGCGAAGTCGACCCAGGCCTTGGCTTGGACCCAGCCCTGCGCGGCCTCCGAGTAACTCCGGGGGAAGCTCGTCACGACCCAGGCGCCCCACAAGACGAGGGACAGCTCGTGGGTCTCGGCCTTGAGGTGCTTGGGCAGCTCCGAGTAGGCGTAGTGCAAGGCGCCGCGCACCGCCTCCTCGGGAGGCTCGACGCCGTAGCGCAGCGCCTCGGCGAAGCCCGCGAGGACCACGAGCGTGATGTACGGGTCCGGGTGGCCTCCGGGGAACCACGGAAAGCCTCCGCCCCCAAGCTGATAGGAGAGCAGCGTCTGCCGCGCGTCGGCGCGCTGCGCCTCGACCACTTTGGGATCGAGGAGATCGATCGTGGGCCAGCCGGGCTCGCGGCCCTTGGACTCCACCTCCCACGGCGTCTCGAGGAGCTGCAGCATCCGCCGAGGGTCGGAGCGGTCCCAGGCCGGCGTCAGGGTCGTGCGCTTCGGGATTTTCTTCACCGCGTCCGCGAGCTTCGGGTGCTTGCGGTAGAAGGCGTTGACGATCGAGAGGGGCACGTAGCGGTTGAGGACCTGCTCGGTGCACTCGTGCGGGTAACGCACCAAAAACGGCAGCGAGTTGAGGATCGACAGCGCGAGCTGCGGGTCGACCTGCAGCGTCATCGACTCGTGCTCGCGGGTCGGGTCCGCCTCCTTGAAGGCCGCGAGCTCGAGGAGCTTCTTCGTCTTGCCGTCGAGCGCCACCAGCGTCGACTCGATGAGCCGCTCGCGCGAAGGCAGGATGGGCAGGTCGCGCTCCTCGGCGTCGACGAGCGGGCCGGAGCGGGCCACCGCGCGCACCGTAAAGCTCCCGGTGCCGCGCGGCGCCCGCACGTCCCACGACAGCGCCGAGACGCCGTGCGGCTTCACCGCGAAGCGCCGGGTCAGCTCGCCCAGGCCGAGGCGCGTCTCCGCGCGCGCTCCGTTCTCCTCGACGGACAGCGTCGCCTCGCCGGTCAGCTCCCGGCCGGTCTCGTTGTGCACCATCGCCTGGATGCGGCCCGTGTCGCCTTCGCGGTAGAACCGCGGCATCTCCACGCGGACCATGAGCTCCTTGCGCGTCGCGAAGGTCGCCCCCGCCGTCCCGCGCTTGATGTCCTTCGTCACGACGGACACCGTCGTGCGCCAGTCCGTCAGGCGCTCGGGCGCCTTGAAGGAGACCTTCGCCTTGCCGGCGACGACCGGGAGCTGCGGCTCGAAATAGGCCGTCTCGGAGAAGTCCTTGCGGGCCTGCGGCGGCGGCGGAGCGGGCGGGGCCTCCTGCCGGTCGGCCTTGGCGCCTCCGCCTCCACCAGCGCCCATGCCCTCCATCGGCGCGGCGGCAGGCGCGCGGGCCATCTGCTTCATCATCGGAGCGGCTATCGCCCGGCTCTCGTCCATCGAAGCGCCGACGAGGCTTTCCATCGCGAGCATGTCGTAGCGGACGCGGCTCCGGTTGAAGCGAAGCGCGGGAAGCAGTAGCTGCCGCGTCCGCTCCTGGTAGCGACGGAGCATCTCCGGCAGCTCGCCGCCGTGCGCGGCGAGCACGTTCGCCCAGGGCTGCCAGATCGAGCCGACGGTGTGGCCCGCGCCCGGGCGCGCGGGATAGAGCCCGCCGAGCCAGGAGCCTTCGGCGGCCGCGTAGTACTCGAGGGAGCGGTCGTAGACGCGCACGAGGGCCTCGCCCGCGACGGGCTTGCCGGTCGAGTCCCGGACGGTGAGCCCGCCCCGGAGCCGCTCCCCGGGCTTGACGGCCGCGGGCAGGTCGAGCTTCACGCGCAGCTCCTTGTCTTTCCACGGGACCTCGACGCGCGCCTGCCCGGACCGGACGCGGAAGTCCTTCGCGCCGAACCAGCGGACGGTGAACCCGCCCTTGTGGTCGGCGCGGACGGGGACGGTGAGGACGCGCACGCCGCCCGCCAGCGCCCGCCGCTCGAGGAGGTACTCGCCGCCCCAGAGCTCGACGTACATGGTCGGCCCGACGGCGTTGGACCCGATCAAAAACCGCGCGGTCTCGCCTTCGACGTATTGCGAGTGGTCGGCCAGCGCGACGGAAGGGAGAGGGAGGTCCACCCTCCCCGAGCCCGCCGACAAGAGGACGATCGCCTGCTCGCTCACGCCGCCCCACGGGTCCTCCGCCTTCACCCGGAACCGGTACGCCCCCTCCGGCAGCGCGCCGAGGGCCGCTTCCGCCGCCGCCGTCTCGGTGAAGCGCAGGTCGCCGGAGGAGAAGCGCTTGGCGTCGGGGACGTCCTTGTAGAGGTCCTCGAGCGACGGCGTCTCGGGGAAATGCCCGCCCCACTCCACGCCGGGGTCCGAGGCCTTGGGCGCGCCGTCGAGCCGGTGCAGCGTCCACGTCCCTCGCCCGGCGACCGCCCGCTCGTTGAGGTTTCGGAGCCGCACCGGGAGCTTCGCCGCCTGTCCGGCCTCGAAGAAACCCGAGGGGGGCGTGATCTCGAAGAGATAGGCCTTCGCTCCCGCCGTAAACGAGCGGGAACCCTTGATCGTCCTTCCGCCGGCGTCGCGGGCCTCGACCGAGACGTCGAATCGAGCGGGGAACGGGTCCTTCGATTCGCCCTCCGGCTCGGGGACGAACGTGAACGAGAACTTGCCCGACGCGTCGGTCGTCACGCTGCCGGCGGCGACCTGGCCCGAGCCCCGCTCGTGGCCGCGCCACCACCAGCAGAACCACGGGATCCAGCGCTGGCGGGTCACGCGGTAGCTGATCGTCGCGTCCGGCACGGGCCCGCCGAAGTAGTAGCGGGCCTCGCCGCTCACGACCGCCGGGCGGCCGAACTTCCACGCCCCGGTCGCCTCGTGCACCAGGGTCTCGAACTCCGGGCGCTTGTACTCCTCGACCTGGATGGAGGCCGAGCCGCTGAAGGAGCTGGTGAAGTCCGAGAGGTGAGCCGAGATCGAGTAGTGGCCGAGCAGGCGGCCGGGCGGGATCGTGAACTTCGTGGAGGCGCTGCCGAAGGCGTTGAGCGCGAGCCTCGCTTGGTGGATCGTCTGCCCGTTGGGGTCGGAGGCCGTGAGCTGGATCTTCCCGTCGCGATCGTACGTCTTGTACCCGCGAGGCAGGCGCAGGAGCGCGGTGACCTTGATCCGGACCTCCTGCCCGGGCCGGTAGATGGGCCGGTCGGTCTCGAGGTGGACCTCGATGGGCGCGGGCGTCTGGTGGCCGAAACCCTGCGCGCCGGACCAGTACGCGACGCTCGCGCCTTGCCTCGCGAGCGGATCGAAGGAGGCGTTGGTGTACTCGGTGTAGCGGCGCTTGATCCTCACGGAGGCGCTCGCCATGCCGCGCTCGTCGGCCTTGAGCTCGACGCGCTCCGGCGAGTGATCCTGCGCGAGGTAGGCCTCGACGCGGGCGTTGGCGGCCGCGCGGCCGCTGACGGCGTCGAGCGCGTAGAGGTGGAAGGCGGGGGCGTCCACCCCGCCGCCTTGCCCGGGCTCGGGCACGAAGAAGGCCTCCGCTCCCATCGGCCCCACCGAGCCGACGAGGAGGAGGCGAGTGACGTTCACCACGGCTCCGGCAATGAGCGTCTTGCCGGGCGTGCACGCGTCCTCGGAGCACACGATGGCGGCGTAGAGGGCCTCCGGCAACGCCGGCGGGTCCGCCTGGACGCTCACCCAGGCGTAGGGTTTCTCGGGCTTGGTCTCGACGGACCACGAGTACTCCGCGGGACGCGAGAGGAGCCGCTTGAGCACGTCCTCCGGAAGCTGGCGCAGGTGGGACCACTGCCGGTCGCGCCGTCCCTCGGCGCCCCACTGCTCGCGCAGCCCGGCCTCGGTCACGCGGTAGAGCCGCGCGTAGAGGCGCGGGATGTTGCGCGCCCTCACGCCCAGAAGCCCCTTTCCGGGCGGCGGCACGAACTTCGGCGTCACCTCGAGCTGGGGCAGCTCGATCTGGATGCGCATCGTGCCGCACCGCTTGGCCGCGTCGAGCTCGGGCCAGCGCGCCTCCGCGTCGCGGCAGAGCGCCACGACCTCGGCCTCGCGGCCGGCGCTCTGCGAAAGCGTCGCGGCGCGCAGGGTGGCCTCGGCTTTGGCGCGCGGCGTCGAGAACGACTCGCGCCAGGACTTGAGCGTCGCGATCGCGCGGTCGCGGCTCGATTCCTCGGCGGCCTTTGTCGCGTTGCCGTGATCGAAGGGGATCATCAGGCGGTCGAGCCGTCTGAGCTCTCCGCCCGCGTCCTCCAAGAGCGCCGCCGCGCGCAGGCCCGGGGCTTCGTCCGGCCTGTACGACCCGCGGTAGTCGGAGACGACGAAGCGCGAGGCGTCGGGCAGCTCCTTCTTCCACGGCGCCTCCTGCAGGAGGTACTCCGTCCAGCGCGTGACCGCGAAGTCCCACAGCGTCGCCGTCCGATCGAGGTCCGAGTTCTGGATGTCGATGAAGAACGCCTCGTCGCGGATGCTCCGGCGCTTGAGCTCGTCGCGCAGCGCCCAGAGCTCGCCGTAGCCCGCCTCCACCTCGGCGTGCCACTGCTCCGGAGTCCTCCGCGTGACGTCGGCGGCCGGGTCCTCCGAGCCCTCCTCCTGGTCTTCCGGCGCATGGTAGCCGTATTGGGAAAGGTTCTCGCGGGCGAGCTCGGCGCGGAGCAGGGCGAAGCGCGCGCGCCACAGCGAGTCATCGGGCTTCGGCTCGGCGCGGAGCCCCTGGGCGGCCTCGGCGTAGCGGAAGAGCAGCGCGCGGGACTCCGCGATCCGGTAGATCGCCCGCAGGCGCTCGTCGCCCTGGCAGGCCTTCGCCGACTTCTCGTAGAGCTCGAGCGCGCGCTGAGGCTCGGACTTGTCGAAAGCGGCGTTCGCGGCGGCGAGGTCGCAGAAGGCGCCCGCCTGGGCGCGGACGGCGAAAAGGACGGCGAGGGCAAAGGAAATCATAGGACCCCCAGTCTAGAAAAAAGAATCAATGGATTGTCACGGCCTATTGCGGCGCTGGGTCTTTAGACCCAGCGCCGCCCGAATTGTTCCCTTTACCTTTATAAGGCCATGTCCCGCTTGGCGCTGGCTTCCCTGCTGCTCCTATCCTCGTCCATCGCTTCCGCGAACAGCCGTCTAACTCTTCCGTCATCGAAGGTCCCCACCGCGCCGCGCTGGGAGCACCGCCCCTGGATCGAAGTCAAGGCCGCGGCGGTGATCGGCGGGCTGTCTCTGGCCACGGCGGCTGGCTGGGAGGGCTTCGCCGTCGCCGCGGCGGCCACCGTCCTCGCCACGTGGAAATTGAGGGCGCGGCCGATCGCTCCCATGGCGGCGCCGCTGGCGGCGGCCGTCCCATCGCCGGGCGCCGCGAGGGGCCTGAGCGCGGAGGAACGGCAGGCCCGGGACGTGGTCTTCGAGGAGCTGCGCGCGCTCCGCTTCGACACCGCCTCGCTATCCGACGCCGACCTGGCCGCGGCCTTCGACCGCCTCGGCGAACCGGTGGACCCCCGGCAGTTCAAGCGGGGGCAGCTGCGGGTCATCGACGAGGTTGGAGTCATCAACAAGACCGAGTTCTTCCGCGACAGCCCGACCTGGAACGAGCTCCGGCGCCGGCTCGAGCCGATGCTCGCCGGCCGCGCGGCCCGCGGGGAGCGGAGCCTGGTGCTCAAATCCGTCGGCGGCTCGGACGGGTCGGAGGCCTACTCGCTCGCGATGCTGGCGGACGATCTCTTGCGCGCGCGCGGCGAAGACCCGGGGCGCTGGGACGTCCGCATCGAGGTCTACGACTTCAACCCGACGAACTCGGTGCTCGCCGCCCTCGGCTACTACCACCGGCCGCCGAGGGACTGGGAGCACTACTTCGAGGCGGGACCGGGGAAATGGCGCCGGATCCGGCCCGAGCTCCGCGCGTGGATCTACCCGCGGCGGCTGGATCTCCGCAGCCCGTCCGACTGGGAGCGGTTGGCCGAGCGGCCGGGCCAGGCGCTGCTGTTGCGCTACGTCCAGCCCTATCTCGACGCGGGCGTGTTGACGCCCCTCTACGGCTGGCTGCGCGCGGGACGCTGGACCGCCCCCGGAGGCGCGCTGTTCGTCCACACGCCCTGGCGGCGCGGGCTCTTCCTCAACGAGGCCGCCGAGGCCGTCGAAGTATTGTAGAATCCTCGCTACCCCCCCGGGCCCCGGCGGGGCCCGGAGAGCCCTTTAGGGCACCCCCGTTTCGCGAGGACCCCCATGAAGATCGGCGTTCCCAAGGAAATCAAGAACCGCGAGCACCGCGTCGGCTTGGTGCCCGGAGGCGCCCGCGCCCTGGCCAAGGACGGCCACAAGGTGTTCGTCGAGAAGGGCGCCGGCCTCGGCTCCGGCATCACCGACGACGAGTACCGCGCCGCCGGCGCGGCGATCGTCGCGGACAAGCGCAAGCTTTTCGACGACTCCGACATGATCGTGAAGGTGAAGGAGCCGCTCGAGGAGGAATACGCCTTCTTCCACGAAGGACAGATCCTCTACACCTACCTGCACCTTGCCGCCGCCGAGGAGCTCGTCGACGCGCTGCGCAAGCGCAAGATCAAGGCGGTCGCCTACGAGACGATCCAGCTCGCCGACGGCAGCCTTCCGCTGCTCACGCCGATGAGCGAGGTCGCCGGCAAGATGTCGGTCCAGATCGGCGCGAACTATCTCGTGAAGCACAACGGCGGGCGCGGCGTCCTCCTCGGTGGCGTGCCGGGCGTCAACCGCGGCCAGGTCGCGATCATCGGCGGTGGCGTCGTCGGCATCAACGCCGCCAAGATCGCGGTGGGCATGGGCGCGCGCGTGAGCGTGCTGGACATCTCGGCGTCCCGGCTCGCTTACCTCGACGACGTCTTCGGCAACGCTATCACGACGCTCATGAGCCACGACGAGAACATCCACAACGCCGTCGTGAAGGCCGACCTCGTGATCGGCGCGGTCCTCATCCCCGGCGCGCGGGCGCCGCATCTGGTCAGCGAGGCGCTCGTGAAGGAGATGAAACCCGGCTCGGTCATCGTCGACGTCGCCGTCGACCAAGGCGGCTGCGTGGAGACGGCCGAGGTCACGAGCCACGACCAGCCGGTCATCGTCAAGCACGGCGTCCTCCATTACGCGGTCCCCAACATCCCGGGCGCGGTGTCCAACACCTCGACGTACGCCCTCACCAACGTGACGCTCAAGTACATGCTGGCCATCGCGCGCTGGGGCGTGGAGGGGGCGGCCCGCAGGGACGGCGCCCTTTACAAGGGCGTCAACGTCTACAAGGGCGAGGTCACGCACGCCGCGGTGGCCGAGTCCGTGGGCGCCAAGAGCGCGGCCTTGAGCGAGCTCCTGGAGGACGAGAAGAAGGTCCCCGCGCGGCCTTGAGCGAGCCGTCCGCCCGGGGGGTCATCGATCGCCTCGGGCTTCGACTTCGCCGACCTCGAGTTCGGCCGCCGCGCCGAGTTGCTGGAGCGCTACCCGGCCGCGAGCGACCTCATCGCCCTTGCCTCCGGTCGAGCAGCGCGTCGAGCTGGTCGGGCTGGGTGACCGGAGCCTGGCAGGCCCAGTCCATGCAAACGTAGGCGGTCGCCTTGCCGCCCTGCCGCATCATCCGGCTCAGGTGGGGCACGCGCTGCGCGAGCCGGGCTTGCCCGGCCCCGCCGTCGGCCAGCAGCACGACCGCTCCGGGCAGGAAGCGGCGACGCACCCGTTGGAGCAACAGCTCGGTGTCCGGAGCGCCGGGCTGGCCGGCGATCACGATCTGGCGCGGCTTGGAGCGGAAGAGGTCCAAGGTGACCAGCATCTGGGGCAGGGAGCGGGGGCTTTCCCGCATCTGGTCCGAGAAGAGCGCGATCGTCTTCGCCGCCGCCGAGCGAAGGTCCGGGCGGCCGCAGAGCTCGGCGAGGCGCATCAGTCCCAGGGCGGCCAAGGAGCTGGCCGCGGGCTCCACGTTGTCTTGGCTCTCCTTCATGCGGACCAGGAGGGACGAATCGTGGTCCGAGGCGGTCATGTAGAAGCCCCCGTTGTCCGGGTCGTAGAACAGGCGCAGCTCCTGCTCGGCCAGGGCGAGCGCCCATTCCAGCCACTCCGGATCGAAGTCGGCCTCGTAGAGGTCGAGCAGCCCCTGGACGAGGAAGGCGTAGTCGTCGGCCAGCCCGTCGCCGGCCGCCTCGCCGTCGCGCCAGCGGCGGCGGAGCCGGCCCGACTCGGGGTCCCGGAGCCGCTCGCGCAGGAAGCGCGCCGCCTGCCGCGCCGCCTCCAGGAAGCGGGGCTCGCCCAGCACCGTGAAGCCTTTGGCCAGCGCGGAGATCATGAGGCCGTTCCAAGAGACCAGCACCTTGTCGTCGAGGTCCGGCCGCGGCCGGCGGCGGCGCGCCTCGAAGAGCCGCCGGCGGGTGCGCTCCAGCGCCTCCTCGGCCTGCGCCGGCTCCAGGCCCCGCTCGCGCGCGGCCTCCTCCAGCTCGAGGTCCAGGTAGAGCACGTTCTGGCCGGCGAACTCGTTCTGGGGATCGAACATCACGTTGCCGCCGGGGCGGACGCCGTAGCGCAGGCAGAACAGCTCGCCGTCCTCGGGGCCCGCGAGCGCGACCACCTCCTCCTTCGACCAGACGTAGAAGGCGCCTTCGGCCTTGTGGCCGTTGCGGCGCGGGCCGCCGGGAAGGCTGTCGGCGTCCTCGGCCGATAAGAACCCGCCTTCGGGATGTCGGAGATCGCGCAGCACGTACTCCAGGGTCTCCCGCGCCACGCCCGCGAGCCGGGGGCGGCCGGAGAGCTGGTAGGCCTCGAGATAGTTGATCGCGATCTGCGCGTTGTCGTAGAGCA
>JACQPK010000014.1 GCA_016207565.1 Elusimicrobiota bacterium
CATCTGGAAGGACTCGACGGAGTTCTGCTTCGAGGAAGCGGACAGAGCCGGCCTGCGGATCGCGATGGGCAAGGTCATGATGGACCAAGGCTCCTACGACCGCGCCTTCCGCGGGTCCGCGAGCGCGCGGCGGGAGCGCTCCCTGGCGGAGGCCGAGGCGCTCTGCCGGCGGTGGCATCGCCGCGACGGCGGGCGCCTGCTCTACGCCTTCACGCCGAGGTTCGCGCTGAGCTGTTCGATGGAGCTCATGCGCCGGGCCTCCGGGCTCGCGGCGCGCTTCGGCGCGCTGGTGCAGACGCACCTGGCCGAAAACGTCCAGGAGCTGGCCGCGGTCCGGCGGATGTTCCCCGGCTGCGGCGACTACACCGGCGTCTACGAGCGGGCCGGCATGCTCGGCCGCCGGAGCGTCTTCGCGCACGGCGTCTGGCTGACGCCGTCCGAGACGCGCCGGCTCGCCCGCTCCGGCAGCGCGCTGGCGCACTGCCCGACGTCGAACGCGTTCTTGGGCTCCGGAGTGATGGACGTCGGCCGCCTGCGGCGCGCCGGCGTGCCGCTGGCGCTCGGCTCCGACGTGGCGGCGGGGCCGTCCCTCGATCTGTTCGGCGTGATGCGCGAAGCGGTGTTCCTGCAGCGCGTGGCCGCCGCGCACCGCCTCTTCGGCCGCGTCCCGGGGCTGGCGCCCGAGCAGGCCTTCGGCCTGGCGACGCGGGGCGGGGCGCGCGCGCTCGGGCTCGCCGACCGGATCGGGACCCTCGAGCGCGGCAAGGAGGCCGACTTCGCGGTCGTCGACCGCCGAGCGTTCGAGCCGGCCGCCGCCGCGCCGGGAGACGGCGCCGCGGTGCTCGCGCGCCTGGTGTTTCGGGGCGGTCCGGGCTGCGTGCGCGAGACCTATGTCCGCGGGAGGCGCGTATGGCCGTGCTGAACGCTCTGCTGGCCTCGGCTGCCTTCGCGGCGGCCGCGACCGCGCCGTTCGAGTTCCGGGTCCGCCCCGAGCCGCTTCTCCTGCTGCCCGGCCAGCGGCTCGCTCTCTTCGTGACGTGGCGCAACCCCGCGCCCGAGGGAGGAGCCCCGGTGATGATCAACCGCCGCGGCCTCCTCGGACGCGACGTGCTGATCACGGTGCAGGCCAAGGGAAAGCCGCCGGTACCGCTCTTCGTTCCCGAGGACCTCGGCCCGCCGGCCGACCGGGACTTCCAGGCGCTGGCGCCTCAGGAGACTCTCGAGTACGAGTACCCCGTGAACCTCAAGTCCGGGGGCGAGCTCCCGCCCGGCCGCTACGAGATCCGGGTCGTGTACCAAAACGACTCGCCCGGTCCGGGCGCCTGGACGGGGCGTCTCGAGGCCAAGGCCAAGGTCCTGGTCCCCAAGCCCCCACGGCGAAAGACAGACCGCAAGCGCTAGAAGTGCAGCCGGCCGGTGAACTCGTAGAGCGCGCCGCCATTGATCCGGCCGACGTTCCCGCCGAGGTCCATATGCTTGAGCACCGGGACCGTCGCGCCGCCGAGCGTCGCCGTCACGTTCGGTTGGGAGAGCTCCGGTGAGCGCCGGGCGAAGAACTGGCCGAAGACGTCGACCTTGCCGAACTGGCGCTCCAGCACCGCGTTCAGGCGCTTGATCAGCGAGCCGTCTGTGGCCGCCGTCGGGCTGCCCTTCTCGAGCGTGAGGGTCGCGCGGCCGGTGAACCCGGCGCCGAGACCCGCCTGCTGCTGGAAGACCCCGTAGAAGGAGTCCTGGTTGCGCTTGCCGAACGCGACGAGCGTGTCCCGGTAGGCGAGCCCCGCCTCGACGGCGTTCGCCTTGGGGTCCGCGAAGTTCGACACGTTCTGGCCCGTCACGAGGGTCTTGATGTAGTCCTCGATCACGCGCTCATCGAGGTTCGGGAAGCGGCTCTTGTAGGTCTCGAAGTAGACCTGCACCTTGTCGTTGAACGAGGTCGTGACGCGCACGCCGTTCTCGGGGATCCGGAAGTGGAAGTAGTCCGCCCGGTCGTAGTAGGTCGGCGCGAGCTTGCCGACCTCGGCGTCGAGCTTGACGGCGTCGCCCTTGATGACGTTGACCTCGAGCGACAGGCCCTGGATGCTCGCGATCCAGATCGCCTCCCGGTCGATCTTATCGGCGACGTACGCCTCGACCGCGGCGTCGAGGGCCTCGGTCGGCACCCGGATCAGGGCCGGGTTCGGGATGCCTTTGGCGGCGGCGAGCTTGAGCTTGATGCCCATCTCGATCGCCTGGCGCAGGTCCGAGTCCTCGCGCAGCGCCTGGCGCGCCGGCCCGGCGATCAGGAAGGACCTCGGGTCGAAGGAGAACTTGACCTTGAAGCGGTCATGCGCGGTGAACACGAGATCGAGCCAGGCCTTGCTCGGCAGGACCTTGTTCTCGGCCTCGGCGGGAAACACCGAGATCGTCAGCTCGCCGGAGCAGTTCAGCCGGGAGAATATCCCGGCGCACGGGTCGGAGGGCTTCGCCGCGGCGTCGTTCGCCGCCGGCGCTTCCGGCGCCGGCGCCTGGCGGGCGGACGAGAGAGCCGCCTTCGCGTCGAAGTCGATGTCGGGCAGGGCCTGCTGCGTCCAAGCCGGCGCGGCGCAGAAGATCGCGACGGCGAGCGTAAGAAGTCGGCGGTCCATGAGTCCCCCTGGGCTGGCGCCGGGGGGCAGTCTCACGTCGGACTGCCGGCCAATGGGGTGAGGATAGGACGTTCGTCGGGGAGCGGGCTGGGCCGAGCGGGCCCGACCTCGGACTCAATCGGTCTATAACTATCCGGGACCTTAGTCCTATTCGATGGTCGCCGGGAACTCGTCCCGCAGGTTCGCCAGCTTCGTGCCCGGCCGGAGCAGGCCGCGCTCAAACAGGTAGAACGGGATCGCCTGCGGCAGCTTCGGGATCGGCTTGAACCGATCGATGATGAAGCGGTTCGGGAAGGGATACGGCAGCGCGCGATCCAGCACCCCGAGCGCCTCGGTGACGCAGCTGCGCGAGGCGAGGCTGAACAATGTGTGGTCGCCCGCTTCGGTCGCGGTCTCGAGGGCCTCGGCCAGCACCGACTGCTTCTCCGCGTCGGTGATCGGAATCCGGTACTGGTCGACCGAGTGCATCGTCCCGGAGCCCGAGATGATGAGAAGGTTCTGGGGAAGCGACTGCAGGCGGTAGTAGATCGGGTACTGTTTGAGCGGACCCGGCTTTCGCGGGCCGGCCACGCCGACCGGCGGGATGCCGTCCGCCGTGAACACGAAGTCGCTCATGGGGATCGGCTCGAGGCCCTCCTCCGGCGTCTGCGGGACGAGCACCGGCCAGAGCCCGGCCTTGAAGCGGAGGCGGAGCTGGCCGTGTCCCAGCCCGTCGGGGATGTGCTCCTGGTGGAAGATGACCTCCGCGACGCCGCCGGGCGGGATCCGCGCGACCCACCAGCGGTCGGCGTGCTGGACGTTGGCGACCGCGATCTCGCCGTCTTCGATGCCGTAGGGCGCGGCCTCCTCCGGCGTCAGCAGCCGCGCCGGGCGCGCCTTGTCGACGTCGACGCTCAGCCCCGCGAAGGGTCCGGCCGGAACGATCCCCTCGGGCCGAAACGGGTCGGCGGAGGCGGCGAGCAGGGCGAGCACGGCGAGGTGCAGCATGCCCGGAGTGTAGCCGGATCCCGCGGACCGGGCGACGAAAGCCGGCCTCAAGCGAAAAGGCGAGGCGCCGGAAGGGAAATCCCGTCCGGCGCCTTTGGGCCCGAGGCCCGCTTTACTTCAGGATGTCGAGGAGTTCGACCTCGAAGACGAGCGTCGCGCCCCCCGGGATCGACGGCCGGCCGCCGTCGCCGTAGGCGATGGAGGAGGGGCAGATGAGCTTGGCCTTCCCGCCCACCTTGATCTTCTGCACGCCCTCGGTCCAGCAGGGGATCACCTGGTTGAGCCCGAACTCCGCGGGCTGGCCGCGCTGCACCGAGCTGTCGAAGATCTTGCCGTCCGTGAACGTGCCATGGTAGTGGACCTTCACCTTGTCGGTCGGTTTCGGGTTCGCCCCCGAGCCTTCCTTAATGGGGATGACGATCAGGCCGGAGTCGAACTTCTGCGCGCCCTTCTCTTTCGCGGCCTTGGCGACGAAGTCGGCGCCCTTCTTCTTCTCCGACTCCGAGCGCTTGGACATGCGGGCCTCGCGCAGCGCCTGGAGCTTGGGGTTGACCTTCTCGGGGTCGACCTTGAGCTTCTGCGGGTCCTTCACGAAGTCCTCGAGGCCCATCTTCACCCACTTGAGGTCGGAGGGTCCGAGGGCGAACTCGGAGGCGCGCTGGCCCAGGCTCGCGCCCAGGAGGTAGAGCGCCTGGCTCTCGTCGGTGGCGAGCTCCTGCGCCGAGGCCGGCAGCGACAGGGAGGCGGCGAGGGCCGCGCCCAGGATCGGTCGAATCATCTGATCACTCTCCTATGATCTTGACGACCACGCGCTTGCGGCGCCGGCCGTCGAATTCGGCGTAGAATACTTGTTCCCACGGGCCGAGGTCCAGCTTTCCCTTCGTGACGGGGAGGAGCGCCTGGTGGTGCATGAGCGTTCGCTTGAGGTGAGCGTCGCCGTTGTCCTCGCCGGTCCGGTGGTGGCGGTAGTCGGCGACCGGAGCGAGGCGCTCGAGCCAGTCCATTACGTCCTGCTTGAGGCCCTCCTCCTCGTCGTTGACCCAGATGCCCGCCGTGATGTGCATCGCGCTCACCAGGCAGAGCCCTTCCTGCACCTGGCTGCCGGCGACGAGCTTCTCCAGCCGGCCGGTGATGTTGACGAGCGCCCGGCGCTCGGGGGTCTCGAAGAAGAGGTACTCCGTCTTCGATTTCAAGCGGTCGCGGCCGCGGGCTCGCCTTTCGGGGCGACGGCGAGGATCGCTCGCGCGATCGTGGGAGCGAGGCGCGGCCGGAGCAGCCGCGCGTCGTAGGGCGCGAGGCGCTTGTCGTTCTCGGCGAGGCAGGTCTCGAGGAACCCGCGCATCGTGACGTCGCCGAAGGACTGAGCGCTCGTCATCGCGAAGTTGTCCTGCGAGTCGCCTTGGGCCTTCGCGCCGACCCGTAGGGCGGTCTTCACGCGGCCGAAGATCTGGAGGTAGATCGCCAGGCCGCGCTGGAACAAGTAGGCCGGGCGCATGAGCGCCGGCTTGCGCGCGCGCTTGAAGGCGATCCAGTTCACGTGGAAGAGGATGTGGCGCGCCTCCTCCTGCATGATCGGCTCGAAGAGGCGGACCAGCGCCGGCGGGAAGAAGCCGGAGTCGCGCGCGAGCGCGAAGAGGCCGAACGCGAAGAACGAGTCGAAGCACTCGCCGTAGCCCACGCGCATGAACGACCACTCGGGGTTGCGGGGCGCGACGGGAGCGGCCCGCTCGCGGACCGCGATGCCGTAGCGCTGGGTGAGGAGCCGGAGCATCTCCGCGTGGCGCTCCTCCTCGTAGCCCTGGAGCGCGATGGCCTCGGCCATGACGGGGTCGGGCTCGAGCTTGCCGAGGGTGACGACCTTCAGGGCGGTGTCGGCCTCGGTCGCGACCGCCTCGTCCCAGATGGGGAGCGCGGCGAGCCGGGCGCGGGCCGCGTCATCGAGCTCGGGCCAGGCCAGCTCGGCGGGCTTGTAGGGATCGTGGGACTCGACGAAAAAGCGGCAAAGCAGCCGCTTGTGCTCCTCGGAGCCGATCTCGAAAGCCATCGGGGCGGCCCCGATTTTACCAAGAAAGTCGACCATGGGGACAGTCCATGAACTCTGAAGCGCCCGCTTCGCCGGCGGCACGGCTTTTTGGTACAACCCTCGGCATCGTCCTGCTCGTGTCGGTCCTATTTCTGCAGGCCGCGGCGGCGCAGAGCACGTCGACTGCGGTCTCGCCCGGCGTCGACGTGCTGCTCTCCGAGCGGCTGGACCTCGTGCGAGGAAAGCGCGTCGCACTCGTCACGCACGCGGCCGCCGTGACGTCCGGGCTCGAGCCCACCATCGACGCGCTGGCTAGGACGCCGGACGTGACGCTGGTCGCGCTCATGGGGCCCGAGCACGGCCTCCGGGGATCGGCCTATGCGGGGGAACGCGTAGCGGACGAGCGCGACCCGAAGACGGGGCTGCCGCTGTACTCGCTCTACGGCTCGCTCGGCAAGCCCACGCCCGAGATGCTCCAAGGAGTCGACGCGGTCGTCATCGACTTCCAGGACATCGGCGCGCGCTCCTACACCTATAAGACGACGATGGCGCTCGCCATGGAGGCCGCGGCCGAGGCCGGGATCGAGGTCATCGTCTTGGATCGTCCCGACCCGCTGGGAGCCGACCGCGTGGAGGGCAACGTCCCGCCGGCCGAATATCCGCGCAGCGACGTGTGCTGGTTCCGCGTGCCCTACGTCTTCGGCATGACCTCGGGCGAGCTCGCGCAGTTGATCAACGGTGAGGGTTGGCTGGCCGGCGGAGTCCGCGCGCGGCTAACCGTCGTGCCGATGAAGGGCTATCGGCGCGGGATGCTCTTCTCCGAGACGGGGCTCCCGTGGGTTCCTCCCTCTCCTCACATCCCGCGGTGGGAATCAGCGCTGTTCTACGCCGCAACGGGGATGTTCGGGCCCCCGGCCGCCGGCTTCAACAACGGCGTCGGCTACACCCTGCCGTTCGAGCTGATGGGCGCGACCTGGATCGACGGTGAGAGGCTCGCCGAGAAGCTGAACGCCCTGGGCGAGCCGGGGCTACGCTTTCGGCCGCTCAATTTCAAGCCCTTTTACTTCCCCCAGAAAGGCACGATGTGCGGGGGGGTCCAGATCCATCTCGTCGACCCCGCGCGCGCGCCGCTCTTCCCGATCACCTTCCACGCCTTCGATGCCCTGCGCGAGCTTTACCCGGACCGCGAGCTGTTCGCCGAGCCCGTGCGCGAGCGGAGCCTTTGGAACAGGCTTTTCGGCAAGCCCCCCAGCTCGGCGTGGGAGGACTGGGAGCGGGGAATGTGCGACCCGTCCGTCAGGAAACAGCTGGCGGCCGGACGCACGGCGAAGGAGTTCCTGGCGGGCTGGGAGGAGGACGTGAGCGCATTCCGTCGATTGCGCGAACGCTACCTCATCTATCCGTAGGATCTGCAACGGGCCCTTGACCCGGCGCTTTACGCGTCGTCGCGGAGGGAGGCGATGACGCCGTCGCGATAGGCGGGGCGGTAGACCGCCAGGCCCACCAGCGGCGGGAGCAAGAGCGCCGCCGCCGCCATCCACGCCAGGGCGCGTCCGTCCGTCGCCATGCCGACCTGCATCTCATGCGCCACCGCCCACGCGAGCAGGTGCGACGTCGTCGCCGCGATCAGAAGCGCGATCGCGCCCACCGCGACGAACTCCATCGCGTCCATCCGCGCCACGTCCGAGGCGGTGCACCCCAGCGTCCGATACAGCGCGGCCTGCCGCACGCGCTCGGCGCGGCCGAGGCCCAGCGTGCCGGCCAGCACGAGCAGGCCCACCCCGAGGCAGAACCACGCGAGCAGCCGGAGCGCCGTGATCAGCGTTCCGAGCATCGACTGGACGTTGTCGAGCACCTTCGAGAGGTCCACGACCGAGACGTTCGCGTACGCGCGCCCGAGCTCCCGGCGCAGCGCCGACGCCTTCGCCGCCTCTCCCACGCGGACCGAGGTGATGAAGATCTGCGGCGCCGGCTCGAGGACCCTTCGGGGAAAGACGACGAAGAAGTTCGGGCGCATCGAGATCCATTCCACGCGCCGCAGGGAGGTCACGGTCCCTTCGACGGGGCGGCCCTGGACGTCGAAGACGAGCCTCGCGCCCAGACCGACGCCGATGCGCTTGGCGAAGGAGCGCTCCAGACTGATCTCGGCGGCGCTCGTCCCCGCCTCCCACATCTTCCCGGCGACGATCCTCTCCGACTCCTGCAGCTCGTCTTTGTAGGTGAGGTTGTACTCGCGCGTGAGGAAGCGCTGGCGCGCGAGCTCCTCGGCGGTCATGCCCTTCACGTCGCGGCGCGCGATCGCGGCTCCATCGATGTGCGTCAGCCGGGCGCGGATCAGCGGCGCGGGCTGCGCGATGACCGTCGCGTAACGGTCGAGCACGGCTTGCACGCCGGCGAGCTGGGATTTCTGGATGTCGACGAGGAAGTGGTCCGGCGCCCGCTCCGAGCGGCCGAGCAGGATCTCGGAGGAGAGGCTCCGGTGCACGATCGCGAGCGCGCCGAGCAGCGTGAGGCCCAGCGAGAGCGTGAACAGCAGCACGAGCGTGCGGCCGGTATGGCGAGTCAGCGCGAGGAGCCCGTGCCGCGGCGCGAACGTGAGCCGCTCGAGCGGCGCCCGGGCGAGCAGCCGGTTCGCGGCGAGGATCAGGAGCACGGTCACCGCCGAGCAGCCGGCCAGGGCCAGGGTGAAGGAGCGCGCGGCCGGCCAGCTGTTCGACTTCGCGAACGCGTAGAGAAATAGCGCGGCGAGCCCCGCGGCGGCGACGAGCGCTCGGCGCCCGGGGGGCACGGCGAGCCGGGTCCCTCTCCCGCGCAGGGCCTCGAGCGGCGACACCCGCGAGAGCGCGGCGACGAGGGCGCCGTTGAGCGCCAGGGCGAGCGCGCAGGCCACGGCGACGCCTTCGGCGACCAGCCGCCACTCGAGCCGGGGGGAGACGTCGATCGTGAGCTGTAGCGCCTTCGCGGCGGGCCCGAGGGCCGCGGCGCCGGCGGCCCAGCCGAGGACGCCGCCGAGCAGGCCGCCCTGCAGGCCGACCGCCAGGCACAGCAGCCCGTAGACGAGGCCGACCTCCCGGGGCGTCAGCCCTAGGCAGCGGAGCGTGCCGACGGACTCGACCTGATCGTTTAGGAACATCGAGACGCTCGCCGACATACCGACGGCGCCGAGGAGGAGCCCGACCAGCGACAGGAAGACGAAGAAGCTGCCGACCCGCTCGAGCGCCTGCCGGACGGCCGGGTCGGCGTCGGTATAGGCCGTGATGGACAGATACGGGTCGTCGAGCTCGCGCTCGAGCCGCGCCTTGAGCTCGGCGGCCCGGCTCGGCTCCGACGCCGACGGAGGCAGCCGGAGGAGCCGGATGTAGCGCAGCCGGGAGCCGAAGCGAAGCAGCCCGGTCCGGCCGGCGGCGTCGAGCGGGATCATGAGCCTCGGCGCGAGGTTGAAGCCGGCCATCGTCCGGTCGGGCTCCTTCAGGAGGAGCCCCGCGACGCGGAGCTCGAGGTCGCCGAGCCGGACGGTGTCTCCCGGGCGCAGCCCCTGCTGGCTCGCCGCCGCCTCGTCGAGCAGGCAGGAGGCGCCCTCGAGCCTCGCCTCCGCCGGCTCGGTGGAGAGACGGCCGTAGAAGGGGTACCCCGGTCCGATCGCCTTGACCGAGACCAAGAACGGGTCGCGGCCCGGCGCGGAGAGCATCGAGCTGAAGGAGAGGAGCACCGCCGTGGCGTGGCCTTCACCCTCGAGCCGGGCAAGCGCGGAGAGCGCCGGCTCCGCGAACGGGCGGTGGCTGAAGAGCTCGACGTCGCCCGCCAGCAGCTCGCGGGCTTGCCGGGCCACCGCGGACTCGACCGACGCGCGGACATGGCCGACCGCGACGAGGAAGGTGACCCCGGCGCCCACGCACGCGGAGAAGAAGAGCAGGCGCTTCCAGTACCGGCGGTACAGCCGCCCGGTCAGCCGCAGGAGCGCGGGGCTCACAGGCGGCGCAGCGGCTCCTCGCGGCCGAGTCTCTTGGCCAGCGCGGGATCGTGGGTCACGACGACGAGAGCCGCGCGGTGGCGCGCGTTCGCCTCGAGCAGCGCCTCGAGCACGCGGGCCGCGTTGTCCCGGTCGAGGCTGCCGGTCGGCTCGTCGGCGAGGATGAGCTTCGGCCCGTGCGCGTAGGCCCGCGCGATCGCGACGCGCTGCTGCTCGCCGCCCGAGAGCTGGTCCGGCAGGTGCCGGGCGCGGTCCGAGAGGCCGAGCTCCGCCAAGAGCGCCTCGGCCCGGCCGAGCGCGTCGCGGGCGGGCGCGCCGCCGATCTCGAGCGGGAGCGCCACGTTCTCGAGCGCGGTCAGGCTCGGCACGAGGCGGAAGCCCTGGAAGATGAACCCGACGTGGTCGCGGCGCCACGCGGAGCGCTCGTCCTCGTTCCACGCGTGGATCTCGCGCCCAAGGTACAGCACGCGCCCCGCGGACGGCCGCTCGAGCCCGGCCATGACCGCGAGCAAGGTCGACTTGCCGCTGCCGCTCGGCCCGGTGATCGCGAGCGCCTCGCCTTCGGCGACCGAGAGGCTCACGCCTTCGAGCACGCGCAGCGTCTGCCCGGCGGACTCGTACGTCTTCGATATGCCCTCGACCGATAGCAGCGGGGCGCTCATCGGAGGAGGCCCCGCGCGGCGAGAAAGGCGTGCACGGTCTCGGCCACTTTCCGGTGGCCCTCCTCGTTCGGATGGATGCCGTCGGGCAGGTTCATCCCCGGGTGCCCGCCGACGCCTTCCAGCAGGAAGGGGAGGAGGTCCACGCCGTGGCGCTCGGCCAGGTCGCGGTAGAGCGCCTCAAAGCGTCCGGCGTAGTCCTTGCCGTAGTTCGGCGGCAGCTTCATGCCGGCCAGCACCACGCGGATGCCTCGCGCCTGAGCCTTCTCGATGATCGCCGAGAGGTTCCTCCGGGTCGAGCCGAGCTCGAGTCCCCGGAGGCCGTCGTTGGCGCCGATGCAGAGGAGGAGGGTCTTCACGTCGGCGGCCAGCGTCCAGTCGAGGTTCTCGAGCACGCCCGCCGTCGTGGCGCCGCTGGCGCCGGCGTTTCGCGCGCTCCAGGCCAGTCCCTCCTTGCGCCAGCGCTCGTCGAGGACGGCGGGGAAAGCGTCCTCGAGCGCGATGCCGTAGCCGGCCGTCAGCGAATCGCCGAGGAAGAGCATGACCTTGCGCGGAGGCTCCCCCGCGGGTTTCGGCGTGGGAGCCGGGGTCTCTTTCGGGGAGCACCCGAGAAGGAGGACGAGCGCGGCCAGGCGGTAAACCATCCCGGCGATTGTAGCAGGGTTGCCCGGGGAGCGGGAAACTGGGAAAATCACGGGATGCCGCGCTGGGCGATGTACGCCGCGATCGTCGCGCTGTCCTTGCTGGGCCACCTCAAGGGCATCACGTCTCCCGTCCTCGACTACCACTACCACCGCCAGGCGAACACCGCGGCCATCGCCCGGAACTACCACCGGTTCGACCTGGCCCCGTGGGCGCCGCGGATCGATTGGGAGGGGGGGACGACCGAGCGGGCCGCGACGGAGCTACCGGTGTACATGTGGCTGGTGGGGCTCCTCTGGTCCATCCTCGAGCTCGGGGACGTGTGGGGGCGCCTCGTCTCGGTCCTGTGCTCGGCCGCCACGGCGGTGCTCCTCTTCCGATTCCTCGAACGCGACGACAAGGCCAAGACCGGCTGGCTGGACCCGCCCGCCGCGTGCCTGGCGGCGCTGGCCTTCTCCGTGCTGCCGGTCGAGGTCTACTTCGGCCGCACGATACAGCCCGAGGCGATGGCGCTCATGGGGACGGTGGCCTCCTTCTGGGCGATGGACCGTTTCCTGGCGGGCTCGGGCTGGCGGGCGTTCGGCTGGTGGGCCGCGACCGTGGCGGCCGCGACGCTGGCGATCGGCCAGAAGCTCCCGTACGCGTACCTGCTCGGCGTGCTGGGGTTCTTGGCGCTGGCCCGGCGCGGCCGCGGCGCCGTGTTGGACCCGCGGATCTGGGCCGTGCCCCTCGCGACCGTCGCCCTCGTCTACGCCTGGTACCGGTGGGCGAGCACGGGCCTCTACGTCGTGCCCCGGACGGGAGATATCGGCATCTACCGCGCGATCCTCAGCTACGAGCGCCTGCCCTACTTCGCGTTCTTCCAGGTCTTCTCCCGGCTGCCCGAGCTGGCGCTGACCTATCCCGGCATCCTGTTCGCGGCGGCCGGGGCGCGCGAGGTCCTGTGGCGGCGAAAGCTCTGGTTCATGGGCGCTTGGTGGGTCTGCGTGCTGATCGACGTGATCGCCGGGGGAGGCTACGCCCACTACCACGACTACACGGCGCTGCCGTGGGCGCCCGTCAACGCCGCGTTCATCGGCGCCGGGCTGTGGGCGCTGTGGAAGGCGCCGGCCTGGCCCCTCTCGCGGACGGCGGTCGTCGTCCTCGCGCTCGGGATGCCGCTTCACGCGGCGCTGCGGATCAACCACTGGTACCACTGGACGTCGCCGTACCTGCTCAACGCGAAGACCACCGTGGACCGGGTCAGCGGGCCCGACGACCTCTTCCTCTGCAACGAGCGAGCGTCCTCGCTGCCGTTGTACTTCGTCGACCGGCGCGGCTGGTCATGGGACGTGGCCGAGCTCGGGATGGGCGGGCTGCCGCGCGTCGAGGACGTCGCCAAGAAAGGCGCCAAGTACTTCATGACGGCCCGGGTCGGCATCTTCGAGGACGCGAAGCCGAAAGATCCCGTCGCCAAGGCCTTCTACCAACGATATCCCGTCGTCCACCGCGACGACAACCTGCTGATCTTCCGGCTCGAGGCGAAGTGAGCCCCGGAGCCGCGGCCCTGGTCGCGGCCGCGCTCTTGACCGGCTGCGCCAAGCCTCCGGAGCCCGAGAAGCGCGAGGCGCAGCGAAACATGCCGGAGATCGTCCATGAGGAGCCCGCCGCCGGAGAGCCGCAGGACCCGGTCGACTCGCTCGACGAGACCGGATTTCGGCCGGACATCGAGCGAGAGGTGTTCGCGGAGACGATCCGCGAGCGCGAGCGGGAAGGCAAGAGCGCGCTCACGGGCAATGCCGACGCCGCCAAGGCGGCGCGCTATCAGTCTCGGTGCCTCGCGCGCCACGGCCTGCTGGGGCACGACACGATCCCGTGCGGCTCGCTGCGCGGACGGCTCGACGCGTTCAAGATCCCCTTCTTGGGCGCCGAGAACCTCGACTTCATCGACGTTCCCTCGGGCCCGCTCGACCGCGTGACGCTCGACGGCAAGCCGATCCTCAGGCCCGGCGGGCCGCCGCCGGAGCGCGTGTTGGCCGAGGCGGTGGTGCGGCACTGGCTGAAGTCGCCCAAGCACCGCGACAACTTGCTGTCGCCCGAGCAGACGGACCTCGGCGTCGGCGTGTACTGGTCCGGCGGGCGGCTGTACGCGACGCAGGTGTTTTTGCGGAAGACGGAGTGCGGGGTCGAGGGCCAGCTCTGCTGCCCGACGATGACGGGGGGGCGCTACTGCTTCGCGCCGTACTCCTGCGGCGCGACGACGGACGTCTGCCGGAGGTAGGCCGCTAGGCGGGCTTCTTTTTGCGGCGCCTGAAGTTGCTCAGGGGGGGCGCGGCGCTGTGGTCCTGGCGCGGGCCGGTCTGCTCGATCCGCATCCGGAGGATGACCCGCACGCCCGCGAGGTTCACGCCCTCTTCCATCAGCCGCCGGATCTCGTGCAGGACCTCGACGTCCTCGTCGGAGAAGAGCCGCTGGTTGCCGTTCGACCGGCACGGACAGACGAGCTTATGCCGCTCGATCCAGCGGACGGTCCAGATGGCCAGCCCGGTCAACCGGGCGACGCACCCGATGTTGTAGATCGGGGTCCTCTTGTCGCGCCTGAGGGGCTCCGGCATCTCCCCATAGGATACCAGATCATCCGTCGACAGAAAAGCTAATATCGCGCGACAGGCATGGACGCTCTCTCGACGGTGGCGGCGGCGTTGGCGGTGGCGACGAGCGCGGCGCTCGAGCACGGCGGGGTCCGTCGCGAGTACACGCTCGTGGAGCCGCCGGGCCTCGCCGGGCCGGCGCCCGTCGTGTTCGCCCTGCACGGCGGCGGCGGCCGGGGACGAAACTTCCGGACGCATATCGACGGGCGTCTCGACGCGCTCGCCGTCCGCGAGAAGTTCCGGGTCGCGTATCCGGAGGGCGTCAACAAGGCCTGGAACGACGGCCGCGACTTCAAGGGAGCCTCCGGCGCCGACGACCTGGGCTTTCTGGCGGCCCTGGCCGACACGCTGGTGCGGGAGGGGAAGGCGGACTCCCGGCGCCTATATCTTCTGGGCGTCTCCAACGGCGGCTTCATGGCGCACGCCCTCGCGTGCGCCCAGGCCGACCGGTGGGCCGCGATCGGGGCCGTCATCGCGTCCCTAGGCGAGTCGGTCGCCGCGAAGTGCCGTCCCGCCCGTCCGGTCCCCGTCCTCATGGTCAACGGCACGGAGGACCGGCTGATCCCATGGGACGGCCGCTCGGTGCGGCTTATGGGCCGATCGCGCGGAACGAAGCTCACCGTGCCGGAGACGGCCTCGAAATGGGCGGAGCTCGACGGCTGCACGGGCGAGCCGGAGCGTTCGGCGCTTGTGGACCGAGAGGACGACGGGACGCGTTGGAGCCTCGAGGCGCGCCGCGACTGCCGCGGCGGCTCGGAGGTCCTCCTATATAAGGTAGACGGCGCCGGCCACACCTGGCCCAAAGGCAAGGTCTACCTGCCCCGGCTCGTCGGCCGGACGTCGAAGGACGTCGACTTCGAGGCGCTCGCCTGGGACTTCTTTAAGGCGCACCCTTTGCCGGGCCGCTGAAGCTCCCGCCGCCCGGATACGTGCGGAGGGGGACGGCCTCCGAGCGCCGGAGGAAACGGGCCAGGTCGTCGGTGCGGGCCGCCGAGCCGAGCAGCGCCGCGGTAGCCGCGGCGTCGAGGTCCCGGACCTCCGCGTGGAGCATCCGGTGCGGAGCCTCTCGCAGCGCGCCCAGCGAGTAGATCGCTTTCGACGTCCCGTCCTTGCGCACGAGGACGAGCGCGTCCTTGCCCGCCGAGCCCTCGGGCAGGCCGTTGGCCAGCACGATCTTCCCGCCGAAGCCTTCGGTGAGCGGCTCGTGCCACCAGCCGCCGATCGGGGCCCGGGCGCAGTACGTCTTCCCGGCGTGATCGAAGTGGATGCGGTCGGAGTGGGTCCGATGCCCGTCCGTGACCTCGAGCCCGACGAAGAACGTGTTCCACTTGTAGGACGGATCGGCGGCGCGCCTGGAGGTGCCGCGCTCTTCGAGCCGCTCCGGGTCCGAGGTGTAGACGACCAGCTCCGCCGTGCCGTCGCCGTCGACGTCGACGGGCGCCTTGAGCTCGTAGCGCGTCGTCATCCGGTCGAGGACCTCTTGGTCGAGCCGGTCCTTCTTCCACCACGGGTTTTCGAGCTCCCGGGCCTCTCGAACCGCCGAATTCCGCTCGCTGGAGAAGTACTGGTCGATCCACATGTCGAACTGCGTCTTGGCGCTCCACTCGAGGCTGCCCAGCCAGAGGAGCTCCGGGTCGAGGATCCGGCCGTCGAGTTCGTCGAGGTACTGCTCCGCCTTCTCCCGCTCCTCCGGCTTCTGCGAGGTCAAGAGATAGAAGTAACGCACGCCGTCGACCGCAAATCCCTTGAGGCGGCTCAACGGCAGCTCGCCGTCCGCCGAGCTCTGCTGGAGGCTTCTCAGCTCGTCCTCGCCCACGACGTAGAAGGCGAACACGATCGGCCGCTCCATGGGCAGGCTCGGCTGCTGGACGTAGTACACGTAGACGAGCGGATAGAGGATGCTCGAGCTCTGGCTCGCATCCGGCATCGTCGCCTGAAACGGCTGCAAGAGCTCTCTGGCGACGAGCCGCGACGAGACGCCGAGCAGGTTCTGGCTATAGAAGAGCGGCAGCCGGATCGGGTCGTACTTGATCGGCGGCTTCGGGTCCTTCTTGTCCTTCTCCTTCTTCGCGGGCTCGGCCTTCGCAGCCGCGAGCTGTTCTCGGACGGCCAGGAGGGGGTCCTGCGTGTCCCACGCCACCCCCGCCCCCGCGGCCGCGCCGCAGGCCAAACTCAGTATCGTCGTCAGGATCATCGAGCCCCCGCCAGCACAAGAATGCCCACCGTCTCCGCCGAACCCGAGGCGCGCGCGAGCTGCAGCGGCGTCGCGCCCAATCCATCGACGGCGTTCACGTCGATCCCCGGCGCCGCCACGAGCCGATTGACGCCGGCGGCGAAGCCGCGCTGGGCTGCCGCGTGCAGCGCCGTCGTTCCGCCGTTCGCTCGGGCGTTCACATCCACGCCGGGCGCCGCCAGGAGGGCTCCGATGAGATCGGCATCGCGTCGCTCGGCCGCCTGGATCAGCGGCGTGCGCTGGGATGCTCCGCGCGAGTTGACGTCGATGCCGGTAGCCTTGAGCAGTTCGCCGACGACGGTCCGGGCTCCCGCTTCGACCGCCTCATTGAGCGCCGTGCCGTTGTAGCCGTGCAGGTTGGGGTCGATGCCTTTGGCTCCGAGGAGCAGCTTCACGACGCCCAGCGAGCCGGCGCGCGCCGCCGCCATCAGCGCGGTCGAGTCATCGAGCCCCGGGAACACGCGGACGTTTACGTCGATCCTCGGAGAAGCGAGGAGCATGCTCACGATCTCGGCGTAGCCCCGCCCGGCCGCCTCCACGAGCGCAGGCCTGTCCGCCAGGCCGTCGCCGTTGACCTCGAGGTTCGGCGCGGCCAAAAGGGCCTTCACCAGGCTCGCCCGCCGGGTCGACGTGTAGCGGAGCAGCGCCGTCTGGCCATCGGGGCCGCGCGCGTTGATCGCGGCGGGCCCGCGCGGCGCGATCGTCGCGAGGAGCACCGAGTAGTCTCCGGCGCCCTCGAGCTCCGCGAGCTCGTAGGCCCAGAGGATCGGCGTGCGGCCGTCCGCGTCCGCGAGGTTCACGTCGGCGCCCGAGCGCAGCAGCAGGTCGGCCGCCTGCGCGCGGTTCTTGAAGATCGCGCGCAGGAGCGCCGTGCCGCCGGCGGTGGTGCCGCCGGAGCCGCCGCGCGTCCACCCGGCTTTCGCCACGGCGTTCGCTTCGGCGCCTTTCTTCACGAGCGCCTCGATGAGCTCGGTGTTCCCGTGGTAGGCCGCGTGCATGAGCGCTGTGTGTCCGAAGCGGTCCGAGGCCTTGGCGGACGCTTTCTGCTCGAGCAGGAACTTCGCCTGCTCTCCGTAGTTGTGCCGGGTCGCGACGAGCAGCGGCGTCTCCGAGTCGCCCGTCAGGTACCGGGGCCCCTCCGGGGTGCGGTCGTCGACCGCGTCGACGGAGGCGCCGTCGCCGAGCGCGCTTCCCATCTCCTTCACCGAGCCCTTGGTGTTGGCGAGCTGGAAGAGCTTCCGGCCGGCCTGGTTCGCGTCGGCCCGTTTTTCCGCAACGGGCGCGCTCTCTTGCGCCCCGGCCCGGGCCCGCTCGAGGGC
>JACQPK010000339.1 GCA_016207565.1 Elusimicrobiota bacterium
ACCTGCAGGACGGTGCCCTCCTCCTTCACCTCGACCTTGCCCTCGTAGGCGTCGAGCTGCTTCTTGATGACTCCCGTGATCTCTTCCGGTCGGATTGCCATTGCTATCGCTCCTCGGTCAACGCGGACGCCAGGTTGCGCAGCTTCCCCTGGATCGAGCCGTCCAGCACCAGGTCCCCCATGCGCACCACGACTCCGCCTAAAAGTTCAGGATCCACCTTCGTCTCGGCCACCACGTCCTTGCCCGAGAACTTCTTCAGCTTCACCACAAGCTGCTCCAGCTCCTGCGGGCTCAGCTCCGCCGCCGACTTCACCTGCGCCCGGACTCGGCCCGCCTTCTCGTCGGAGATGCGGGTGACGTCCCCCACGATGATCGGCAGCAGGTTGATGCGCTTCTTGTCGATCAGGAGCTCGAGGAAGTGCCGGGTCTTTGGCGAAAGGTTCGGCGCGGCCTTGGCGACGAGCGCCTTCAGCTCCTTCGGGGCGATCGTCGGGTTCTTGAGGATGTGCAGCTGGCCGGACAGCGACTTGTACGCCTCGGACAGCTCCGAACGGACCTTGTCTTGCCAGCCGCTCTCGGCGGCGGACAGGTAGAGGGCCGCCGCGTACCGGCGGGAGAGCGTGCGGTCGGAGGTGTTCATCTAGTTCTTCTTCCCCGGCCTCTCGATGTCCTGGAAGAACTGGTCGAGCACGGTCTTGCGGACCCCGGCGTCGATCGTCTTACGGACCAGCTTCTCGGCGGCCTGCACAGAGAGATTCGCGACCTCTTGGCGGAGCTCGCCCACGAGCCGCCGCTTTTCTTCCTCGAGCGTCGCGCGGGTCTTCTCCATGAGCCGCTCGGCCTCTTCCTTCGCCTCGGCGGAGTGCCGGGCGCGCAGGGCCTCGGCGTCCTTCTGCGCCTGGGCGAGCACCTCGCGGGACTTCGCGTCGAGAGCGGCGAGACGGGCCTCGAGATCGGCCTGGATCTTCTGGGCCTCGTTCCTGGCCTTCTCGGCGGCCTCGCGATCCTCCTTCAGCCGGCGCTCGCGCTCTTCGACGGCGTGGAGCAGCGGGCCCCACGCGAAGGTCTTGAGCAGAAATACCATCGTGAGGAAGGTCACGATGGTCCAGAACATGAGTCCCGCGTCCGGCTTCAGTATGTCGCCCATTCTAACCTCTCAAATCTGGAGAGGGGGCGCTTCGCCCCCTCTCGATCGGGCCTTAGTGGCCCGCGGACGCCGCAGGCGGGTTGCCCGCGCTCGTCGCCGGCGGGACTCCGCCGTTCAACGCCAGAATGCCGAGCAGGACCGCCACGACCGCCAGCAGTCCCAGACCTTCGATCATGGCCGCCGGGATGATCATCATCGTCTGCAAGGAGCCCGCCGCCTCGGGCTGCCGCGCCGCGCCCTCGAGGGCGGCCGACGCGAGCCGCGCGATGCCGAACGCGGCCCCGATGACGACGAGTCCGACTCCGATCCCCGTCCCGACGTAACCCAACGCTAGATGCCACATCGTCTTGCTCCGTCCTTCCACGATCGACGCTCCTCGAGAGAGTGCGCCGTTTGCGACCTCCCCTAGTGGGGGTGTACCGACGCTCCCACGAACAGCGCGGTGAGCATCGTGAAGATATACGCCTGCAGCAAAGCGACGAGGAGATCGAGGGTGTTGATGAAGAGCGCCAGCCCGACCGCCGGACCGGCGACGAGGTACCCCACCGGCCTGGACATCTCCCCGAAGATGAAGATCAGCGACAAGAACGCGAGCGCGACGATATGGCCCGCGATCATGTTGGCGAACAACCGGATCGTGAGCGCGACGCACTTGACCAGCATGCCGAGGATCTCGATCGGATAGAGGATGATGAGCACCGGCCACGGCACGCCACCGGGAGCGATGTGCTTGATGTAGGAAAAGAGCCCCTGTTCCTTGATTCCCGCGAACTGCATGAGGCCGAAGGTGCAGAGCGCCAAGGCCGCGGTCACGGAGATGTTGCCCGTCGCGGTCGCGCCGTAAGGCACGAGGCCCGCGAGGTTGGTGAGGAAGATGAAGAAGAACAGCGTCAAGAAATACGGGAGGTAGAAATGAGTGCGCTCGTGGAAGATCGGATGCAGGATGTTGTCGCGGATGAAGAGGACGATCGCCTCGATCGCGCTCCGGAGGAGCCGCCCGGCTCCCGTTTCGCTGCGCGCGGCCCAGCTCAGCGCGATCAGCAGCACCGCGCCGACGATCCACATCATCAGGAGGTGCTTCGAAAAATTGAGCTTCGTGCCCCCGAACTCGGCGATGGTGAAGAAGCTATGGTCCAGCAGGTGGTGCTGGAGCATTCCCACGAAATTCATCGTTTAACCCCTAGATCTTTTACCAAATGCCTGAATTCCAGCAATATGATCGCCGTCAATCCCACGACGTAGGACCCGAGCAGCGCGGCGGCGTCCGCCACCGGCCGGCTCCAGGCATGCGCCGCGAGCACGAGCAACAATCCGACCCGGAGCGCCATGCCGAGCCCGAAGGCCCGCCAGAACGCCGCCGGCGACCTGCGTTGACCGTACGCAAGCCCGAACGTCCCGACCGTGCAGCCCGCCCAAGCGAGCGCCACGCCGGCGACGATCAGGCCCCGCTGCGGAAAGACAAGGCCCAAGGCGGCGCCTGCCGCCCCCGCGGCCAAGGCGCCCTCGAGGCCGGCCCGGAGGCCGACCGCGAGCCAGGGAGCCTTAGCGTCCTTGCTGACGGGAGGATTCTCGGATGAGGTTGTAGAGCCCGACACCGACCCCCAATATCGTGCCGGCCAGCACGAACCAGGGGCTGGTGTTCCAACGAGCGTCTAGCCAACGGCCGACAAAAACCCCCAGCACCACGGAGACCGCCAACTGCGTACCCGCCGCCAACATCCCCCAAGGGTTTGGCTCGGGGCGCGGCCTCGGCGGCTCTCCAGTGGGTTCCACAACGGCTTGCTACGTCGGAAAGACTATCAAAATCGACGGTGGCGTGACAAACCGCGTTTTCCCAAATACGCTGACGTTAACGAATACGACTCAAGGGCGCAACGCGCTACGCGCGACTGATATAATGCCGCCCATGACTGTCCAATTGGATCGGCGCTTTCATAAGGAAGCGGCCAAGGGCGCGGGCATCACGCCCGAGGAGTTGGCGCAGCTCCCCTCCAAGCCCGGCAAGAGCCGGGTCACGGTCATCGACTACTCGCCCGAGCAGGTCCGCGTCGAGGAGGTCAAAGACCTCAAGGCGTTTTTGGACGGACACCGGCCCGAGTGGACCTCCGTCCGCTGGATCAACGTCGACGGGCTCGAAGACGTCAAGGTGATCGCCGAGCTGGCCGAGAAATACCAGCTCCACCCGCTGGCGCTCGAGGACCTCATGCACCGGCCCCAGCGCCCGAAGGTCGACGCCTACGGCGGCGGCCCGGGAGAGCTCCAGGCGCGGCTCTGCATCATCGCCCGCATGATGCGCATGCAGAAGGACGCCCTGCGCGGCGAGCAGGTCTCGATCTTCCTCGGCCACTCGACCGTCCTGACTTTCCAGGAGGACGACGAGGGCGACGTCTGGGACCCGATCCGCCAGCGCCTAAATAGCGGCGGCTCGCGCCTGCGCCACCACGACGCGTCGTTCTTGGCTTATTCCCTCCTCGACGCGATCGTCGACCAGTGCTTCCCGATCCTCGAGCACTACGGCGACCGGCTGGAGGAGCTGGAGGCCCGCATTTTCCGCCGGCCCGCCCAGCGGGACCTGGAGGCGATCCACCGCTTGAAGCGGGAGATGCTGCTGGTGCGGCGCTCGATGTGGCCGGTGCGCGAGGTGATCAACGCGCTCACTCGGGAGCAGCACGAGTGCCTCTCCGACCAGACCCGGACCTACCTCCGCGACGTCGGCGATCACGCGACGCAGATCATCGACATCCTCGAGACCTACCGCGAGGTCGCCGTCGGCCTGTCCGAGACCTACCTCACCGGCATCTCGCACCGGATGAACGAGACGATCAAGGTCCTGACGATCATCACGGTCGTGTTCACCCCGGTGATGGTGCTCTCGTCGGTGTTCGGGATGAACTTCAGCAAGTTCCCGTGGGACTGGCCGTACGCCTTCCCCGCCTTCGGGGCCGCGGCCGTCGGGCTGATCTGCCTGATGCTCGCGTGGTTCAGCCGGCGCGGCTGGATCTGAGGCGCTCGAGCGCCGCCAGGTAGGACCCGACCCCCTTCCCGCTGATCTGCGCCAGGCAGACCGGCTCGACGACGGAGACCCGGCGGAAGGGCTCGCGCTTCTTGATGTCGGAGAGGTGCACCTCGATCACGGGCTTCTGTATCGCGGCGATCGCGTCGCGCAGCGCGTAGCTGTAGTGGGTGTAGGCGCCGGGGTTGATCACGACGCCGGCGGCCCATTTGCGGTTGGCGTGCAGGAGGTCGATCAGGCGGCCTTCGTGATTGGATTGATAGATCCTCGGACGCTGGCCGAGCGCCTTCGCTTTCTTTCGGATGGCCGCGTTGACATCGGCCAGCGTCCATCGGCCATACACCTCGGGCTCGCGCTCGCCGAGGAGGTTCAGGTTGGGGCCGTGCAGCACGAGGATGTTCACGTCAGGACCTCGAGGCAGTCCCGCGCTTCCTTGGCGGTGACGGGCTCGACGACCGGCCGGCCGATCCCCCGCAGCAGCACGAAACGCAGGACTCCGCCGCGGACCTTCTTGTCGCGGTACATGCGCAAGACGAGCCGGTCCGGGTTCACCTCGGGGCGAGGGACCGGGATCGAGGCGAGGAAGCGCCCCGCGTCGAGGGCGTCCGCGCGCGGCAGGCCCGTCTTCATGAGCGAGAGGGCGAGGGCCGCCCGCATGCCCCAGACCACGGCCTCGCCGTGGCGCAGCACGCCGTAGCCCGCCTCCGCCTCGAGGGCGTGCCCGACGGTGTGGCCGAAGTTCAGGTGCTCGCGGAGCCCGGACGTTTCGCGCTCGTCTTTGGCCACGACGCGCAGCTTCTCGGCCGCGCAGCGGCGCACGACGGGCGCGAGCGCGACGGGGTCGAGCGCGAGGAGCCGGTCCCAGTCGCGGCGCATGCGGTCGAAGAAGCGCCGGTCGAACACGAGGCCGTACTTCACCGCCTCGCCGAGCCCCGAGATCACCTCGCGCAGCGGCAGCGAGTCGAGCGCCGCCAGATCGCAGACGACCGTCTTCGGCTGGTGGAAGGCGCCGACGAGGTTCTTGCCTTCCTTGAGGTTCACGCCCACCTTCCCGCCCAGGCCGCTGTCGACCTGGCCGAGAAGCGTCGTCGGCACGCTGATCCACGGGATCCCGCGCAGCCACGTGGCCGCGGCGAAACCCGCGGTGTCGGTGACGGCCCCGCCTCCCAGCGCGACGAGCCCGCTGTCGCGGCCGATGCCGGAATCGGCGAGCGTTCCGTAGACCTTGGAGGCCGCCGCGAGCGTCTTGGCGGCTTCGCCGGAGGGCAGGAGATGGAGCGCGGCGGAGGTCCCTTGCCGCTCGAGCGCGGCGAGCAGCCGCTTGCCGAACCTGCGGTGCGCCTCGGGCTCGGTGACGACGCAGACCTTCTTCCCGAGCACGCGGGTCCAGACCGGACGGTCCAGGAGCCCGCGGCCGACCCGCACGGAGCTGATCACCGGTCCTAGATAGCAAATTGAGCTTTTGTTGTATTGACCCCCCTGCGGCACGCGTCTATACTGCCGGCATGGACATCATGATAGGGGCCCTCGCGGGCTTCGTGTGCTGGTTTTTGGTGAATTACCTGGTCGCGGGCATCTACACCGTCGACCAAAACGAGCGCGCGGTGAAGACGAGCTTCGGGCGCGCCAAGCGCCTCGAGGGCGTGACCACCGCCGACGACGAGTCCCTGACCGCGGCGCTGCGCCCCGAGGAGAAGCAACGCTACGCCTACCCGGTGCTCCAGGTCATCCCGCCCGGCGGCCCATACTTCAAGTGGCCCTGGGAGCGCGTGCACAAGGTCTCGATCGCCACGCAGACGATCAACATGGCGACCGACCTCGAGCAGCACGGCGCCAACCACAACGGCACCGAACTCGAAGCGGTGACCAAGGACCAGCTCAACACGGGCATCAAGGGCCAGATCCGCTACCGGGTCTCCGAGCAGAACCTCTATGCCTACGTCTTCGGCGTGAAGAACCCGATCGTCCACGTCATGGGCTACTTCATCTCGATCCTGCGCGAGCGCATCGCCAACTTCGAGGCGCCGAGGACGCAGGCCGAGGTGGCGAGCGCGGTCAGCGGCGTGTCGATCAACGACCTGCGCAAGAATCTCCGCGACCTCAACGAGCACATGGACCGCGAGTGCGCCTCCTCCGCCGCTCGCTACGGCATCCTCCTCGACGCCTCGCTCATCACGGCGATCGACCCTCCCACCGAGGTCGAGTCCGCGCTGGCCGCGATCAACACGGCGCACAACGAGGTCTCCTCGGACATCAGCCTCGCCCAGGCCTCGGCCGACCAGAAGATCGTGCAGTCCAAGCGCGCCGTCGAGATCGAGACGCTCAAGGCGCAGACCGAGGTCGAGCCGCTCTTGGCGATGGCCAAACAGCTCTCCGAGCTCAAGGCCTCGGGGCAGGCGGCCCTGATGCTCTACCTGCGCAATCTTCGCCTGCAGCTCTACAGCCAGGCGAGCCAGGCCGTCGTGGAGGTGAAGAAATGACCTTCCTCACCGCCTTCTGCGTCGCGTTCTTCGGCAGCTTCATCGGAGTCCCGATCGCGTTCGGGCTGCTCCGCCTGTTCGGGGCCTACGCCATCGTCGATGAAGGCACCTGCCGCGTCTACACGCTGTTCGGCAAGGTCCTCGGCGTCGTCGACGAGCCCGGGCTGTTTTTGCCGTGGGTGCGCTTCGGCCCGATGGGGCTCTTGATCAACTTCCTCGGCAAGTGCCACGTGCTCGACCGCCGGCTCGACCAGGTCTACTTACGCAGCCAGCCGGTCAACACCGAGGAAGGGGCCCCCATGGGCATCGGCATCTGGTACGAGTTCTCCGTCTCGGACCCGGTCGCCTATCTCTTCAAGAACGCGGATCCGCGCGGCTCCTTGGCCGCGAACGTCTCGAACGCGGCGGTGCGCTGCTTGAGCAACATGCCGCTCCAGGAGATGCTCGAGACGCGCCACCGGATGAGCCAGATGGTGCGCGACGAGGTCTCCCCCAAGTCGAACGAGTGGGGCTACCGGCTCGGCTCGACCTATATCCGCAAGGTACACTTCCGCGACCGCAACATGATCGGCCAGATCGAGGCGAAGGTCGTCAACCGGCTGCGGCAGGTGACGTCCGCGATCAAGCAGGACGGCGCCAACCAGGTCAGCATCATCACGAGCACGGCCGAGCGCCAGGCGGCGATCGCCTTCGCGCAGGCGGCGGCGGTGAAGCCGTCGATCGTGGGGAAGGCGCTGCAGCAGATCGCCGCGGACCCGCAGATCATGGAGGTCCTCTTCGACATCCTCGAGACGCAGAAGCTGATCGAGGGCGAGGCGCGGATCATCCTCGTGCCGCCGGGGACCGAGCTGCTCTGGTCGCAGTTGCTGCGCGATCGGGGCGAGCCGCACCGGCTCGAGGCGTCGCGGCCGCCGGACGGCGGGGAGCTCGCCCAGCGCGGTTTGACCGCGCGTCGCAGCCTCGACTTCTCCCAAGGAAGTTGAGGGGAGACCGTCCGGCTTGCCCCAGACAGACTTCGCGGTGACGGTTGTATGGCTTCAGAGGAGCTCTTCCATGCTCCGTTTTAGGTCGGGGTCCGATTCCCTGGCCGCCATCTCCCGGATTTTCCCGCGCACCTCCCCTGTCTTGAACCGGTCCCCTGCCTTCTGCCAAGTTAAATCAACGGAGTGACGCAGAGGAGTCCGGCTGCTGCAATCAACATCATCCTCATGGCGATCCCTCCTCCGCGCTGTCAGAACGTGGGTTGGGCGCAGGCCCAGCCTTCCCGGCGGTAATTGTAACGGAAGCCCTCGCTCTCTTGGCGTCGCCAAAGTCCACCCATGCAGGCGTCGAGCTGCGCCAGGGAGGGGAAGCGGTAGTCGGTTCCCTCGTCGCCGTATTCGGCGAACATCTTCAGGGCTCTCACATCCCTTAAGAACCACCCCCCGAACCACTGCGAGTAGGCCTCCAGTCCGTAGCCGAGGCCACCGCCGGATCGCAGCTCGAAAACCGGCGCCCGCGTGCCGTTCACATCCCGGTATAGCGCGTAGCGGAGGTTGCCCAATCGGACCTTGATCGGCTCGATGTAGCCGTGGAAGGACTCCTGGTCGAAATCCGACACCTGAGCGACTTCCTGGCCCCAGGCGGCGAGGATCCGGTGGTACACGGGGCTCCCGGACCGGTCCTTGTCATCCGCATCCCCTATCTGCAGAAACACCCCATAGCGGGCGAGGAGGGCCGGAAAGCGGCGATCGAAGTCGAACCGCGCCACCCGGGGACGTTCAGGCAAAGCCCGCAGCGTCGAGCGGATCGCCTCGGCTGCGGGTGCGTCGATCTTGTCCACCGTGACGGAATCGGGCAACGCGTACGTGTTTCCCCTGCGCACCAGGTAGGGCGATTCGTCCATGGTCCTGGGAGCGTAGGTATGAGGGCCGATCGCGAACCCCAAAGCGAGCATGACCCCGCCGTCTCCGTCGATCTCGATGGCCAGCTCCGGCTCGCGACGTCGGGAAATGCGTACCCGGTGGACGCGCCGCAGGAGCGAGGGGTCGTCCTTGATAGCTTCACGGAGCCTGAGGGCGGCATCATACCAACCGGCGCGCCCCTCGGCGAGATCAAAGCTCTCGATATCGACGAGCGTCCCGGCGGCGGCGGCCATGCCTTCGAGCCGATCCTTGGCGGATCCGAGTATGGTGTCGATCGAGGCCTCCCCGCGACTCGCCATGTTCCCCGTCGCCCGCGCAATCGAGGACTGCAAGACGCGAGCTCCCTCATCGAGAACTCGCGTGAAGCCGGCTTCAGCGTCGAGTCCGGAGGCGCTCAGCGCGGCCGCGGACCCGAGCACGACCAGCGCGGACGCCGCGCAACCTGTCGCAGCAATCCGGCGCGAGAACCTCGTGTAACGGAAACTCGACTCGTTCATGGCATTGCCTCCTCGTTTAATGACGGCTACAGGAGATCGTTGATTGTCTGGGGCAACGGCACCGGCCGCGGCGTCTCCGTCGGCGCCCCGCGGCCGTCCGTGTCCCAACCCAACCGTTCGGCGAGAGGGAGGTTGAACCAGCGGTGCTTGCGCCCGTCCGCCTCGTCGTACCAGCGCAGCTCGATGAGCCTCCGGGAGAGGCCCGGTTCCCCGCCGCCGGACACGGTCGACTCGAAATCCAGCTCCGGGTCGCTTTCGCGGCCGTAGACGTAAAACGCGGCGCTCCCAATCACGACGCAGTTAGGGTCGCGTTCCCGGTCACGGGTTGCGCTCCCGCGTCGGGAAGCGCCGACCCACCACGATTCTCCGTTGACCGCGAGTAAGGTGATCGCGGTCGCGTCAAGCGCGCTCGCCAGGTGACGGGACGCTTGGAGCGCCGGCACCGCGCCGGCGTCCTCGATCCACGGCACGCCCAGAGAATCCGTGCTCGGACAGCCGCGACCGGGCGCGGCAGCCGGCTCCGGCGTCGGCCCGCGCGGATTGCGCCCGCCCGACTTCGCCTCGCTGAACGGCCCCCCCGCGCGGTATTGAGCCAGGAACGCCTTGACGGAGTCGACGCTGATCGCGTAGCCGATCCCGTTTGACGAACCGCTGGGCGACACGATAAGGGTGTTGACTCCCACGACCTTCCCGTCCATCGCCACGAGCGGGCCGCCCGAGTTGCCCGGGTTGATGGCGGCGTCGGTCTGCAGGAACTTGACCTTCACCCCTTCACGGAAGTCCAGGCCGCTGACGGAGCCCTCCGTGATCGTGAAGGGCTGCCCCAGCGGATAGCCCATCGCCGCCACCCGGTGCCCTTCCTTTAGCTGCGCGCCGTCGCCCAACTCCACGGCCTGCAAGCTCCGGCCCTGAACCGGAACGAGCTGCACCAGAGCCAGGTCTCTCCCGGCCAGCAGCTCGCCGTCCGGACCCGGTGAGCCGATCGCGACGACGCGCCCCGTAGTCTCCGTGGAGTCCGGGAACCTCGCCCCGAGCGTCCCCTGAAAGCCGACCGAGTCGGCGACATGGGCGTTCGTGACGACGAGTCCGGATGCGTCCACGATGAAGCCCGTGCCGCTGGAGCGGCCGGCCGTCAGCAAGACGACGGCCGGCTTGACCTCGGCGGCCAGGTGCGCCAATGCGGCGTCGATTTGTTGGAGCAGCCCATCGCGATGGGCGGCACGGCGCGCCACGGCGCGTTCCCGCTCGGCGTCGAGCAAGACGCGGACCGCTCCGCTTTCCTCTCGAAACTCCTGGGATTGGGCGGCTCGGGCGACCCCAAGTGCTGCGACGACGGCGATCATCAATAGCCTCATTCAACCTCCGGACCCTTCGCTCTCGAGTGTAGCTGCCGGAAGCGCGCGGGAACTCGGGCCAGGAGGGACGAACGGCGCGGACATCGGCTCCATTCCGCGCCCGACACGAGCGCGGCCCGACTAGTAACACGAACGGTTGCCATGCCGTCACGCGAAAGACTAGGATTGACGAGGGCTACGATGGCCGAGGCATTCTCGCGGCAGATGAGACGGCTGAGGCTCGATGCGGGCTTCAAGACCGCCTACCGGTTCTACCATCAGAACGGGGGCCGGCGGAATTTCCCGTTCACCTACGTCCATTACCTCCGGCTAGAGAATGCCGGCCGCCTGCCTCGTCCGCAATGGATGGCCGTACTGCTGGGGGCCCTGCGCCTGAGCCCAGGCCACAAGGGAGCGAGGGAGTTATGCCTCGCCTACCTCAAGGACTCCCTGGAGAGCCCGGAAGCCGTCGCGTTGATCCTGGAACCGCTATTGCATCCGCCTGCCGCCCCCGCCCAAAACGCCGCCGCGGAGGCGATGCGCTGGATCAAGGCCGAGCACGTCGTGCACCTCAGCGCCGAGCAATTTCGGGTGTTGGCCGCGGATGAGGCCACGTACTGGTGCTCCGAAGCGCTGGTGAACGACCGGGGCTCGTGGTCGCCTCCCGAACTCGCCGAGCGCTTGGGCCTGAAGCCGGAGTCGGTGCGGAGGGGCCTGGCCCGGCTCGCCTCGTGCGGGATCGCGCGCAGGACTGCCGCAGGGCGCTGGGCCTGCCGCGAGGCCGGGAAGATCTACACATTCCCGGGCCGCCTGCAAGGGATGGGCGCGGCCCTGAAGCGAGTACAGGGGTTTTGGGAGCGGATGCATCGGTGCAAGGGCCGGGGCATCGCCGAGCGCGTCGAACTGGTCCGTGCCGAGGAAGGCTTCATCCGAGCTTACTGGCCCGTCTTGGCCGAGGCGTTGGATGGGGCCAACGTCGGCGCCGCCCATACCCACGGCGAGAACACCGGGCTTTTTCTCATCGAAACGCGCGTGCGCAAGTTGATGCCGTTCTAGCCGCCACAGGGGCCGGCCGCCGCCTTGGCAGCGCCGAGTAAAGTGGGGACAGTCCCCACTTTACTCACCTAACTTTCTTCCCGGAGGGCGCCGCCGAAGTGGCGCGCGAGCCAGGGAAGTTCGCCCGGGCTCGGGCACCAGACCGGCGCCGCGCCGGGCCGTCGCGACCAGGCGACCACGCCTTCCCTGTCCAGCTCTGCCCGCAGATCCGCGAGCGTGTGCGTCTTGCCCTTGCCGGCGAAAAACAGCGGGACGCGCTCAAGCAGCGGGCTCGTCGCCTCGTGCAGCCAGTCCGCCAGCCACCCGGCAAACACGAGCTCCTGACGGTCTCCCCCGGACGCCGGACGGCCGTGTCGCTCTCGCCAGAGGGCGAGGCTGCCGGGCTCCTCGAGCCTGAGCGCGATCCCGGGGAACAGCGACTCGTGCCGCGTGATCGCGGCGCGCAGGAGGTCGTCGACGTGTCCGCGAGCCAGCGCGAGCAGCCGGTCGCGCCGCGCTCCCGGGAGCACGCGCTGCAGGTCGACCGAGAGCTCCGCCGCATCGTCGTTGGCGTGCACGCAGGTCCGCGCGTGGAGGTCGATCTCGACCGACTCGACGCGGACGCCGAGCCGGTACAGGTGGACGACGCTGCGCGTGCTCCCGGACGCGTGCGGGTGCATGCGCAGCCGGTAGCGGCCGCGGCGCACGTCGGCGACCACCCCGGGCGACGGGGACTCCGGCGCTTCGTTCGCCCAAAGCCGGACGCGCTTGAGCCGCTCCTTCCAGTCCGGGGAGCCCCCCCACGACCAACCGGCCCGGATCACCGTGCCCCCGCGGCCTTTCCAAGTCTCCCAGCGGGCCGACTCGAGGTCGCGGACGGTCCACCGGTGCGCGCCGGACTCGACGACGAGCTCCTTCGGCCCCGAGGCGAGGCAGGCCAGCACGCCCTTGGCGAGCTCCTCGGCGGCCGCGGTGCGAGGCGCCGGATCGAACAGCGGCTCCCACGGATCTCCGCCCAGGCCGGGAATCACGGCGTCGAACGCGAACGAGAAGCCCTTCCCCGGCACATGCGGGAACTGGGTCGTCGCGGCCCGCGAGCCCTCGGCGCACCGGAGCCAACAGTCGACGAAGACGGCGGGGTCCTGGAAGCGGCGCGTGGCGAGGGTCGCGAGCGCGCGCTTGCGGTCGACGCGGAAGCCGCCCGAGCTTACGCGCTCCGGCTTACGCGAGGCCACGGCGCGAGAGCAGCTCGGCGATGCGTCGGGCCGCTCGGCGCGTGTCGCGGCGCGTGGTGGAGACGCGCAGGTCGCCTTTCGGATAATCCCGTTCCCGCCGGCGCAAGAGCGCGGCGAGGCGGGCCTTCCCTTGGGCGGCGGTGCGCGCCTCGAGCAGCGGCCGCTTGCCGCGCTCGGCGGCGAGCCGCTTCCACAGCGCCCGCTGGCGGCACGTGAGGCGCACGACGATCCCCGTCGCCTTCACGACGCGGCGGATCTCCGGCTGCATGGGAGCGCCGCCGCCGAGCGCGACGACCTGGCCGCCGGTCCTCGAGACGCGCTTGATCGCCGCGCGCTCGAGCGCGCGAAACGCGGTCTCCCCCTTCCTCGCGAAGACGTCGGCGACCGTCGCGCCGGCCTTCTTCTCGATCCAGCAGTCCGTATCGACGAAGCGGCGGCGGAGCCGCCGCGCCAGTTCACGTCCCACGGCGGATTTCCCGGATCCCATAGGCCCGATCAGATAGATGTTCCCGATTTTCGCCACCGCTTGACCCTCGGCGCGATCTCTTCCATCGAATCGCCGCCGAACTTCTCGAGGACCGCCCCCGCGAGCACGAGCGCCAAGAGTGACTCGCCGATGACGGCGGCCGACGGGACCGCGCAGACGTCGGAGCGCTCGATGTGGGCGGCCGCGGCCTTGCCGGTCCTCAGGTCGACGGACCCGAGGGGCCGCATGAGGGTCGCGAGCGGCTTCATCGCGGCCCGGACCACGAGCGCCTGGCCCGTCGTGATGCCCCCATCGATGCCGCCGGAGCGGTTCGTGCGGTAGCGGACGCGGCCGCCGGGGCCGGGCTCGAACTCGTCGTGCGCGCGGCTGCCCGGCGTCGCGGCCGTCTTGAACCCCCCGCCGATCTCGACGCCCTTGATCGCGTTGAGGCTCATGAACGCCTCCGCGATCGGCGCCTCCAGGCGCCGATCCCACTGGACGTGCGAGCCCAAGCCGCTCGGAAGGCCTCCGGCCACGACCTCGATCACGCCGCCGACGGTGTCGCCCGCCGCCTTGGCCCGCTCGATGAACGCGACCAACTCCTTCTCGCGGCCGAGGGCGCGGACCGGGGAGCGGTCCGCCCGGTCGTTGAGGGTCGCCGGATCCCCGGCGGGCGTGTCGTCGGACACGTCCCCCAGGGCGACGACGCGGCTGCCGATGACGATGCCGAGCTCCTCGAGGAACCTCCGGGCGACCGAACCGAGGGCGACGCGGATCGCGGTCTCGCGGGCGCTCGCCCGCTCGAGGACGTTCCGCAGGTCCTTGTGCCGGTACTTCAGTCCGCCGACGAGGTCGGCGTGGCCGGGCCGCGGCACGTCGACGCGGCGCTTCACCGAACCGGGGCAGTCCTCCGCCTGCATGACGTCCTGCCAGTTCTTGAAGTCGCGGTTCTCGATCCAGAGCGCGATCGGGCTGCCGAGCGTCAGTCCGTGGCGCACGCCGCCGGTGATCTCGATCTGGTCGGTCTCGATCTTCTGGCGGTTGCCCCGGCCGTAGCCCATCTTGCGGCGGACGGCCTGCTTCATGAGGTAGGCGGCGTCGAGCCGGAGTCCCGCCGGCATCCCCTCGAGGATGCCCGTCAGGCCCCGCCCATGCGACTCGCCGGCGGTGAGGAATCTCAGTCCCATTTGGTCTTCGCCAAGAGCTCGTTCTTGAGCTCGCGGCGGCGGCGGCCGCCGAGCGGCTCGAACCACAGCTCCCAGGTGCGCAGCGCCTGGTAGATCAGCATGTCGGCGCCACCGATCGTCCCCGCTCCGGCGGCCTCCGCCTGCGCCAAAAACGGCGTCCGCCGCGGCCGGTACACGAGATCGTACGCCCACGCGCCTCGCGGGAACGTGAAGCCGGCGGGGACGGGCGTCTCGGCCGGGAAGCCCTCCATGCCCAGGGGCGTCGCGTTGACCCAGAGGCTCGCCTGCCGCGGCCACTGCGGCCCGGCGGTGTACTGGGTCTTCGGGAAGAGCCGCGAGAGCGCGCCCGCCAGCTCGATCGCGCGGGTGCCGTTGCGGTTGATCACATGGACGCGGCCGGCCCCGGCCGAGCCGAGCGACCAGCCGACCGCTCGCGCCGCGCCTCCCGCGCCGAAAAGGAGGACTTCCGCGCCGGCAAGCAGCACGTTCCGCTCGGTCAGCGCGTCGAGGAAGCCGCCGGCGTCGGTGTTGTCGCCGACGAGCTGCCGCCGGCCGACGCTCACGACGTTCACCGCCCCGATCGCCTTCGCCGAAGGCGCGACGGCGTCGAGGTGGCGCAGGACGGCCTCCTTGTGCGGGATCGTCACGTTCACGCCGAGCCAGCCCTCGTCGGCGCCGGTCTTGCGCAGCTTGTCCATGAAGGCCGGGAGATCGTGGCTCTCGACGGCGAGCCGCTCGTACTCGAGGTCTTTCTTGAGGAGCTTCGAGAGGCGCGCGTAGAGCTCCGGCGAGCGGGACTTGCCCGCCGGCCAGCCGATCACCGCGGCCTTCTTAGCCTTGGAGGAGCCCATCCAATGTCGGGAAGAACGCAGGATACGATATCTGCGCGCAGCCGGGGTCGAGCACCGTGGACGGCCCGTCGGCGATGAGCGAGGCGACCGCCGCGGCCATCGCGATCCGGTGGTCCGCCTTCGGGTCGATCGTGCCGCCCTTGAGCGCCTGCGGTCCGGGGACGATCAGGTCGTCGCCCTCGACTCTAGCCTCGGCGCCGAAGGCGGCAAGCATCTTGACCGTGCCCTCCATGCGATCGGACTCCTTCACGCGCAGCTCGGCGGCGCCGCGGATGCGGGTCGTGCCGCGGGCCTGCGTGGCGGCGACCGCGAGGATCGGCGCCTCGTCGACGAGCTTGGGGAACTCCTGCGGCGTCACCTCGGTCGCCACGAGCTGGCTGTGCGCGGCCGTGATGTCGGCGACCGGCTCCTCGCCGGGACCGACGGCCGCCTGCAGGAGGTCGAGCTTGGCACCCATCCTCGCCAGAGCGTCGATGACGCCCGAGCGGGTCGGGTTCGTGCAGACGCCGGAGAGCTTGAGCCGGGAGCCGGGCACGACGCACGCGGCGACGAGCCAAAAGGCCGCGGAGGAGACGTCGCCCGGGACGCGCACGGGCGCGGCCTTCAGCGGCGCGCCGCCGTAGATCCACACGCGATGGCCCTCCGTCCCGACCTTCAGGCCGAAGTGCCGGAGCATACGCTCCGTGTGGTCGCGGCTGGGCGCCGGCTCCAGCACGGAGGTCTCTCCTTGGGCGCGCAGGCCCGCCAAGAGCACGGCACTCTTGAGCTGCGCGCTCGCGACGGGCGACTCGTAGGCGACGCCGCGCAGCGCCCCGCCTTCGATCTTCACCGGCGCGTGCTCGCCGTCGGCCAGCTCGATCTTCGCGCCCATCGAACGCAGCGGGTCCGCCACGCGCTTCATGGGCCGCCGCCGCAGCGACGCGTCGCCCGTCAGCCGGGACGGGAACGGGTGGCCGGACAGGACGCCCATGAGCAGCCGGATCGTGGTCCCCGAGTTCCCGCAGTCGAGCGTCCGCTTCGAGGACTTGAGTCCGGAGGCGCCCGCGCCGTGGACGCGGATCTCGCTCCACGACTCGCCCGCCGGCGTCTTCACGAGCTCCCCGCAATCCTCGATATGCGCGCCGAGCTGCTCGAGGCAGCGGCGCGTCGACTGCACGTCCTCGCCGTCGGAGAGGCCCCGGATCGAGGTCGTCCCCTCGGCGAGCGCGCCGAAGATGAGAGCGCGATGCGACACGGACTTGTCTCCGGGCACGCGGAGCTCGCCCGCGAGCGGACGGCGGTGCGGCGGCGACCAGGCGCCTTTCCCGGAGTTGGGGCTCATTTCTTGGCTTTCTTGGGAGGCGGCGGCTGGGCCGCGAGCTTACGCCCGACCGCCGGGCACAGCTTCGCGAGCTCCCCCATGAGCTGGGCGAAGTCGTCGGGATGGAGCGCCTGCGCGCCGTCGCAGAGCGCCTTCTGCGGCTCGTCGTGGACCTCGATCATGATGCCGTGGGCCCCGGCCGCGGCCGCCGCGCGCGCCATGGGCGCCACGCGCCGGCGCTGGCCCGTGGCGTGGCTCGGGTCGACGATGATCGGCAGGTGGCTGATCTCCTGAATCGCGGGCACGACGTTGAGATCCAGCGTGTTGCGGGCGTGGTCCGAGAACGTCCGGACGCCGCGCTCGCAGAGGAAGAGGTTCGGGTTGCCTTCGGCCAGGATGTACTCCGCCGACTGGAGCCACTCCTCGAGCGTCGCGGAAAGGCCGCGCTTGAGCATCACGGGCTTGCGCAGCTGGCCGAGCTCCTTGAGCAGCGCGAAGTTCTGCATGTTTCGCGCGCCGACCTGGAGCACGTCGGCGACCTCCGCGACGTCCTCGAGGCTCCGCTGGTCGAGGATCTCCGTGACGACGGGAAGGCCGGTCTCCCGGCGCGCGACGGACAGGATCCGGAGTCCTTCCTTCCCGAGTCCCTGGAACGCGTACGGCGAGGTCCTCGGCTTGTACGCGCCGCCGCGGAGCCAATGCGCCCCCGCCGCCCGGACCTTCTTCGCGATCCGGACGGTCTGCTCCTCGCTCTCGACGGCGCACGGGCCGGCGATGGCCACGAAGGCGTCGCCGCCGAGCGTGACTCCGCCGACCGTGACGGTGGTGTGCCCGCTCTTGAAGTCCTTGCCGGCGAGCTTGTACGGCCTCGTGACCGCGATCGCGTCGGCCACGCCCTTCATGCCGTCGAAGAGCCCGCGGTCGATCGGGCCGCGGTTGCCCGTGATCCCGACCGCGACTCCGGTCGCGCCGGGGATGACGTGCGGCTTGAACCCGAGCGAGCGGACCTTCTCGAGCACCGCCTCGAGGTCGCGCTCGGTGTGCTTGCCGTCCATCAGGATCAACATCGTAGCCCTCTCAAAACGTCCGGCGCGACGCGGCGGATCGCCCGCGCCCCCGCGGCGGCGCCTTTGCCGGCGGCGGCGGCGACGAGCGCGGAGCCGACGACGACGCCGTCCGCGTGCCCGGCGAGCGCCCTCGCCTGCCGCCCGCCGGAGATGCCGAAGCCGACGATCAGCGGCTTGCCGGTCAGCCGCCGCACGCGCGCGATCCTCGCGGCGAGGCCGGCCGGGAGACTCCGGCGGGCCCCCGTGACGCCCTCGCGGGAGACATAATAGACAATCGAGCCTCCCTTTCGACCGATGAGCCTCAGGCGGGCGTCGGAGGTCGTGGGCGAGGCGAGGAGCACGAGCTCGAGGCCTCGGCCGGCCAAGGCGCGCCGCCACGGCTCCGCCTCCTCGGCGGGCAAGTCGACGAGGAGCGCGCCCTGCGCCCCGGCTCGCGCGGCCTCGGCGGCGAAGCGAGCCGGGCCGAGCCGCAGCGCGGGATTGAGATAGGTGAAGAGGATCACCGGAACCCTCTCCCCGGAGGCGCGCAGCCCGCGGAGCGCCTTCAGGACGCCGGCGAGGCTCGTGCCGCGCTCCAAGGCCCGCTGCGCGGCCGCCTGGATCACGGGCCCGTCGGCCACGGGATCGGAGAACGGCACGCCGAGCTCGACGATATCGGCCCCCGCCTCGCGCAGCACGCGCACGAAGCGCCGGGTGGCGTCGAGGCTCGGGTCCCCGGCCGTGACGAAGGGGATGAAGGCGGCCCGCTTGCCGTTGGGGCGGGCGATCGTGTCGGCCAGGGTCACGCGGGCCAGGCCTCCAGGTCCTTGTCGCCGCGCCCGGAGAGGTTGACGAGCAGGATGTCCCGCCGGCTCAGCTTGGGGGCGCGCCGGACGACATAGGCCAAGGCGTGCGCGCTCTCGAGCGCGGGGATGATGCCTTCGACGCGGCAGAGCAGCGTGAACGCGGCGCGCGCCTGCGCGTCCGTCGCGAAGGCGTAGCGCGTGCGCCCGCGGTCGCGCAGCCACGCGTGCTCGGGCCCGACAGCCGGGTAATCGAGGCCCGCGGCGACGCTGTGCGTCTCGCGCACCTGCCCGTGCTCGTCCTGCAGGAGATAGGTGCGGGTGCCGTGGAGCACGCCCGGCTCGCCGCCCGCGAATCGGGCCGCGTGGCGTCCGGTCCGGGGGCCTTCCCCGCCGCCTTCGACGCCCGTCATCAGGACGCGGCGGTCGTTCAGGAAGGCCGTGAAGAGCCCGATCGCGTTGGAGCCGCCGCCCACGCAGGCGACGAGCTCGGTGGGCAGGCGGCCCTCGGCCCGGATCATCTGGGTCCGGGCCTCGCGGCCGATGACCGCCTGGAAGTCGCGCACCATCGTCGGGTACGGATGGGGCCCGAGCACCGAGCCGAGCACGTAGTAGGTGTCGCGCGAGGTGGCGGACCACTCGCGCAGCGCCTCGCTCGTCGCGTCCTTGAGCGTGCGGGTCCCCGCGTCGACGGGCACGACCTCCGCGCCCAATAGGCGCATCCGGCGCACGTTGGGCGCCTGCCGCTTCATGTCCTCGGAGCCCATGAAGACGCGGCAGGGAAGCCCGAAGCGCGCCGCGGCCGCCGCGGTGGCGACGCCGTGCTGGCCCGCGCCCGTCTCCGCGATGAGGCGCTTCTTGCCCATCCGCCGCGCCAAGAGCGCCTGGCCGACCGTGTTGTTGATCTTGTGGGCGCCGGTGTGGGCGAGGTC
>JACQPK010000364.1 GCA_016207565.1 Elusimicrobiota bacterium
CACCTCGAAGGCCTCGAGGTACGCCCAGCAGTCGTCCTTGCCGGGGGTCAGGCCCTTGAAGTCGACCTTGGGGATCTCGAGCTTCGGCGGAGCCTTCTTCTCCTCTTTCCCCTCGTCCTTCTTCTGGCCGCTCTCGATGAGCTCGACACAGCCGGGCACCGGCCTCCCGCCGTTCTGCCTGGCGATGTCGTCGCAGATCTCCTTCGGCGTGCGCGCCTGCGCGAGAACCGCGAGCACTCCCAAGGCCACCGTCATTCCCGTTTGGAGCATCAGGCTCCCCCTTAGGGGCGAGTGTAGTGCGGGAACTCCGGCTTGTCCAGCCTAGCGGGAGGCGACGATGATGGGGGAGTGGAAGCGGATGTCGACCGCCTCCACCTTCTTGAAGCCCGCCTCTTGGAGCCAGCGGGTGTACTCGCTCTGGGTGAAGGTGCCGCCCTGCGTGGTATGCAGGAGCATCTGCAGCGCGAACAGCAGCGGGAACGGCGGTTCGGTCCGCTCCTCGTTGGGGATCATGTCCACGATCGCGAGCTTGCCGTTCGGCCGGATCGCCGGCTGGACGCGCGTGAGGAACTCGCGGGTCGCGTCGGCGCCCTCCGCGTGGCAGATGTTGCCGAGGATCACCAGATCGTAGGTGTTGTCCTCGAAGGTCGCGTCGCGCATGTCGGTCTCGAGGTAGGACATGCGGTCGGCGACGCCGGCCTTAGCCGCGTACTCGCGGGCGATCGTCAGGATCTTCGGGAAATCGAGCGCCGCGACGGTCGTCGACGGGTCCTCCTGGGCGGCGGCGATGCCCCAGACGCCGGAGCCGGCGGCCACGTCGAGGACGCGCAGACCGCGCCAGCGCGTGCCGAGACCGAGCTTGCGGGCGAGGCCGTGCGCTGGGCCCATGTTCGCCACGTGGAGCGCTCGGATCAAGGGCGGGAAGAACTCCTCGGAGCGCTTCTGGTGCTCCACCGAGCGCACGGGGGCGCCGGAACGGACCGCCTCGGGCAGCTTCAGCCAGTCGTGGACGCCCTTCTGGAACATCTCGAAGAACCCGCCGAGGTAGCCGTCGGAGCTCTTGACGAGGTAAGTTTCGGACTCCGGCGTCAGATCGTAGCGGTTGGCCTGCTTCTCGAGGAGCCCGAGGCTGACGAGCGCGTCGAGGAGCATCGTCATCCCGCGCGGCGACGTGTTCGTCGCCTTCGCCACGTCGGCCGCCGTCTGGGCGCCCTCGGTCATGGTGCCGAAAACGTCGAGCTGAACGGCGGTGACAAGGACCATGGTCGGCGCGTAGCCGAACCAGAGATCGACGATGCGCTGCGGGCTCGCCGCGATCTCGGGCTTGGAATCCAGCAGTTTCTCCTTCGCCATGGCGTTTCTATAAGGTGCGTGCCTGGTCTCACTGTTATGTCTCAAATCGAGACCTGGCACGCTACCGATTCCGACCGATGATAGCGGTTCGCCGGAAGGGGGTCAAGGACGACCTCGTGACGGGCCGGCGGGCCAGATGCGAAAGCAGCGCTTGGGTCCAGAAAGCGATTCCACGCAGCGCACGCCGTAGCGGCGCGAGTCGCGCGCGGCGCCCTTGTCCGGCGCGACCCACACGCCGGCCCGGCTGCCCGGCATCGGCCCCGGCGCGTCGCGCAGGATGTCCCCGCGGTCGTTCGTCACCCGGCGCGGGTGGCCGAGCTCGGGATCCCACTCGACGCCGGCGGTCGCCGCCCAGCCACGCTCCTCGACGAGCCGCCAGAGCGCGGCCGCGCGGCGAGCGAGCTCGGGCGGGACGCCCCGCTCGACGTAGGGCGGGTAAATGTCTTCGCGCACGACGAGCGCGCTCGGGAGCTTCGGCAGGTCCTCGCCCAGCGCGATCGCCTCCGAGAGCCGGCGCAGATCGTCCTGGCCGATCCTGAGGAGATACGGCTCGCGGCCCACCTCGATCCGGAAGTCCACGGCGCGGGCTCGGCTGAGCGGCGGCAGGACGGGAGGCACGGCGGCGGCGGACGACAGGACGAAAGCGGCGAGCGTCAGCTGCAGCATGGCGGGCCTGCATTCTACCTCTTTTCCGGCGCTCCGATCATCCGGCATTGACCGTCGCGTCACCGGGCCGCGCCGGACCGTCGCGTAGAATGCCCGGCATGCGATCGCTTTGGCTGCTGCTCGCCCTCGCCGCGCCCGCGCCCGCGGCCGCGGAGGCGCCGCGGGACCCGACCGCCGCCGTCGGGGCTGAGGAGCTCGAGCGCCGCGCCGGCAAGCTAGCGGAGCGCTTGCTCCTCGCGTACCGGCGCTCCGAGCTCGCCGCCGAGCGGCGCCGGTTGACCGTGCCCGAGCTTGAGGAGGCGGCCCCGCCGGGCGCCGAGGCGAAGACGGCGGCGCTCGCGCAGCTCATCGCGCGCGATCTCTCGGCGACGACCTACTTCGTCGCGCTGCAGGGCTTCGATCCGAAGATCGACGACGTCGCCCTCCGCGTCGGCTACTTCAACCTCGAGGACGAGTCGATCTGGGTGGCGCGGCTCGTGCGCCCAAGGGATCGCGTGATCTCGGCGGTGGCGTCGGACGTCGTCTACCGCGCGCCCGTCGAGAAGCCGCTCACGTGGTTTCAGCGCCTGCGCCGCGACGCGGGCGAGGGGGCCGAGCTCTGGAACCAGGGTTGGGGGCTCGAGTTCGAGGGCGGGGCGTACTCGCGGAACAGCCATAGCGGTCCCGCCGGCCGCGTCGCCGTTCGCTCCGGACGCTTTCGAGTCGAAGCCGACCTGAAGACTTCGTCCGACGTGTCGTTCCGCGTAGGGCAAGGCGGTCTCCGCGTCGCGGAGCACCATTCGTTTTTCACTCGGCGTTTCGCTCTGCTCGGCTCCTGCCAGCTCAATTCAGGCGGCATCTCCATTCCCGGTCTCGGCTTTCCCGAATGGGTCCGCGCCTCGGCGGGCTTCGCCTATTCCGGCATCACTCATACATCCACGAGGTCGGAGACCCATTCGCCGACCGGCATCCTGATGCCGACGACAGGGTTTTCGACGGCGTACGACCGCTTGGACCCCGCCTGGCGCATCGCCCTGGGCCGCACGCTGAATTCACGCGTGGCGATCCAGGCCGGCGTCGAATACGTCCATCAACTGCGGCCGATCGAGCCGGAGCTTCGCTACGGCGGACTGTCCTACGACCTCTTGCTCGGCTACCGCCTGTTCTAGAACAGCGGGTGCTCGGCTGACGGCTCACCGAACAGAGAGGCGACCCGCCCTGTAGCCGGGTCCGGACCGTCCCCAGGGACAGTAGCGACCCGAATTCGGGTCGGTACCGCGCGCGCGCGATATCGCCGTGGGTAGCCCGAAATACGCCTTGACCCTCCCTGCGCGCGGCGATATCCTGCGTCCATGCGCATCGCGCGCGCGATCCTCGCGGCGGCCTGCGTCGCGTTCGCCCCGGCCGCGCAAGCGAAGGAGCAGCCGTTCGCGGCGGCGGTCGAGAAGCTGGCCGCCGCCATCCACGAGCGGGTTCCCTCCGGCAGCAAGGTCGCGGTCGGCAGCATCTACGACCGGGACCGCAAGATTTCGTATCTCGGGCGCTATCTCTGCGACAAGCTGCAAGGCGAGCTCGTCGACAAGAAGGGCGTCGTCGTGGTCGAGCGGGACCGCCTCGACATCATCGTCGACGAGCTCCGGCTGCAGAAGACGGGCCTCTTCGACGAGCGCACCGCGCAGAACACCGGGCGCATGGCGGGTGCGGACGTGATCGTCTACGGAGTTCTCACCGATCTGGAGACCACGCTGGACGTCGATCTGAAGGTGCTCGATGTCGCTTCCTCCAAACTTCTCGGGACGGCGGCGGAACGGTTTCAAAAGAGCCCCGAGCTGGTTTCGATGCTCAGCGGCGTCATATCTTCGGAGCGGCGGAAGCTCGAGGAGGCGCGGCGGGATTACCTCAAGAGCGCGGACGAAAACCGCGTGAGGATCGCGGCGCTGGAAACCGACATCGCGGACCTAAAACGCGCGGCGCACGAGGGAATCTGGCGAGGGGGACCCTCGGTCGAGGAATTCCCTGTAGAACGCCCGGGCTTGTCGACCGGAACCTGGAGTTGGTACGCAAGCGCGGCGGGCGGGCTGATCACCGATCGTCCGTCCGGGACGCTCGGCTTCTTCGTGCGCTCTCCCTCGGGCCATTGGGAGACCCACATGGATGGCGGCCGCCTCAGCAAGAGGGCCTACGCGGAGCCGAACCACCCGAATGCCGTGACGATCCCGTACAAGTACGCGGAGACTCAGCAGCTTGACGTCACTTTTGTCCGGCTGCATGAGAGCTTCTTGCACCGGGCGACTTATCTGGGCATCCCCGGCCTCTACCGCGTCCGCACTCCAGCCATCGTCCGAGTCGGCGCGGGCATAGGGCTGTATCGCGTCCGGACGCATTACAATCTGAGTCTATTCAACCAGCCGCCGGGCGTCGACTCCTCGCGGAGCAACACCGCGACCGATTCGACGGCGATGTTCGTGGCACCGATCCTCGAAGCAGGCCTGGGAAAGACGCTCAGCAACGTATTCGAGATCGATCTGACATTCGAATACGTGTTCGCCAGGGAATTCAAAGGCATGGAGGCGCGAATCGGATTCGGCGGCCCCTCGTTCTTGGTCCGCTTCGGCTACCGCCTCTTCTGAATCCGCCGGACCATCACGTAGACGGGGCCCTTCCCGAAGTCGATGCAGGCGAGCTTGTGAAACCCCACGCGGCGGTAGAACGGGACCGGGTTCGCGCCGCAGAAGAGGTGCAGCCCGCGCACGCCGGCCTCGGCCAACGCCGCGACGTAGGCGTCCATGATCTTGCGGCCCGTCCCGCCGCGGTGTCCCTCGCGCACGTTGATGTGCAGGTGCGCCGGATGCCTCGTCATGAGATGCCAGTAGAGCTTGAACCCGAACCGGATCGCGAAGTTGCGCCGCACGCCTTCGCCGGGATGCAGGAAGCGCCGCACGTCCTCCGTCGCGCCGAAGCGGCCGAGGAAGATGCCCAGGGCGAGCGGCAGCCGGTGGAGGAAAAAGCGCCGGGCGTAAAACGGCAGCGAGTCGGGACAGCCCGTCAGATACCCGACGACCTTCCCTCCGGCGCGCGCGACGAGGGTCCACTCCGGCAGCAGCCTCTGGTAAGGGCCCACCCAGAACTCGGCGAAGAAGGGCCAGCGGTTGCGCGGCTTGACGGGAGCGCCGGCCGCGCCGGTCTCGCAGTTGATGTCGCGGACCGCCTGCCAGTCCTCGGCGCTGCGGGGCCTGTCGACGACGATGTCCTCCGCGGGCAAGCTCAGCTCCCTCGCACCGCGGGCAGGACGCCCCCCGGCCTTCCGAAGTGGACGACGAACTCGGGGCCGCCCGCGCCCGGCGTCACGAACCGGTCCAGCGCGGGAGCATAGTACAAGCAGCCGATCTCTTTCGCGGGCCGGCTCCGCACGAAGCTCTCCGCCGACCCGAGCGCCTCCAGCCACAGCCGCTTGAGCGCGGGCAGGTCCACCGAAGCCGCGAGATGCAGGCGCTCGAAGTCCACGGCCTGGTAGCGCCCGCGCCGCCGGAGCTGCTCGAGCAGCGAGACCGGCGTGAATCCCGGGTCCTTCCCGACGGCCGCCCAAACCAAGGCGCCGAGCGACAGGAGCTCCGCGTGGACCGTGAGGACGTCGAGGAAGTCCCGCGCCTCGTCGCGTCCCGCCAGCGCGAGCACCTTGTTGACCGCGAGGTCGACGGGATGCAGGACGTAGCCGGCCTCCGCGCTCTTTACCGGCGGCAAAAACCGCCAGGCGGAGTCGCGCGCCCATTCGACCTTGGTCGCGTCGGCGCCCCTTTCTACGACGGCGCGTAGGTAGCCGGGCTGAGCCAGCTCGATCGAGACCCGGTATCCGTCGCGCTCCAAGACCGCCCGATCCGCCGCGAAGGCTTCCGCGACGTGCTTCTCGGTGTCGTGGAAGTAATCAAGAGCGTTGCTGTAGCGCTTCGAGTTCGGCTTCAGATGCAGCGCGGCGCCCCCGGCCAGGTAGCTCTCGGGCGAGCGATTCACGGCCAAACGCCCCGCCAACGCCCTCTGGAACTCGGTCAGCGGCATAGACGTTCGGCGGCCTCCCACGCGGCGCGTCCTCCGTGACGCTGGAGGGTCTCCACGATCCAGGGGATGTCCGCGGCTTGTATCTTGCGGGCTGGATCGAACGACCAGAAGCACGAGACTCGGAACCGCCGGTATGCCTTGCGGGCTTCCCGGATCCGGACCATGTCGCGCGCCTGCGCCGCGCTCAGCGCTCGCCGGCTCTTGGCGCCGCCCCGACGCCCGATCTCGGAGAGGTACCGTCTTACCTGCGGATCCACTTCGCTATTATAACCCGCTTATGATATAAATCAATGGCAGTAGTGATTTTAAGGCACCGGCAAACACGGCTCGCCGGGACGGCATGGGAGCTCCAGCGGCTCGCCTCCGGCCGTCGTCCGCCGCAAGCCGCACGGCATCTCCAAGTTCGGCCGGGGCGGGAAGACGTGCCGCGCGGTGAAAGGCCGTGACGCCGGAGCGTCCCGCAGATCGTCGGGGTACTCCTGCGGAAAGAAGCCGAGCTCGAGAGCCAAGAGCCCCGCCCCGCCCGACAACGCGAGGACGATCGCCGCGGCCAGGACCGCGTGCTCCACCTCCCGCCCCAGTTCCCCGTCCTTCATGCCGCTAGTGTAGGGCAACGCGCCGAACGCCTCCCGCGGAGATTGTTTTCACGGAATTCCGCCGCATGTACCGATGTTTTCCGGCGCGGCCGGAGCCGGCTCCACATTCCCAATAAAGGGGCGGCCTCGCGCGCCGCTCAGGGGGAAGCGAGCACGGTGTCGGCCGTGCGCAGGATGTCGAGCAGATGCTCTTCCGTCTTCGCGCGCAGGAGGCGCCGGCGGAGGTTCTCGTTGGAGACCAGCGAGGCGATGCGGGCGAGGATTCTCAGCTGCGCGACCGGGGAAGACGTCGGCGTCAGGATCAAAAACGCCAGGCGCACCGGCACCTTGTCCGGCGCCGGAAAGGGGAAGCCCTTCGGCGAGCGGCACAGCGCCACGAGCGGCCGCTCGAGGTTGGGCAGGCGGCCGTGCGGCACGGCCACGCCGTGGCCGACGGCGCTCGAGAACTTCTCCTCGCGCTCCCAGACGACCTTCACCCCCTCGTCGCCGTCGAGCGCGGGGTGCGCCTCCTTCAGCCGCGCGACCATGAACCGGATGAGCTCCTGGCGATCCTGGAGCTCGATGCCGACGCGCACCGCCTGCGGCACGAGCACGTCCATGAGCGACCACGCCTGCGGGAGGTCGTACTCGTCGTGGATCTCGCCGACGAGCTCCTCCAGGATGTCCTCGAGCGTCACGATGCCGGCCACGCCGCCGGTCGGGTTGCGGACCACCGCCATCTGGATGCCGCGGTCGGGGAAGGTCTTGAGCAGCTTCTGCAGCGACTCGCCGGGGCTCACCTCGACGATGTCGCGCCGCAGCGCGCGCAGGTCGACCGGCTTCTCGGGATGCGCCCAGCCCTGGAACAGGACGTCCTTGAGATGCACGAGTCCGACGACCGCGTCGAGGTCCGTCTCGCAGAGCGGGTAGCGCGAGAACCGCCGGGAGCGGATGACGTTGAGGTTCTCCTCCCAGGTCTTGGCCAACGACAGATACGCGACGCGGTACTGCGGCACCATCGCCTCGGACACCTTCGCGGCGCCGAAATCGAACACGTTCTCGAGGAGCATCAGGCGCTCGAGAGAGAACCCGGTCTCCTCGGAGGTGCCGAGCAGGAGCCGCAGCTCCTCCTCGGTCATGTGGGCCTCGGTCTCGGCGGCGGCCTTCAGGCGGAAGAGCTTCAGCACCCACACCGACAGCCCGGCGAGCGCGACGATCGGCAGCCGGAACACCTCCGTGAAGATCTTCATCGGCACGGCGGTCCAGAAAACCATCGTCTCGGCCTTCTGGATCGCGATCGAGCGCGGGATGAGCTCGCCGAAGAGGATGTGCGCGAACGTGATCGCGCCGAAGGCGAGGCCGAAGGACAGATAATGCGTCCCCTTGTCCCCCAGCGCGCCGGTCAGCCCCGACAGGTAGTGCTCCAGGAGCTTGGCGACCGCCGGCTCGCCGATCCAGCCGAGCCCCAGGCTGGTCATCGTGATGCCGAACTGGGCCGCCGACAGGTAGGTGTCGAGGTTGCGGAGCATGTCCTGCAGGAGGAGCCCGGTGGGGCTGCCCTTGCGGGCGAGCACCTCGACTTTCGAGGCGCGCACGCGCACCAACGCGAACTCGGCCAAGACGAAGCAGCCGTTGAGCGCGATGAGCGCGACCGTGATGAGGAGATGAACGGGGGAGGACTCCATCGACGGCGCCCGATCATACAAAATGAAGCGGTTTATGGTATGTTGATGGAACTTTTTCAGCGATTTTCCGTATACATAGCAGGGGGTGTTCCATGGCCGATGCTAGCTTTGCGCCGCTGAAGGAAGTCGGGACGGTGGAGCTGAACGCCGAGTCCGAGATCAAGTTCTACGTCGACGAGTACAAGGGCTTCAAGTACGCCTCGATCCGGACGTTCTTGAAGCGGGAAGGATATACGGGCCCGACCAAATCGGGAGTCACGCTCAACCCGAACCTGCTCGGCGAGGTCATCAACGTCCTGTCGAAGCTCCCGGCCGAGCCGAGCGCGCTCCAGGACCAGGAGCTGGCGCGATTCCCCAAGAAGATGGGCACCGAACTCGTCGTCCGCATCACGATCTACAAGGACACCACGGGAGTGGACTTCCGGGAGTGGATCGAGGACGGCAGCTACAAGGGCTGGTCCAAGAAGGGCGTCCGCGTTCCCTACAAGGACCTCAAGGCCTCGCTCGGCTACCTCAAGGAGATGCAGGCGTTCTTGCAGTCTTCCGGCAGCTCTCGCCCAGCCAAGTCAGCAGCTTAGCGGTAAACTCCCCGTCGGCGAGCATCTGCGCGCCGTGCCCGGCCTGCGCCTGCAGGCTGGCCGCGCCCGGCAGCGCGCGGCGAAGGTACTGGACCGTCTCGAACGCGTAGCGGTCCCCCGAACTGGCGGCGATGAGGATCGGCCGCTTGATCTTCACCGCCGCCTCGTCTACTCCGATCCCTCGATACTCCAGCCCCGGAGACAACAGGGCGACGCAGGCCAGGCCGGGGTCGGCCGCCGCGGCTCGCGCCGCCAGATTCGCGCCGATGCTCGCGCCCAGCAGGCCTAGGCGCGACTTCGGCACGCCCTTGCCGGCGACGTAGGACACGGCGGCCCGGATGTCGGCCTCGAGCCTGAGCCAGGACTCGGTCGTCTTGAAGCGGTCGAAGCGCGGCCCGCCGGACTCCCCGTGGCCGCGGAAGTCGAGCGCGAGGGAGCCGATCCCCGCCTCGGTCAGCCGGTCGATGAGGGGGTTCCACTCGCTACGGGCGGCGGCGACGCCGTGCAGCAGGATCACGACGGGCCTTCCCTTCTTGGGCGCGACCCAGCCGGCGGCCAAGGGCACGCCGTCGTTCGCCTAGAACGTCGCGTTCGGCGCGGCGGCCGCCGCCAGGGCGAGCGCCGCCACAACCGCCAGCACCTACTTCTCCTTGAGCTTGAAGCGGGTGAGGCGGAAGCGCTGCTGGTTGAGCTCGGTCTTCCCGTCGACGAGGAGATCCGCCAGCGTCTTGCCCACCAGCGAGCCGAACTTGAAGCCGTGGCCCGAGAAGCCGGCCGCGACCCACGCGTTCGGGCTGTCGGGAAGGCGGTCCAAGATGAAGTCGTCGTCGGGCGTGTTGTCGTAGTAGCAGACCTTGCCTTCGGTCTCGCTGAAGCCCGCGAGGTCGGGGATCAGCTTCCGCAAAAACAGCCGCGCGTTCTTCTCGAAGCCGGGGCTGATCTCCGGGGTCCCTTGCCCGGGCTTGCCGGGCTTGCCTTTCTTGTGATCGCCGAGCTTCATGAAGCCGTGGATGTGGACCGGGAAGCCATAAAAGCCTTTCGCGACCGACGCGAAGATCGGGCAGTGCGCCGGGCGGTAGCGGCCCTGGTTGTTCGGCGGCCGCAAATACAGCAGCTCCTGGCGGGTCGGCTTGATCGGCAGGCCGTACGCGTTGAGGAGGTCCGCGGTCCAGGCGCCCGCCGCGAACAGGTACGAGGCGCCCTCGTAGACCTTGCCGCTCGCGTCGCGCACGCCGTAGACGCCGTCCGTCTTGTTGCGCAAGACCGCGGTGACCCGCGTCTTCGTGAACACGCGGCTCCCTCTCGACTGCGCGAGGTGGGCGAACGCGTTGAGCGCGCGCTGCGCCCAGAGCATCCCGCCGTCGGGGTGGTGCACCGCGAACTTGAACGCGCGGGGATTGAAGATCCGGTAGCGCTCGTGCGTCTCGGCCGAGGACCATTTGGAGACCGGGAGCCCCATGCCCTTGAGCGCCTGGTAGCACTGGTCCTCGTACTGGCCGGGTCCCATCGCGAGGTCGAGGACGCCGATCGGCATATACAGCTCTTCCCGCGCGTCCTTCTGGACATCCTTCCAGAGGGCCAGGGACCGGACGGCGAGGTCGGTGTAGAACGTGTCCTTGCCGTAGGTCATGCGGAACACGCGCCCGTGGTCGCCGGAGGCGCCGAAGGCGTTGCCGACCTCATACTGCTCGAGCACGGCGACCCGCTTGCCGCGCTTCATTAGATAATACGCGGTGGACAGGCCGGCGACGCCGCCGCCCACGATCACGACATCGTAATTGGTTTTCACGTCTTTCGCTCCGCCAGGAGATGCTCGCGCCGGATCAGCGCGGCGACTCGGATCAAGAATAGGCTCAACAACAGCATGAAAAGGATCTGCGCGACGGTCGCGCCCCACACCCGCGGGTCTTTGACGCCTTCGATGAGGAGGCCCCCCGCCATGACCCCGGCGGAGATCCCCATCACGACGAACGTCTCGCTGACGTCCCCGTAGAACGCCATCGCGACCGGTCCGAGGGCGAACAGCACCCAGACGATCGGCCAGTGCTGGTATAGGAGCAGGTAGGCCGCCGAGTTCAGGAGCAGGTTCACCGAGACCCGGACGTAGCCGACCTTCCTCCAGGAGTCCGGGTGCTCGACGACGTGGACGGCGCTGACTACGTTGAATGTCAGCGCGAAGACGATGATCGCGATGCTGCCGACGAAAATGGGCTTAGGAAGGCTTTGGTTGAGGATGAGGCCGAGCAGCACCACGCCCACCGCGACGGGCGTGAAATAGCGGTTGAGCGCCTTCAGGAACTCGATGCCGATCTCTTGCTGTAGCAATAGGCCTCAAACGGCAAAAGTCGGCGAATCCTATCATTTTTGTTTCTTCCGGAGTCCCGCGAACTTTAGGCGGGTGACCCGGCCGGAGGCGTCCGTGGAGAGCACCGTCCCCTCCACGCGCTCTCCGGCGACCGCTCCCTGCCAACTGAGCGTCTCGCCCTCCTCGCTCGTCAACGTCGCCGTCCACTGAAGGCCGTCCCCCGCGCCGTGCGTCGAGTAGCGCGCCGGGGCGACGCCCGAGGCGACCGGCCCGGCGACCGCGACCCTGCCGCCCTCGAAGACGAGCGTGTCGCGGCGCGACCAGGTGAGCAGCGCGTCGCGACGGACCTTCACTTCCCAGACGGAGCCGTCGAGCGGTTTGGGGAGGAGGACCGAATAGGCCAACGCGGCGGCCGCGGCCGCCAGCAGTAGGAGCCTCAACGCCCAAGCCTCGGCAAGGACATGCGCGCGGCCTGGAGCGCCGAAGCGGTCTCGGCCGCTCGGCGCCCCGGGCCTGCGGCTATATAACCCGCGCCGCGTTCTCCGTCAAGGCCCACGGGGGTGTAGGGAAATTTGTTAGAGTCCGTCGGATGGGCGCGTGGCTCGCGTTGCTCCTAATCGCGGCGCAAACGCACGCGAAGACGCTCCACCTCGATGCCTTCGACGCCGAGGGCAATCCGTTGATCGGGCCGGCCTTGCTCGCCCATATCGCGCCGCGCTCTCGTCGGCCGCCGGTCAACGGCGGCTTCTACGTCACCGATCTTGACGACACGCCCGCCACGGGGCGCCCGTGGGTGGTCGCCGCCGGCTCGTCGACGGTGATCGCCTGGAGCGGGCCGAGCCACGTGCGCGTGTCGTTCCCCTGGCCGGTGACGGACGATGGGTTCTCCACCGTCACGATCGACAACGAGGGAGAGGGCTACTCGGACGGCGATCGCATCCTGCTCAACGAGGCGATCACGCTCAGCCAGTACAAGCTGTTCAAGGACTCCTTGGAAGTGCGGTCGGGCAAGTGGGAGCCGACCTACAAGCCCTCGCGGAAGGCGAAGGAGCAGCAGGAGGCGCTGCTCGAGGCCCTGGCCGCCGCCAAGCGCGAGACGGAGCCTGGCAAGCGGGCCGCCGCCTACGAGAAAGCGCTGACGAGGGTCTCGGCCGCGTGGGCCACGATGCTGTTCGAGCACGGCGTCCAGACCGCCGCGCACCCGAAGCTCGGTCCCGGCCTGCGGTGGGGGCTCACGCTCGACGAGACGATCGTCAACCGAGTCGCTGACTTCGACGACATCGCGAAAAAGCTCGGCTCGTCCGGGGCGAACTGGGTCCGCCTCGTGTTCCGGAAGAACCCCGACGACTTCACCTACTCCAACCCCAGATCGTTCCTCGAGTACGACGGCATCGTCGCCGCCCTCGGCAAGCGCAAGGTCCGCGTGATGGCCTCCGTGCTCGACAGCACCATGTGGCCGCGCGACGTCGACCCGAAGGCGGTGGAGGCGCGGGTGCGCAATCTCGTGATGAAGTACAAGGACACGATCCGCTCCTGGGAGGTCGCCAGCGAGCCCAACGGCGACTGGATCGGCGGAGGACGCGGCGCCCTGTCGGACGAGACGATCTTCAAGACGATCTCGACCGCGGCGAACGCCGTCAAGGAGATCGACCGCTCCCTCGAGACGGTCGCGACGCTCTACTGGTGGGAGGGCACCGCCGGTGACGACCGCCATCCGACGTTCGCGTGGCTCCGCCGCGCGATCTTCGACGGGGCGCTGAAGCCCTTCGACGTGGTGGGACTCTCGATCTTTCCCGACGACCACCCCATGGGGATGGCCTTCGACCGCGTCTTCGGCCGCCTCCGGCAGCTCCTGCCCGACAAGAGGCTCATGATCGGCGGATTCGGATACGTGGAGGGGAAGGAGCTCGACGGCTACTGGTGGCTCGACGCCAAAGACGTCGACGGGGCGCGCAAGGACCTCGTCATCCTGTACTCCGGGGCCGGCGCCTCGATCCCCGCGGGGCTGGGCGGCGGGTTCTGGTGGCCCACGCTCCAAACGATGTTGGACGGCAGCCGCTCCGGCGACTCGCTGTTTCGGATCTACCGCCGCACCATGGAGCGATTGGGACGATGACCTTGACTGGAGCCCTGCTGCTGACCCTCGGAGCGCATGCCGCGCCGTCCGACATGGCGGTGATCAACAAAGCGGAAGAGACGCTCGCGTGGACGCTCACCGCGCCGATGTACTGCCCGAAGGTCGACAAGGACGGGCGGTGGCTCGACGGGGTCTGCGTGCAGCTCGTCACGAAGACCGCCGCCGGGCTCCTCCGGTCGTTCGTGCCCGACTCGCGCGACATGCTGAACGCCTTCCTCGAGGTCGTCCGCTGCGAGCGCGGCCCCAAGAGCGCGGGCGGGACGCAGCCCTTCCTCGCGCCGTGCGTCGAGCGGAAGGCGCAGGCGGCCGCGCGAAGCCTGCCGAAGTGGAAGGAGCTGCGCGTGAAGTCTCCGGACCTTCCCGGAGGAGTTCCCGACGCGCCTTTGCCGAAGGGAGATTCGCTCTTCCAACAACGATAAGAACGGCGATTGGCCCCCGGCCTCCCTCGGCCCCGTGGGGGCCTGCGGGCCACGGGGCCTGCGGGCAACAAAGGGTTGACAAAAACGGGGGCCGGCCCTACACTTCGGGGTAGCCTCTCGGCACCACCCTCGCACCCCGATGACGAGAAAGGCCCTAGGAACGCTTGTCTTCGCCGCCCTCCTGGCTCACGCCGGGGGAGCGGTTTTTGCCCAGCCGGCGCCGCAGGCCGCGCCCTCCGACTTCCCGACGCCGCAGCCCAGCCGCGCCCCTAATGAGGAAGCGCCGCCCCCGTTGGGCCAAGGGACGCTGCTCCAGGACATGCCCGTCTCCCAGGACGCGCCCCAGATGATGAAACTGAAGGTCAATCAGTTCAATAAGACGCGCCGCCAGGCCGAGAGCCGCGCGCGCGAGACCTTGCAGACCGACCAGCAAGTCGTCGCGGCGGTCCGCAGCGACCCCGCCGTCTTGGCGGATCTCGCCGCGGCGGGCGAGGCCGCCAGAGCCCGCGAGGTGAGGCCGCTCGACCGCGAGAAGGTCTCGGCGGCCATGATCGCGGCGGCGATGCCCGACAAGGCCGCCGAGCTCTCGGCGCAGAGCCTCGCCCAGGATCCGAACAACCGCGACGCCCTCAACAACATGGCCCAGGCGCGCTACAGCCTCGGCCAGTACCGCGAGGCGATCGAGCACGCGACCCGCGTGATGCAGAGGGACCCCGACAACGAGTCGGCCTACACGACCCGAGCCTTGGCCCGCTACTACGCCAAGGATTACGTCCTGGCGGCGGAGGACGCCCGGCGCGCGCTCTCGTACAACAAGAACAACGAGATCGCGGTCGCCACGCTCCGGATGGCCGAGCGCAAGCTCGAGGCCAACCGCCTCAGCCTCGACTCCCGGGCCTCCGAGCAGGCGCGGATGATCCTCGATGAGGACCGGGCCGCGCAGGAGGCGCGCAACCAGGTCGAGGCCGAGGCCGCCCGGAAGACGACGGCCGGCGCCGGCGGCGCGGTGCCCCAGCCGATGAACCAGCAGGCCGCGGCCCGCATCGCGTCCAGCGACCAGGCCGGGGCCCTGGCCGACGCGACGCGCGCCATCGAGTCGAACCCGCAGAACGCCGAGGCCTGGTACCTGCGCGCGCAGGCGCACAACATCGCCGGCGAGCACGAGAAGGCCGCCTCCGACGCGACCGAGGCGCTCAAGATCGCGCCCGGACACGCCCTCGCCTTCGGCGCGCGCGCCAAGGCCCAGTTCGCGCTCGGCCGCTGGCAGGCGTCGGTCGACGACGCCAACGAGTCGATCCGGCTCGACCCGACGAACGCCTACGCGTTCGCCACGCGCGCCCGGGCCTTCGAGAAGCTGGGCGACTTCGCGTCGATGCTCTCGTCGTTCCAGCAGGCCGCGCGCATCAACCGCCAGTTTGAACCGGAGTACCAGAAGGCGGCGGCCCGTCACGCGCTGCCTCCGGCGCCCGCGGCGGGCGCGCCCGCCGAGGCCGCGCAGCCCGCCCGCCGGCCGCTCTGGCTCCTGACGCTGTCGACGGTCATCGGCGGCTGCCTGATCGCCTTCGGCCTCTTTCAAATCATGACGTCGCAATGGAATCGGAAGGTCACCACCGCGCTCCGCCAACTCGAGGAGGCGCGCGCCTCGCTGACGCCGCCCTCGAACGACCTGGTCCACCTCTCGCCGCATTTTCAGATCGTCCGGGCGATCGGCCGGGGAGGCATGGGCGTGGTCTATGAGGCGCTCGACAAGGGCCTCAACCGCAAGGTCGCCTTGAAGAAGATGCGCGACGAGATCCGCGTCGACCCACGGGAGCGCGAGCGCTTCCTCCAGGAGGCGCGCACGGTCGCCGGGCTGCACCACCCGAACATCGTCGACATCCACGCGATCGTCGAGGAAGGCGGCGAGCTCTGCCTCGTCTTCGAGCACGTGAGCGGCCGGACCGTGGAGCAGCTCCTCGAGCAGAAGAGGCGGCTGTCCTTGCCGGAGTGCCGCCAGATCTTCCGCGGCGCGTGCGCGGCGCTCGAGTACGCGCACAAGCGCGGCGTCATCCACCGCGACCTCAAGCCCTCCAACGTCATGCTCACCGACGACCAAGAGGTGAAGGTGATGGACTTCGGCATCGCGCGCCATGCCAAAGACGCGCTCAGCCGCATGACCGTCACCAACACCGTCGCCGGGACGCCGCCCTACATGGCGCCCGAGGCGGACCAGGGCGTCGTTAGGCCCGAGACGGACGTCTACGCGCTCGGCGCGTGCCTCTACGAGATGCTCACGGGCGAGCGCCCGTTCCCCAACAACGCCACGACCTCGGCGAAGCTGTCGATGACCTATCCGAAGCCGACGCGCCTGCGCAAAGACCTGCCGGCGGCGGTCGACGCGCTGATCGACGCGGCGCTGCAGCCCGACCCCGAGAAGCGCATCCCGACGGCGGGGAAGTTCCTCGCGCAGCTCGAGGCCGCCTTCTCCGTCCCCGCGTAAGTAAAGTGGGGACAGTCCCCACTTTACTTTCTTGACTTGCGGCGGGCGTCGGCGGCGGACCAGCGCTTCTCTTCCTCGGGGGTTCGCAGGCGCAGTCCGGGGACTCTCCGCGGCTTGCCTTTCTTGTCCAGCGCGACCATCGTGACGAGGCAGGTGTTCGTGTGCCGGCGCGTGCCGCGGTCGAGGTTCTCCGCGTAGACCTCGACGCCGATCTCCATCGACGAGCGCCCGACGTAATTCACCTGCGCCTCGACGGTGACGAGCTCGCCGAGATAGATCGGGACGAGGAACTCCACGCGATCCATCGCGACGGTGACCACGGGGTTTCCGGCGTGGCGCATCGCGCACACGCCGGCCGCCTTGTCGACCATCTGCAGGATCCTGCCGCCGAACACGGTGCCGTTGTTGTTCGCGTCGGGCGGGCCCATCAGGTCGGCGAGCTCCGTTCGGGAAGCGAGAACCGGTTTCGTCACGCCGAGACCTTACCAAAAAAATGCATTGGGCTCACATCACAACTAAGGCCGGTAGGGCCCGCCTCCCCTGGGACCTTTTCTCCGGTTCATAAGCCCCAAGGACCCATAGGCCCTCTTGGGGGCTGTGATATGATGGCCGCGATAGTCGCGGAGAAATCAGGATCTTTGCCCGAGGAGATTCCATGAAGCGAGCCCGCGCCGCAAACCTCTTTCTCACCCTTGCACTCATTTGCCTTAGCGTGCGGGTCCACGCGCAGGTCGTGCTGCGCGGGGCTCCCGCTCCGAGCGGCGCGACCGTCGCGCCCGTGACCTTGAATCCCGCCGACCTCGGCGGGATTCGCGTTTCCGGGCCCCAGACCGTGACGGGGCTGCCCGCGACGACGCTGAGGACCGCGCTCACGACGACCATCTCGCCCTTGGTGCTCCCGCACGCGGCCGCCAAGGCTTCCGGGCTCGCGGTCGGAGCCCGCGTGACGGCGGCCGCGCTCGCTTCGGGCGGCTCCGGCGTGGAGATCGGCCAGGCGGCGAAGATCGTCGACGGAGCCCTCGCGCCCGCGCATGCCGTCGCGGCGGCGGCGGGGAAGAAGGACGCCCCCCTTTCCTCGGTGTCCGGCGCGAACGACGCGGCCTTCGACGGCACGATCCAGAAGCTCTCTCCCGACGTCGGCGGCATCGACGGTTTCGACAACGGCGGCTCGTTCAACGGCGGCGCGGGCGGAAACAACGGCGGCTCCGACCAGAACGGCGGCGGCGACAGGTCCGGCCACGGCGAGACCCGCGTGGCGATGCTCCTCGACACCTTCGACGGCCCCGCGCCGGACGCGGTGGTCGCCAACGTCGAGAAGATGCTCGATCAGGGCATCCACGTCCTCTTCGTCACGGCCCGCCCCGAGAAGGGCGCGAACTCGGCCGAGTCGACGCTCGTCGGCCGGATGAAGGTCCGCACCACGAACCCGCTCGTCGTCGTCAGCTACAACGGCGCGCGGATCGCGGCGCGCAACTCCCGCGCGGAGAACCCGAAGCCGCTCGTGGCCGACCTCCCCGGGCTGCCGCAGAACACGATCGAGAAGTTCCGGACGATCGGCGAGACCGTGCTCAAGAAGCTCGGCGGCCAGGGCGCCCTCGTGGAGTTCGGCGAGCCGTCGATCGCGGAGCCCTACATCTACGGCGCGGAGTTGCCCGCCGGCGTCGACGCCAAGCGCTGGACCTCCACCTTCAACCGCGCGCTCAAGGACGCCGGCCTGCTCTACAAGATCGAGACGGTCTCGGGCGCCGACGGCAAGACCTACTACTACACGCAGTCGACCGCGCTCAAGCTCAACACCGCGCGCATCTTCAACGCGCTCTACGCGGTGTTCCCGCACCTCGACCCGGCGAAGGAGCCGGCCGGCGGCCTCCGGAGCGAGCAGGTGATGGTCGTCGCCAACCCGGCGAAGGCCCCGAGCTTCCTCCGCACGCTGGACCAGGACGTCCTCCGCGGCGACGGCTTCGCGATCCAGGGCGCCAAGAACGCCGACGACGTGTTTGCCGTGCTCGATGCGGTCCTCGGCGGCAGCGCGCTGGAGAAGGTGTACGTGAGCCGCTCGGACCTCAAGGACTACGTCTCTTGGCTGCAGCGTCGCGAGAAGTGGGGCGCGAGCGCGCCGTCCATCGTTCCTTCGAGCAAGCGGGCGAAGCAGGGCAGCATGTATCGCATCATCGCCTTCTACCGCGCGATCATCATCAAGGACCTCATGGGCCGGCTCTACCACAGCATCCGCCAGGGCCAATACGAGGAGGCCTCGCCGGAGGCCGCGGTCGCCCGATTGATCCAGATGTGGAACTTCCCGGAGCAGCAGGGGGTCCGGCTGCCGGCGGAGCTGCAGGCGATCCGCTACAACCCGGCTTGGAAGAACGCCAAGCGGCAGGGCCTCGACTCGGCGATCGCGTGGATCCGCAACTACTACCGCCACAACTTCCGCGACTATCCGCTCAACATCAGCGAGAAGGTCATCGGCCGGATGGTGAACCTCGCCCGCGACGGCGGCAACTCGGTGCAGCTCGACTACCTCGACAAGCACACGCGCCGCCGCTACGTCGTCGGCGTCGATCCCGACCGCGTCGAGGTCCGCGAGGACGACAAGGGCGAGTACCTCGTGACGCACGTCTACCGGACGGGCAACGAGGTGCTCTCGAAGACCTACCATGAGGCGGTCGAGGTCGCCATCGTCGGACGGGCGGCGCTCGAGGCCTACGCCTACAAGGGCGAGGACGGGCTCTGGACCCTCAACGACAAGCCGAACCCGCGCGTGAAAGTCGTCTACCACTATATGACGCGCGAGCTGCCGCGGTTCTACACCCCGCAGGAGCTCGAGGCGAAGTCCCCGATGGTCACCGCCCTCATCGAGCGGATGAAGAACGACAAAGACTACCAGGCGGAGATCGAGAAGAAGGAGGCGGCGGAGGAGAAGGCGAAGCAGGCCGCGCTCCGGGTGCTGAAGCGGAACGGGAAGGGGCCGAAGGGCAAGGGCAAGTAAGGGGGCTGCGGTGAAACGAACCCTCTCCACTCTCCTCTCGGCGGCCTTGGTGCTCCAGGGCCTGCCCGCGGCGGCGCAAAGCGTGGCCCGCGGCGGGGTTTCCGCTCCCGTGACCGCCGGCGCCGTCGCCGGCGCGGTCCCTACGATGAGCTTCGCGCTGGGCGCGGGGCCCATCGTCACGCCGGGCGATCCGACGCTCGCTCTCAGGAAGCCGCTCGCTGTGGGCGGACAGCTCGCGCTCGGCCAGGCCGCCATGCGCTCGGGTCCGGCACCCGGCCAGATCGCCGTAGGCGCGTCCGCCAACCGGCAGGAGCTTGCCGGCGCCGCTGCCCGCCCGTCGGGCGAAGGGCAGCGAAAGCCCGGCTCGATCGGAACGCTCCTCGCCGTCCAGCAGGCCCACCAGAAGGCCGGCCGCCCGAAGGGCTCCGCCGCCGACGTCGCGCTCGGCATGGGCGCCTTCGACGGCGCGGGGACGCGCTTCTCGCACCGCGACGAGGCGAGCCCGGTCGTCGGGCCCGCTTTCGAGCCCCCGATGCCGGCGCTGCCCGGCCCGGAGCGGCCGCAAAACGACGACGAGGGCGGCGGCGAAGGCGACAAGCGCCTCAAGCTGAGCTTCCCGACCGCCATGAAGTCCGGCCTCCTGTCCTACGAGCCCACGCTCGCGATCAACGCGAAGATCAGCCGCGTCCGCGAGTTCGACGGGAGCCGCGACTACTGGAAGCAGTTCAAGAAGGGCGTGGAGATCGACGTCGTGTCCAAGGACGAGGACGTCTTCGGCCGCCCCACCAAGATCACCCGCGCGGTGACCAAGCGCATCGCCGACCTGAGCCGCGACGACTTCCGCGGCACCGTGCCCGCGCATCAGCTCAAGGCCGGCGTGCGGTCCCTGCGCGCGTCCCTCGTCTCGAGCCTCGAGGAGAAGCGCCGCTCCTGGAACCCGGCCGACCCCATGGTGACGGCGAACACCCGGGTGCGGGTCGTCGAGTTTCAATCGTATCTCGACCTCTACCGCGAGACGCACGGCAAGGACTCGGTGCCGAAGCCGGAGCCGCCGGCCCCGCGCTCCCCCCTCGTCGTGGACGCCTCCGACCCCCGGATCGCGCCGCTCTCGCGCTTTTTGCCGCGCGCGGTGTTCCTCGACCTCGACATGCTGGACGGCCCGCTCAGCCCCGAGATCCTGAGCGACATGGCGAAGCTGCAGCGCACCGGCGTGTACTTCGTCGCGCTCTCACGCAAGCCCTACGCGGCCGCCGGCGCGATCAAGGAGCGGCTCATCCGCCAGATGAGCTCCTACCAGCTCGGCGTCCTCATGCCGATCCGGTTCATGATGGTGACCGACGACGGCGCGGTGATCTCCGAGCTGCCCAAGGGCGGCAACGTCGTCCCGGTCGAGGTCGAGGCCTTCAGCGACGCGCAGATGGACGTCTTCCGCGACGCGGCCCGCAAGGCCGCCGAGGAGGCGGGCTTGTCGACCCGCGGCGTCAAGGAGCTGGCCCAGCCCCGGATCGACGACTACGCCGACGAGATCCCCGGCCTCGCCCGGCGGAAGAAGGCCCAGACCCGTCAGCCGAACGTGCGGTTCAAGGTCTCCTTCCCGAAGACCGCGACGGCGGCGCAACTGAAGGAGTGGCGCGCCCAGTTCGAGACGAGGCTCGCGGCGCAAGGCCTCTCGCCCAAGCTGTCGCTCGCGAAGGGCGCCGACGGCGCCCACCGCTTCACCGCGCAGAAGACCGACCTCGCGTCCTCCATGCCGCGGCTGCTGGAGGCGCTCGGCGCCAAGTACGGGCTCTACCTGAACCCGGGGGACGCGCTGGTGCTGACGGACGACCCGGCCCTCCAGGCCGCGAACCCGGGGACGCTCGACTTCGGCGGCATCACCGGCCTCAAGGGCGCGGCGCTGATCGAGAACGCGCTCGGCGTCGCGCTCGCCGAGCACCGCGAGAACCACGAGGGAGACTTGGCCGGCTCCGCCTCGCGGATGGCGAGCTTCACGCGCGACCGGCACCGCTACCTGAGCGAGCGCCTCATCGACCAGGACAAGGAAGAGCAGAACATCAACTTCTTCTCCGGTCACGCCGTGCACGCGGCCAACGACTGGCTCATCTATGAGGTCCAGAACGGCCGCCGGCCCACGAAAGAGCAGTTCGCGGCCCACATGCGCGCGCACTGGGAGGAGGGGCTGCTCGAGGTGAAGCCGATCGGGCTGCCGCAGGGCCAGACCATGACGGGCTGGCTCGAGGCCTCCGTCGAGCGCGCGCTCGGGATGTACGACTTCGTGCTCGCCGCCGCCGACCGGGGCGAGCTCCTGATCGGCACCGAGATCCCGAACTTCTTCGTGGTGAAGGACTACGAGCGCCGGACGGGCAACGTGAAGCGGCGCTACATCCTCCACACGATCTTCGACTTCGTCACGCTCCGCCCGGACCCGAAAGGCGACGGGACGGCGAAGGTCGTGATCTACGACTTCAAGTCCGGCCCGACGAAAACGCGCGGCAAGCTGAACAAGGACCTGCAGGTCATGACCTACTCCCTGTTCGCCCACGAGAAGTGGTACGGGCGAGACTTCCCCGTGCCCTACCTCGCCGGCGGCAAGAGCCTGCGGATCGACGACGTCGGCGTCGAGTTCATCTACAACGCGGTTAAGCAGATCACGACCGTGAACGCCCGCGACCGCGACAAGATCCGCAAGAAGATCATCACCGTGTTGAACGGCATCCACGCCGCCGAGCAGAAGATGCTCGGGCTCGACCATAACCCGGCCAAGACAACGAAAGCTAAGGCGGACAAGAAACCCACGCAGAAGAAGAGGTCGTCCAAATGAAGAAGCTCGTGACCCTTGCCGTCCTCGCGGCCATGACGTCGGCCGCCTGGGCGCAGAACGCAGTGCCCTCCACTCCCAACGTCGTGACGGTGACGGGGCGGGGCTCGGTGAGCGTCGATCCGGATTGCGCCACCGTGACGTACCAGTTCATCGATGAGGTCCGCGGCACGCAGGCGGCGCCGTTGGCCAAGTCGGCGGTGCCGCAGCTCGTGCAGAAGAACAACGCCCGGGTGAACCCCGCGGTGGCGGAGCTCAAGAGGACGGTCGGCAACGACGGCACGGTCGAGGTCAATCCCTCGATCCAGCCGATCTACGAGTACGATCAGAAGACGCAGCGGCAGTACAAGGTCGGCTACAAGATCGTCTCGAACGTCCAGGTGAAGCTCGAGGGCCGCCAGCCGATCGAGCAGAAGCTGAACCAGCTCTTCGACACGTCGAAGGTCGGCGCGGACGAGGTGGGCGAGCCCGTGATGAGCCTCCAGACCGCGACGATGCAGTCGGCGCGGCGCCAGGCGAACCAGAAGGCCGTCGACGACGCGGTCGCCGAGGCCACGTCGCAGCTCGAGAAGGGCGAGACGCTCGGCAAGACGCTCCAGCGCGGCGAGCGCGTGAACGTTCCCACGCCTCGCTACGAGTCGGCGCGGGCCGCGATGGCCCCTCCGATGGCCGACGCCCCCGGCGGCGGCCAGGCCGTCGTCGAGACGGGCAAGGTCACGGTGTCCACCGCGATCCAGTTCGTCTTCGAGGTGCTCGGCACGCCCGCCCGCATGGGCGCGCAGGCCGTGCAGGGACAGCCCGGCTCGTAACCGGAATCCCGACTGGAAGGCCGGGGCTCCTCGGGGGCCCCGGCCTTTTTTCTTTGGCCGGTGAGGAGCCGCTGGAATAACGCAACGTGGTGCCTGGCACCCTGTTGTGTTATTATTCTCGATCATGCCCAACGCCGAAAGCGCCGTCGAGCCGCAAGCCGCGTTTAAGACCAAGAGCATCCTCGTCGTCAATTCGGGCGCGCCAAAGAAGCGCTTCATCTTCCAGAAGCTGCGCAGCCTGGGCCTGCGCGTCACCCTCCTCCAGAAGGAGAACAACTGGGCGGTGCGCTACGCGGACACGCACATCTCGGCCGACCCGTTGAACCACACCGAGTGCATCGCGCTCCTCGAGGATCACCTCAAGGAGCAGAAGATCGACGGGGCGCTCACCTTCTGGGAGGAGGACATCCCGCTGGCCGCGACCCTCTGCGAGCGTTTCGGCTGGGTCGGCAACCCCGTCGAGGCCGCGCTCAACGCGCGCAACAAGCTCCGCACGCGCCAGGTGCTCGAGAAGGCCGGCCTCGACAAGTACTCGACGCCGTTCGCCCACGTGAAGTCCGCCAAGGACCTCGAGCGCGAGACCAAGCGCATCGGCTTCCCCTGCGTGCTCAAGCCCGCCTGGGGCGCCGAAAGTCAGTTCGTCGTGCGCGTCGAGAGCCTGGATGAGGCGAAGAACGCCTTCGAGTACATCCAGGCAAACATGACTCCCCGCTTCGACCCGATGTACACCTACGGCACCGAGATCCTCTGCGAGGGGTACCTCGACGGCGCCGAGGTGGACATGGACATCCTGCTGCAAGACGGCAAGCTCCGGTTCCACGCCTACACCGACAACTTCCCGACGAAAGAGCCGTTCTTCATCGAGACCGGGGACGCGATGCCCTCGCGCCACGAGTCCTCCGACCTCAAGGCGGTGTACGCCATGGCGGAGGCGATCATTCCCGCGCTCGGCTTGAAGAACGGCGCGCTCCACCTGGAGGCGAAGATCACGCCCCAGGGCCCGCGCCTCGTCGAGCTCAACGCCCGCATGGGCGGCGACTACCTCTACGACTGGATCAAGACGGTGTGGGGCGCCGACATGATCGAGGAGAGCCTCCGGATCGCCCTCGGGATGCCGTGCGCGCCGGAGCGGCCGAAGGAGGCCCTGACGCATCTGGTCGGCAAGTACCTCATCCCGCAGTCCTCCGGCGTGATCAGCGGTCTCGCGGCCCCGCCGGTGAGGGAGGCCGGCGGCAAGATCCACGACATCACGCTCCTGAAGGAGATCGGCGACCCGGTGCTGGTTCCGCCGGAAGGCTTCGAGGCGATCGGCTGGGTGGTCGGGGGCGGAAACACCTACGCCGAGGCCGAGCTCAACCTGGACGACGCCTTCCGCCAGGTGCACATCACGATCGCGCGCTTCGACTCGACCTCCGCCATCGGCAAGACCCGGCGCGGCAACCGCTTCAACGCCGCCCAGATCGCGCGGCGCCGGATCGTCCAGTCGGCGCGGCTCGAGAGGATCCGCAAGGTCGACCTAAAGGACCTCAAGAGCCTGCACGTCGGCATCCTCTGCAATCGCTACGAGGAGACGGCCGCCGCGGACGTCGAGGACGGCAAGAGCGAGGCGGCGGTACAACAAGACCTCACCTCCGTCGGCCTCAACATCCAGAAGGCGCTCGAGTCGAAGGGCCACAAGGTCACGTTCTTCGACATGAACGAAACGCCGCTGCCCTTCGACAAGATCGCGCAGGCCGACGTCGACCTCGTGTTCAACGTCTGCGAGCGCATCAACAACTCGTCGCTGCTCGAGCCGCACGCCGCGGCGATGCTCGACTGCCTCGGCATCCCCTATACGGGCTCCAATCCCCTCTCCCTGGCGATGTGCATCGACAAGATCAAGGTGAAGAAGATCCTCGAGTACCATCAGATCCCGACGCCGAAGTTCGACTACGTCTTCGCGAAAGACGACGACATCCGCGAGGACCTGCGGTACCCGCTCATCGTCAAGCCCGCGAACACCGACAACTCGATCGGCATCTCGAACAAGTCGGTCGTCACGAGCCTCAAGGACCTCAAGACTCAGGTGAACTTCATCATCGACGAGCTCCGGCGCCCCGCGCTCATCGAGGAGTTCATCGAAGGCGACGAGGTGGACGTCAGCATCATGGGCAACGAGGAGCGCGTGAAGGTGCTGCCCCTCTCTCGGAGCCTCTTCAACGAGATGCCGCCCGGCTTCTGGGGCATCTACCCCTTCAAGGCGAAGTGGGCCGAGGACCCGGTCTACGAGAAGATCAAGATCGAGCGCCCGGCGAAGTACTCGCAGAAGATCACGGCGCTCATCTCCGAGATCTGCCTAGACGCCTACAACATCTTCGACTGCCACGACTACGCGCGGATCGAGGTGCGCGTCGACCGGCAAGGGAACCCCTACGTCCTCGAGATCAACCCCAACCCGTCGATCAACCGCGGCGACTGCGTTCCGAACTGCGCCGAGATGATCGGCCTCTCCTACGAGGGCTTCATCGAGGAGATCATGAAGGAGGCGATCCTGCGCTACCAGGCGCGGCCGCCGTACTACCACCACCAGAGTTCGATCGTCTCGCTGTAGTCACCGGTATATCACCTCGCCGGTCGTCGCCTCGACCGGCGGCGGCTCGCTCCGGTGCCGGGCCTGCTCCGCCGCGCAGCCCGCCACCGCGTTGATCGCCAGAGCGCCGAGGACGACCCCCGCGGCGAGCGCGTCGGCGCGCTGCTCGGCGCGGACCCGTTCGGCCTCGCGGCGGCGCCATTCCTCGCGGCGGCGCTCGCGCTCCTCGTGGTCGGGGTCATGGCGGCGGTGATCCGAGTCGCGGTTGCGGTCGCGTCCGTGGTCGTGCCCGCGTTCATGCCCGCGGTCGTGATAGGCGACCGTGAGATCGGAGCCCCGCGAGCCGAAGGTGCCGGGGACCCCGTCCCCCGCGGACTCGATCGCCGTCCCTTCGCCGAAGCGCGAGCCCGCACGCTCCTTGAGCGCCTCGAACGTCTGCGCGAACACCGCCGACGCGGGCGAGAGCAGCGCGCTGAGACCGGCATAAGCCAGGATGCTCCTCTTCATCGGACACCTCCATTCGCCATGGCTTCGCTACCGTAACGCGCGGGGCTGGACGCGTCGAGTCCCTGGAGGGACTCGCGCGAATGGGACGGTGGGCCTAATAAAGACGATAGGCCCCAGCCGTCGCCCCCCCCCCGATCAGGGAGCTAGCGCACCGTCACAATTTCCGCTATCCTACACTTCCCGCCGGAACTCCTTGGGAGGTTTTTTCCCTTTGGCCTTGATCATGGTTGCCGATGATACGCAGGATATCGTCGAGCTGCTCAAAGACATCCTTACGTCGCGCGGGCACCAAGTGGTGTCCGTGCCCGACGGGGTGCAGATGATCGAGAAAGCCAAGACGTGGCGTCCGCAGCTCATCATCGCGGACCTCATGATGCCCGGCGCCTACGGCTCGGCCGCCTACAAGGCGCTCATGGACGACCCGGTCACGGCCTCGATCCCCGTGATTTTCCTGACGGCGGTGCCCGAGCAGCAGGCCCGGCGCGTCGTGCCGCCGGAAGGCCCGAAGACCAAGCACATGTTCAAGCCGGTGATGCCGCACGCCCTGCTCGCGGCGGTCAACGCCATCCTCGGCGCCTCCGCGGCGCCGCCTCCCGCGCCGCCGCAGGCGCCCCCGCCCCCCCCGCCTCCCGCATGAGCTACCGGATCCTGCTCGCCGATGACTCGCCGGGCATCATCGACGCCTTGACCGACATTCTCGAGGCGCGCGGCTACGAGATCGCGTCGGTGGGCGACGGGCTGAAGCTGATCGAGAAGGCGAAGGAGTGGCTGCCTCACCTGATCATCGCCGACCTCATGATGCCCGGCGCCTACGGCTCGACCGCCTGCAAGGCGCTACAGCAGGACTCGCGGACCGCGCACATCCCCGTGATCTTCCTGACCGCCGTCGAGGAGCAGGCGGCGAAGCGCCTCGTGCCCGAGTCGCTGAAGGCGCGGCTCCTCACCAAGCCGATGGACGTGAGCCAGCTCCTCTCCACGATCTCCGAGTTCCTGCCGCCGCTGTAGCCCTACCAGGTCGTCGTGACCTTGCGCAGCCGCGGCGGCTCGTCGGGGTTTCGGCCCTTGAGCAGCGCAAGTTCGAGAGCCGCGACCTGGGCCTGCGCCGCGAACGGCAGGCCGCAGAGCGGCTCCGGCCAGCCCTCGGCGTCGGCGCGGATCAGATCCGCGCCCGCGTGCTTGAGCTGCTCGGCGACTCGGCGCATCGTCGGCCGGCCGGGCCCTTTCGGGTCGAAGAGGAGCGCGGCGAGCCCGGGTCCGGCGGCCGCGATCGGCCCGTGCAGGTAGTCGGCGGCGGACGCTCCTTCGCAGGGAAGGCCCGCCGACTCCTTGAGCTTGAGCGCGGCCTCGAGCGCGGCCGGGTACGCGAAGCCGCGCGCCAGCACGACGCAGCGCTCGGAGGCGGCGAGCCGGTGGGCCCACGCTCGGGCGCACGCCTGTGCCGCGAGGATCCGCCGCAGACGGGCCGGCGCTTGCGCGAGGCCTTCCCCGAGGGCGGCTCCGCGCGCGTTGTCGGCCCAGGCCGAGGCGAGAAGCGCGAGGCAGGCGACCTGCGCCGAGAACGTCTTCGTCGCCGCCACGCTCCGCTCGCGGCCCGCGTGGCAGAGGAGCGTTTCGTCGGCCGCCCGCGCGAGCGGCGAGCCCGGCTCGTTGGTGACCGCGACGGCAAGCGCGCCGCCGCGCCGAGCCATCCGCAGGTACTCGACGACGTCGGGCGAGCGGCCGGACTGGCTGACGCCCACCACGAGCGCGTCCCTCAGGCCGAGCCGCGCCCCGTAAAGCGTGACCAAAGACGGTGCCGCCAGCGCCACGGGCGCGCCGACGGACCACTCGATGTGGTATTTCGCGACGACGGCCGCGGGGTCGGAGCTCCCGCGGGCCGCGAGCACCGCGAGCTTGGCGCCGCGGCGCCGGAGCAGGGCGCCGATCCTCCGCGCGCGCGGGGCCTCCCGCCGCAGGACGCGCGCGAGCACGTCGGGCTGCTCCCCGATCTCGGCGCGCATGTGACGGCCCGGCTCGGGTCGCGCCACTAACTTTCGGGGCGGACGCGGAGCGTCAGCCCGTCGACCGCCTCGATGATCACGGTCGCTCCTTCGACCACCGTGACGCCGGAGGTGACCGCGTCCCAAAGCTCCGAGCCGAGGCGGACCTTGCCCTTCGGCGACAGGGTGGCCACGACCTCGGCCTTCATCCCGATCATCGCCTCGGTGCCCGCCTCTTGCCGGCGCCGGTGCGCCTGGAGGACGAGCGCGGACGCGATCGCCGTCAGGCCGAGCAGCCCTCCGACCGTCGTGACGAGGACGCTCCACGCGACCTGCACGCCGCCGATCGACGAGTTCTGGAACAGCATGAGGGCGCCGAGGAGCAGCGAGGCCGTTCCGCTCAAGGCGAGGAGCCCGAAGCTCGTGATCTTCACCTCGAGCAGGTAGAAGATCAGGCCGAGCGCGATCAGGAGCACTCCCGCGTAGCTCGCCGAGAGCGTCTGGAAGGAATAGAACGCGAGCACGAGGCAGACGGCGCCGACGACGCCCGGCAGGATCAGGCCGGGGCTGTAGAGCTCGATGAAGAGCCCCGCCGCGCCGAGCGACATCAGGATCATCGCGATGTTGGGATCGGCCAGCGTCGCGAGCCAGCGCTGGCGGCGCGTCATTTCGTGGCGCTCGATCGCCGCTCCCGCGAGCCGGAGCGGCTTCGGGAAGCCGGCGAGCTTGCGGCCCTCGAGGACCCGCAGGAGCTCGTCGAGGCTCGCGGCCTGCAGATCGACGACCTTCTTCTCGACCGCCTCGACGACCGGGATCGACGCGCTCTCGAGGACCGCCTTGGCGGCCCACTCCTCGTTACGCCCGCGCTCCCTGGCGATCGACCGGAGGTAGGCCGCGGCGTCGTTGGCCATCTTGCCTTCCATGATCTTGTCGCGCGGCGCCTCCTCCTTCTTCCCGCGTTCGCCTCCGCCCATGCCCGGCAGCGCGACCGGATGGGCGGCGCCGATATTCGTACCGGGCGCCATCGCCGCGACGTGCGCAGCCATCGTGATGAAGGCCCCCGCCGAGGCGGCCCGCGCGCCGGACGGCGCCACGTAGACGACGACCGGCACCTTGCTCGTCATGATGGCTTGCACGATGGTCCGCATCGACGGATCGAGGCCTCCCGGCGTGTCGAGCTCGATGACGGCCGCGTCGAAGCCGCCGTTCGCGGCCTTCGCGAGTGCCTCGGTCAGGAACTCGGCGGCGACGGGAGTGATGATGCCGGCGTAAGGAGCGACGAGGACTTTGGGCGGGGCGGCGGGCGCGGCCGACGCGACGAGCGCCGCGAGCAGCAGCGCCTGCATGCTAGTGGACCCGGCCTATCCGGGTGGGCGGCCAGTAGATGACCCAGGCCTTGCCTTTCAGGTAGTGCTCGGCCACCGGACCCCAGAAGCGGCCGTCGCAGGAGCGGTCGCGGTTGTCGCCCATCATCAGGTAGGTGCCCTCGGGCACTTTGATCGGGCCGAAGTTGTCGCGGACGGCGTCGCCCAGCCGGTGATCGAGCTGGTGCGTCTGCCACAGGCGCTGATAGTCCTCGGCCGGCAACTTGGTCGTGGCCGGCGGGTAGCGCGATGCATCCACATACTGAGCGTACGCCTCACCTTCCAGCACCTTGCCGTCGATGAAGACCTTGCCCTTCTTGATCTCGACGGTCTCGCCGGGCAGGCCGATCGTGCGCTTGATGAAGTCCTTGCCGAACTGGACGCTGCCGCAATGCGTCTCCTGCGGGTTGTCCGTCGGGAACTGGAACACCATGATGTCGCCGCGCCGGGGCTGCGTGAACTTCAGGATCCGCTTCCTCGTGAAAGGGATGCGCACGCCGTAGATGAACTTGTTCACGAACAGGTGATCGCCTTCGAGGAGCGTCGTGCGCATCGATCCCGACGGGATCTTGAACGCCTGGACGACGAAGTACATGAGGAGCGAAGCCAAGAGGACGGCGGAGAAGACGGTCTCGGCCCACTCCATATCCTCGGTCTGGAAGTACTGGCGGCCTTCCCGCGTGTCGCCTTTGCGATAGGCGCTGACGAGGCCCCAGACGCCGAGGAGGAAGCCGAAGGCGAAGCTGGGCGTCAGCTCGCGCATCGAGATCGTGCCGAGCGACGGGGCGGCGAAGCGGCCGCGGCTCTCGAGCGACATCACCGCGATGAGCGCCATCGCGAAGCCGGCAATCAGGAGGAAGAGGCCGTGCCAGAGCGCGGTGCGGGTCCGGGTGTCGAGGATCCCGCGATCGGAACCCACGCGGGTTCCCCACGCATAGAGCCCCATCGTCACGCCGATCCAGAAAAGTCTCTCTTCCACGCCGTTATTCTCCCTTATCGGCCCGTCAGACTACAAATCGGAGCGAGGAATTCGGTCGAGGCTTTCACCAAGGCGAGCGCGGGCGCCCGCAGGAGCAGCGCGAGGACCAGCGCGCAGAGCGCGATCGCGGGCATCCGGCGCCCTTCCTTCTTCCAGTAGGTCCGCAACCGGCCCTTCCCGCCGGCGATCGCTTCTCCGAGGCGGGCCGGCTCGCCGAGCCGCGCGCGCGCCAGGGCATAGGCGGACTCCGAATCGAGCGGCCCCTCGTCCGACGCCAGCGCGGCGGCATGGTCGAAGAGCTCTTCGCGGACCTCCCGCTCGTCCGTGGGGTGAAGCTCGGCCGCGCGGAGCACCTCGGCGACGTAGCGCTCGAGCCCGCGGTTCACGCCGCCTCCCCTAGGACGAGGCGCATCCCCTTGGCGAGCGTGTTCCACTGGAGGCGGTCCTGCTGCGCCGCCTCCTCGCCCTTCGCGGTCAGGGCGTAATATTTCCGGCGCCGGCCCTTCTCCTTGCTGCCTTCCCAGGCGCCCTTCACGAGCCCCTTGCGCTCGAGGGTATAAAGGAGAGGATAGATCGTCCCTTCGCCGAGCCGCAGGAAGCCGCCGCTCCGCTCCTGGATCTCGGAGACCAGCTCGTAGCCGTACATCTTTCGCTGCGCCAGCAGCGAAAGCACGATCGTTTCGGTGCAGCCTTTCAAGAACTCGCCGGCCGGCTTCATACTATGTGATGCATAGTATATGACCCAAGGTGTGTTGTCAAGACCTACTGCGTGATCTTCAGGACCGCGAGGAAGGCCTCCTGCGGGATCTCGACCGAGCCGAGCATCTTGGCCTTCTTTTTGCCTTCCTTCTGCTTCTCGAGGAGCTTGCGCTTGCGGGTGATGTCGCCGCCGTAGCACTTGGCCAAGACGTCCTTGCGGGCGGCGGGCACGGTCTCGCGGCTGATGATGCGGCCGTCCTGGCGGGCCTGGATCGCCACCTCGAACTGCTGGCGCGGGATGAGCTCTTTGAGCTTCTCGCAGAGCGCCTTTCCCATGTAATACGCCTTGCTCTTGTGGACGATCTGGCTCAGGGCGTCCACGACGTCGGCGTGGATGAGAATCTCGAGCTTCACCAGCTCCGACTCCCGGTAGTCGGTCGGCACGTAGTCGAAGGAGGCGTAGCCCTTCGAGATCGACTTCAGCTTGTCGTAGAAATCGAGGACCATCTCGCCGAGCGGCAGGTCGTAACGGATGATCATCCGGTCGGAGGACAGATACTCCACGCTTTTGTGGATGCCGCGGCGGTCCTTGAGCAGGTTCATCACCGGCTCTTGGAAGTTCACGGGCAAGACGATCGTCACGGCGACGTAGGGCTCGCGGATCGACTCGATATCGCCGTAGTGCGGGAACTTCGCCGGGTTATCGAGCCTGGCGTAGCCCGGCTCCCCCTTCTTCTTCACATCGAAGACCACGTTCGGCGCGGTGACGATGAGGCTCAAATCGAACTCC
>JACQPK010000396.1 GCA_016207565.1 Elusimicrobiota bacterium
CGCGCGAAGCGCTCGCGGAACTCGGGGTCCTCGGCGAAGCCGCGGCGGATGACCTTGAGCGCCACGGTGCGCTCGAGGGCCGGCTGATAGGCCTTGTACACCGTGGCCATGCCGCCCTGCCCGAGCGGCTCGACGATCTGGTAGCGGCCGAGGGTGCTGCCGGGGGTCAGGGTCATGGCGTCACGGCCGTCATTGCACGACCACGATCGCGACCCCGCCGGGGAAGACATCACCGAATGTGCCCGCGCGCCGCCCTTGGGCGATCACGTAGCCGACGCCCGCGGTCGACGCTTGGAACAGCCCGGAGGTCGTTACGGTGCCGAACGCAGCCGGACAGACATCCCACCGCACAGCTTCGACGGTCGAGAGCTGGGTCGAACGCCCGATCGAGACATTCGCCGGGTTCGGTCTGACGACCGGACGGCCGCTGGTCCCCCAGTCGTAGGGAGGGTAGGTCGAGCTCGGCGGAGGCGGCGGCATGGTCACGCCCGGAGGCGGAGGCAATGGGATCCCCGGGTCCGTCGGGCCAGGCCGGATGCGCGAGCGCGGCGTCTCGGAGACAGCGGCAAAGATGACCCGCGTGATCGCGACCTCGGCCGGGCCGCTCGGGATCGTGGTCGCGGTGATCTTGGCGCTGAGGCTCGTCCGACCCGCGGGCAGCGGAGCCGCGCGGAACAGCACGCCTTGGCCTGGACGACCGAGATCGTCGAGGCTCCCGGCCGTCGGCGGGTCGAGCGACCACGTGACGGGACGACACGTGATCTCGTACACGCTGTTGTGCGCCACCGCGACCAGCGGGAGCGCACCGCCCGGTCGCACATCCTGCGCCTCATCGCCCTGCGGACCGAGCACATCCAGGCTGAGCCTCCCCGCCAGCGGGGTCAGCGGTGTACCGGCCGTGGGCGACGTCGCGGACGCCCTTGGCGCCCTGATCCTCAGGCGGACGCTTCCATTCGAGGCGCCCGGTGCACCGCCGGACAGGACCGACCCGAGGAGCCCGCTGTCGCTCACGCCCTCGACGAACACGGAGTACCCGAAGATGTCGATCCGCTGACCGGGGTGCACCTGACGGCGTTCGGTGCGCGGCGGCTCCGCCGAAGAGAGGAAGGCAAGGCCCGCCACCAGGCCGTGCCGTGACACGCCGTCGTCCCCGACATAGTCCGCGTCGTGCACGCTGCTGACACCGATGGAGAGGTCGCCGACCCTGCCTTGCGTACCCTGCGCGATGACGATCGCGGCCGCGTCGGGATCGTCCGGCGGCTGAACACGCTCGTCGGTGCCGCAGGCGCCGATCAGCATCAGGCAGATCACCGTCACGGCGAGTCGGATCCTCACTGGACGCCGAAGCACCGTTCGCCCTCGCCGGTGATCTCCGTGCCCGCGAACGCCCTGACCACGAATCCGTAGTACCGACCCGCGACCAGGCTGGGCGTCACGTAGCTGGTGAAGGGCACCGCCGTGTCGGCACTCAGGGAGGCCATCGGGCAGCTCCGACGGAACTCATCCGATGCCTCGAGGTGCACCCGGTAGGAGGTCGCCCCAGGGATGTGCGACCAGCTGATCGTCGTGTGGCCAGGCGGGATCGTCCCGAACATCTGCACCGGTGTGATGGCCTGGCCCATGTGCCAGACCAGGATGAGGTCCGGGACGGCGGCGATCGCGCCGCCGCAGGTCCTGGTGACCGCGTTCGTGTGGACCGTCATCTCGCCCTGCACATGCACACCGATGTAATCGGTGAGCTCGAGTCGCGGGTATACCGAGACCAGCCCGCTGACCGGCAGGCCGAGCACGCGATACCGTCCGTCACGGCCCGTCGTCGCGGATGCCCGCCGGACCCCGTCGATCCAGATCTCGACGGGGATGCCCGGGATCGGGTCCGACACGTACCTCACGATCCCCTCGAGCCCCGTGCTGGCTGGGTCGCCGGCCCCAGCACAGGGCCCCGACGCGGGGGTCGGGGTACGCGCGATGGTCGGCCGCGGCGTCGTGGGGGCCGGTGTGGGCTGTGCCGTCTGTCCCGACGACGCTCCGGCCAGCTTCTGCTGCGCGCAGGCGATGAACGCTCGTGCACGCTCGACCAGGTCGGGCAACGCATCCGCGCTGGCGTCGAATCGGAACGGCACCTGACCCACACCGAACCGCGCCGCGACGCGCCGCGGGGTGGATCCTCTGCTGACGATGACGGCTACGTTCGAGCCGTCGCCGAGCGTCAGGTTCTGCCGATCATTTGGCTCGAACGCGTACCAGGGATCCCCAACGACGCCGAGGAGATGCTGATCGCCCGCGATGCTCATCGTCGCGGTGCCCGAGCGCAGGACGAGCGTGCTGCCAGGGTCGAGCGCCGACCATCCTGCCGGTGTGCACGACTGCGCGTCCGCGACGCCCGTCGGGGTCACCTCGAACGCGTCGCAGGCGGCGACCGAGCCATTCACCTCCCACAACACCGCGTAGCTCCCGGGGGTGGCGATGCCGAGCACGCCGGTGGTCCCCGCGGGCGTGAAGTCCGCGGGGTAGCGCACGACATACCTCGCCTCGTCTCCGCGGTGCTGCTCCTGGGTCTTCAGCGTGCTGAGCTCGCTCCCGTCGGGCGCCTTCACGGTCGCGCGGACCGCCGTGTCGCGTACCCGTCCGCTGAGCCCAAGCTGGATCCCGTCTCCGCGCGGCACCGACCCGCGCGTGTAGCTCTGCTCCGTGGTCCAGTCGCGCGAGAGTGCGACGCGCGCGCACGCGTCGCTCTCGGGCGAGGGGCTCGGCCTTCCACTGGTGCCCTGGCCACCGTCACACGACGCAAGGAGCAGCGCGGCGAGGAGCGCCAGGCGGCCGACGCTGCTCATCGCGGAGCTTTCACACGCAGCTGAACGACCTCGTCGCGGATCGAGCCGGGCACACCGTACGGACGAACCCGACGGACCGCGATCCTCCCCTGCCCTGACCAAGCGGCTTGAGGATCCAGTAGCGGCCGAGGGTATGTGCCGCGCGCTCGATCATGGCGCATCCGCCGGATGCCGGTCGCATCATCTCGCCGCGCCGGCGAGGCGCCCCTCCACGCAGCGAAGCACCTCGTCGTAGCGCTCGTCGGATGACGAGTACAGCTGCCACGTGCCGGCCGCGGTCGTGAACTCGGTCGTGATGCGGGACGTGCCCGACCGTGACCGGTACTGCTTGCCCACACGTCCGTCGGCGAAGACGATCGATGTCTCCTCGTGCGCCGAAACGGTCCACCAGTCGGTGATGAAGGTCGCCCCGCCCGCCTTCGAGAGCCCCTTGCCGGAAGCGACGGACTCCGGGGTGATCAAGCGGATCCGACCGACATCGGCGTTCGGTCCGAAGCCGTAGTCGCGCGACCCTGGCGGGAACACGTCAGCGGTCCAGCCCGATGGCGCGCAGGCCTTCGATGCGCCGAGCGGATCCGACGATCGTTCCGCGGGTCCGGTCGGGAGAGCGCATGACGCGACCGCGATCGTCACCGCGGCGAGCGCCACCCATGTCTCCAACCTCATGCGCGCCGGAAGCCGATGCGCCCGTCGCCTTGCCGTACCGACGGTGGCACGGGGAGCGAGGGTCACGGCTTTGCCGTCACTTCGAACGCGACGGTCAGAACGAAGGCGTCACCGGGGCGGATCACGGCGTCAAGGTCGCACCGCAGCCCATTCGGGAGCGGCCAGGCGTACGGACCGGCGCCGTAGGAGGCACCGATGTAGTCATGGCAATTGCGCGTCGCGCCCGACCACGAGATCGTGATGCGGTTCGTCGCCCCCTTTCCCACGACCGCGACGGTGCCGGGTCCGGCATTGAGGGCGAGGGGCACGTTGAGGGTCTGACTTCGCGCGCAACCCGCAAGGTCCCTCAGCGACGTCGGGCACACCTCACCGTCGCCGCTGACGACGATTTTGAAGGTCCAGTAGTTCGGCGCCGGCGTCGGAGTCGGCGTGGGTGGTGGTGGCGTCGCGGTGGGTGTCGGAGTCGGGGTCGTGACGATCACGATGGGCGCCGCGGTGATCGAGGCCCTCGTGGGGCTCGGGGTCGCGGTTGGGGTCGGCGTTGGCGTCACTGGAGCGGTCGCCGCCGGTCCGGTCGTTGCGGGAGCGACCGTGGGCGTCGATGTCGTAGGCACGGTGGTGGCGACGGCGACAGCCGGGGTCGCGCTCGGGGTCTGCGCCGGTGTCGGCGAAGCGAACGCGCCGAGCACCGCGGCGCCGCCACCCCCGACGATCAGGAGCGCGAGTCCCACGATGGCGAGCAGCGCCGGCCGCGGGGACAGCCATGGGACCGCGATCGTGACCGAGCGGGTGGCGGGTGTCGCGACCGGCAGCGCCCTTGGCGCGCTCGGCCGGGCGCTCACGACCGTCGGCATGGTGCGTCCCGGACGCTGCGCGACGGCACGCTCGAGGTCCGCGGCGAAGTCGGTCACCGTGGGATAGCGGTCCGCCGGGTCCTTGGCCAGCGCGCGCAGCAGCACCTGCTCGGTGCGCGCGGAGATCTCGGCGTTCA